>DATJAE010000283.1:0-12055 GCA_035516595.1 Kofleriaceae bacterium | reverse complement strand
GCGCAGGCTTGGCACCTATGCGAAGACTCCGACGTGAGCACGCCGGCCGCTGCCGTCGTGTGACTCAGCGCGACTCGCGTGGCTTGCGACGCGCGGGGCGCGCGGCCACCGGGGCGAGACGAAGCACCAGCTCATCAGGTGTGCTCGTGGCCGAGCTCGGCGATGGTTGCGGCGCCACCGAGCGCCTCGATCGTATCGACGATCTCCTGCCGTACCGGTGAAGCGAGAGCGGAGGTGGCGCGGGCGCCGCGAATTGCCCCCGAGCGCGTGATCGGTTGTTTAAATTTCCGCGATATTTTCAACTTGCGTTACTTTGAAATATTGCTAGTTATTTCACCACAGTCATGGGTACCCCAGTCGTGCTTCTCACGATCGCCGTCGCCGCTTGCGGTGGAGCGCACTCGATGGTCGCCGCCGGCCCAGGCGACGGCCCCTTCTTCGTCCGCGGATCGCACAGCACGACCGTGCCCTTCGAGCTGCTCGATCACCACATCTACGTCGCAGCGGAAGTGGACGGCAAGCCGGTGCGGATGATCGTGGACACCGGCGGTGTCGACATGCTCACACCGGCAGCCGCCAAGCGCCTCGGCATCACGCCCGCCGTGACGATCCCTGGGGCGGCCATGGGCACCGGGGGGCAGCGCATGGACCTCGGCATCGTGCGCGCTCACGCACTCACACTCGGGGGCCTTACCCTCGCGCGCCCGCTGTTGTACGTGATCGACCCCGGTTCATTACGCGACGCGGAATCGCTCGAGTTTGACGGACTGGTCGGGTTCGATCTCCTGTCGCTCCTCGCGGTCCGTATCGACTACGACACGCGCACACTGACCCTGACCGAACCCGCGACGTTCTCGCGACCTCCCGATGCCATCGGCGTGCCGTTCGAGTTCGCGGATCGCACGCCGATCGTACATGGCGCCATCGATGGTATTCCGGCGACGTTCGCGATCGACACCGGCGCCGCCAACTCGCTCACCACGACGGCTCACTTCACGCGAGAGCACCACCTGGTCGACCGGTATCACCCGAGCGTCCAGACGATCACGGGCTGGGGGGTCGGCGGTCCGTCGCGCTCCTGGGTCACGCGCGTCCATGATGTCCGGGTCGGCGATGCCGTCATTCGCGACGTCGTGACCGACCTGTTCACCGGGGACGAGGGCGCATTTGCCGACATGGATGCGTCGGCCAACCTCGGCACCGGCATATTGAAGCGGTTCATCGTGACGTTCGACTACAAGGCGAAGGTCCTGTACCTCGAGCCCGGCAAGGAGGTCGCGCGGCGAGACGTGTACGATCGCAGTGGCATGACTCTCGTACGCGACCGCGCCGGCTTCCGAGTTGCCGCGGTCCTCCCGCAGGGACCGGCCGCCGCGGCCGGAATACAAGAAGGTGACCGGATCGTGGCGATCGACGGCGCACCCGCGACGGGAAGGCCGCTGTTCGAGGTGGAAGACCTGTTCTGCGACGCCTCACCCGGGACGTTGGTGCGGCTACGGGTCGCGACTTCGCACGACCCGCACGAGGCACACGACCTGTCCTTGACGCTTGCCGAGCTCGTGCCGTGACGGGTCTCGCACGATCCGGTCAAGGATCGCGAGAACGTCTTGGTTGCCGGAACCGCGGCCTCGACCGTCATCGCGATGGCGACCCGGCGGCATGTCCGCGATCTGGTCAGCACGGCGCTCGTCCACGCGGGCGAGCGCCGCTGACGAGGCCCGTCAGCGTTGGATCCTGCGGAGCCCGCCCGATGGCGCGCACGCGCCGTGCTGGGATGCGTGCTCGAGGCCCGGCGCGTCCCCGAACACCAGCCGATCATCATCGTCATCGTCGCTGTCTTCCGGCGGTTGGGTCGCCTCGCCGCACACGAGCGCGGGGATCGCGGCGGTCGCTGGTGGATCCCAGGCGCTCGGGTCCGAACAACCTCCCGCCTGGACGCGCCGAGCTCCGGGGCTGGCCGCGACGATCGTCGTCGACATGCAGCGAAGATGAAGCGGTTGCTGGCCGGGTGTCTCGAGATCGAGGAGCATCGCTGCACCGGCCGCGGTCGAGCGGCCACGGTAGGTCCGACTCGACACGAGCTTCCAGGACGCCGCTGCATCGGCGTCCTCGATCGAGCGAACACCGTCCGCGGTCTCCTCGGATTCGACGAGCGTCGCGCGGTCGCCATCGATCGCGAGCGTGAAGGTGGTCCGGTCCGCGCGACTCGACGTCGCGCGGGTGACGAGCGTGCGAAACACGCGCACGCGCGCGGCTCGCTCCACAGTTGTAGGTGCGGTTGCCCGCGTCGGCGGCGCGACCGAGGCGCCACAAGCGGTGAGCGAGACGAGGAGCCACTTCACGTGCGCAATCTACCGCCTGGTGAGGTCGCGTGCGTGACGCTGGATGCTGCCCGGCGAGCGTGTGCTACGGCGGCGTATGCATCGCGGCCCGAGCGCGTCGGATGGCCTCGGCGCGACACGCAAGACCGACGGGGATTGCGAGTCGGACGAGTGCGCGAGCGACGGTGTGACCGACCATTGCGTGGTCGGCTGCCAGACTAGCGACGATCAATGCCCGAGCGACTTCGAGTGTCTGGATTCGGGCAGCGGCGGCGGCTGGCGCGGGCTGATCGCCATCGCGGCGGCGGCCTGCGTGCGGCGCCGGCGCGACCGACGCTACAGCCTCGGCGGATACACGACGATCGCGACCACGACGCTGCCGTCGGCCCGGAGCTCCGCCGGTGTCACCGTCGCGCCACTGCTCCATGCGACATACGCCTCGGAGCTGCGCCACAGCTCGAGCTCGCCGTCGGCTTCGGCCTGCGATCCGAACACGGCCTGCGCGGTGCAGCCGGCCGAATAGCACGCGAGGTCGGTCATCTCCGAGGAGTGCAGCGCGCCCAGGAGCGCGAGCGCGGGCTGCGTCCACGATCCACGAGCCGGCCCCGAGCCGCGGACGTCATCGATCAGCTCCTCGCGCGTACCGTGCGCATCGGGCTCGGCGTCGGCACTGGCGGCGTCGGCGAGTCGCGGCGCAGCATCGCGTGACGGCGTGGTCGAGGCTTCGAACGCCGCCGGAGCGGGCCGGGCCGGCGGCGCCGGAGGTGCGATCTCGGGGGGCTCGCGCAGCGCGGCGACCAACGCGATCGCGGCGGCGGCGAGCGCGAGCGCGACGACGAGGAGGAGCCAGCGCACCGCGCAATCATGCCGCGGTTCCGCCTCCAACCAGCGTAGTAAGATGCGCACATGCCCAGCCAGCGTGGCTTCGCGATCGCACTGGCGGCCGCCGGTCTATTCCTCGCGGCATGCAAGGAGCGCGAGTCGGAGCCTGCTTCCGGTGCAAGCGGCTCGAGCCAGACCGCCGGCTCGGCGAAAGTCGTTCATATCGAGTGCTTCAACATCAACGACTGCCGCGGCAAGAGCGCGTGTATGACGCCGGCGAACGAATGTGCCGGCCAGAACGCGTGCAAGGGCCACGGCTGGCTCGAGATGACCGCCGCCGAATGCGCGCAGAAGGGCGGCGTGCCCAAACCGATGCCGGGGACGTAATGGACCAGGCGCTCGGCGTCGGCGCCGGGCTGCGACCGGCTTACTTCGCGGAGGCATGCGCCCGCGATCCACGCATCGAGCTCTGGGAGGTCCTCACCGAGAACGTGATGATACCGGGCGGAAATCCGCGCCGCGTGGTGCGCGGCGTGCGAGAACACACTCCGATCGCGCTGCACGGCGTCTCGCTGTCGATCGGCTCGGCCGATCCGCTGTCGGATGACTACGTGGCCCGGCTGCGTGCCCTCGTCGACGAGCTCGAACCGGCGTTCGTGTCGGATCACCTGTGCTGGACGACGATCGACGGCCGATCGGGACACGATCTGTGGCCGCTGCCGTACACCGACGAGGCGCTCGCGCACGTCATCGCGCGGGTGGGGCACGTCCAGGAGCGGCTCGGGCGCCGGATCCTGCTCGAGAACCCCGCCACCTACGTGCGGTTCGCGGCCGGCGATATTCCGGAAGCCGGGTTTCTCGCCGAGCTGGCTGCGCGCAGTGGCTGCGGCGTCCTGCTCGACATCAACAACGTGCACGTCACCGCCACGAACCTCGGCGCCGATCCAGGGGCGTACCTGGCGGCGCTGCCGCCGGGATGCGTCGAGTACATGCACCTCGCCGGTCACTCGCGTCGTGGTGACACGCTGATCGACAGCCACGACCGGCCGATCTGCGAGGCGACCTGGCAGCTCTACGCCGCCGCGCTGGCTCGGTTCGGCCCGGTGCCGACCGTGATCGAGCGCGACGACCGGATCCCGCCGCTCGACGAGCTCGCGCACGAGCTCGCGCGTGCGCGAGACGCGCGAGCTGCCACTCGCACCGTGCCCGGATCCGTGCCGTCGCCGCGCGAGCACGAGCGATCGCGGTCGCGATCGCTCGCGAGCCAGCAGCGCGCGTTCTACGAGCACGTCACTGCGGGCGCGCCGTGTCCTGCGATCGTCGGTACCAGCGCGATCTACGCCGAGATGTACGATCGACGGCTGGCGGATGCGCTCGGCTCGAGCTTCCCGCAGCTGCGCGCGCGCCTCGGCGACATGCCGTTCGAGAGCCTCGCACGCCGCTACGTGCGCGCCCATCCGCCGCATAGCTTCACGCTCCGCGAGCTGGGCCGCGAGCTGTCCGCGTTCTTGCGCACCTCCGACGTGCCGCCTTGGGCTGCGGAGCTCGCCGCGCTCGAGCTCGCGCGCCTCGACGCGTTCGATGGCCCCGACGACGCTCCCTTGACGCGGGCAGACACCGCCGCGCTCGAGCCCGCCGCGCTCGCCGTGCTCCGGCTGCGCTGGGTCGCGGCCAGCCGCCGGATACCGAGCGTGTGGGACCTCCGCGCGCATGCGGAACTGGTGGCGGTGCCGGCGCGCGTCTTGCTGATCTGGCGGCGCGGGTTCGACGTGTGCGAGCGCGTGCTCGACGAAGATGAGGCCGTGATCGCGGCCATGCTCGAGCGCACGGCGGCGCTCGACGAGCTCGCCGCGGAGATCGGAGACGCCGAGCGCGTCGCGCAGCTGCTCGCGCGCTGGATCGACGACGGCGCGGTCGTTCGCGTCGACGGCTGATGATCAGCGCCGGCGCCGCGCCCACACGAGCGCGCCGACCGCGAGCAAGAGCGCCCAGGGATCGCCGTTGTTCGCGATCGCGCAGCCGCCGCTGACCTTTCCGGATCCGCTCCCCGAGCCGCTACCGCTGCCCATCATCGAGCCCGCATCGGGAAGCTGGGTCCCTTGCGGCACGATGTTGATCTGCGCGCAGTGATGATAGAAGCAGCCGCCCGGATTGTTGAGCCCGTGATCGGACATGAACTCGATCACCTGCAGCGTGCAGTTCGTACACGGCGTGGTCGGCAGCGTCACCTGGAACGATTGCGGCGCGGTGAACGCGGTGGTGTGAGGCAGCATGTTGTCGACGAGCACCCCCGGCGTCGTCGAGTCCTCGATCTGCGCAGTGTCGCAGGGCGTGGCGCCGGCGGTGACCGTCGGGTCGGCCGGTAGGCCGCTCTGATCCTGCGCGAGCGCGACGCGGTAGTGACCGGGATGGAAGATCAGCTCGTTGATCGTGATGGTGATCGTGTCGCCGGTGTGGAAGCTGGTCACGGCGTTCGTGGCGACGACCGGCGTCCCCGGGTCCGCTTGTCCGCACGGCGCGCTCTTCTCGGGGAGCCCGAGGCTGTCTTGCATCGAGTACGCGGTGGGTGCTTGCAGCGCGAAGTGGGCGTCTGCGAGCGGCGCTGTGCCGACGATCAGCACGAGTACGACATGCTTCGGCTTCATGATTCGAGCTTAGCGGAGATCCGTGCAGGCTCGGACACAATCACGAGCTCGCGTAGGCCGCGCACGCCTTCGCACAGTCGTCGCAGGCTTCCATGCACGCCCTACATTCCAGGTGCATGCCGTGGGCCCAGTGAGCCTTGTGCTCCAGGCACGCGGCCGAGCACGCCTTGCATGTCGTCGCGCATAGGTCGGCGATGCGCTTGGCATTCGGCGACTGGCGCGCGATCAAAGACTGTGCGGCGTTCGCGACCGCGGTCATGTCGAGCACGGCTTGGCTGCACTTCGCGAGCTCGGTGTGACCACCGGCGAGCTCGGCCTGGCAATGGGCGACGCACAGCGCTCCCTTGGCGAGGCATACTGCGAGCGCATCGAGCACCGCGGTCCGCGCGTCTGTCGATGGCTTGGGATTGTCGGCGCGGACCTCGCCGATCGTGGCCGCGAGTCCAACACCGACCATCGCCGCGACAGCATCGTTGTACGCGATGCGGCCGTCACAGGTCCACGACAGCCGCTCTTGCGAGAACGCCGGCCGCGCGCCGTAGCGACGCAGCCGCTCGAGTGCGTCGCGATATCGCCGTGGTCCGAGCGTCGGACACGGCGAAGCGGAGGATCGCGATCGCGCGTGTGGGGATCGCGGCGCGGAACGTTCACTGCGCGCGCGCGTGCCCGCGGGCGGCCTCTACGAACGCGTGTCTGGCGCGGGATACAAATGACAGCTCGCGCAGCACGTGCCGTCGTTGCGGCCGGTCGCGAGCCCGTCGGCCACGGCGCGAACGCGGCGCCGGTGATCGCCTGCACCAGCAGCGATCACGGCTGGACTACCTGGGACGAACCGAGACGTAACCGTGTGTGATCGCTAAAGCCGTGCGAAATGATTCTGGTTACCAGCTCGGTTCGGGACCAAGGAGTCGCAGGTTCAGCTCTTGTCGCCCCGACGAAACCGCGGGGGCACATCGCCCCCGCGGTCGTTTCGTTTTGGGCTAAGGTCGAGCCGTGGTCGCCGGAGCCGGAGCTGCGCTGCGAACGTCCTCGAAGCTTTCGGTGCTCGTCATCGACGACGATCCCGACATCCTCGAGTACCTGCAGGATTTCCTGGCGGCCGAGGGCTTCGAGGTCACCACGCTCGCCGATCCGTCGCTGGCGGTGGAGCGCATCCGCGACGAGGTGTTTCACCTGGTCGTGCTCGATCTGATGATGCCCAAGCTGTCGGGGCTCGACGTGCTCGCGCAGATCCGCAGCGTCGACGACGACATCGCGGTGATCATCCTGACCGGCCATCCCTCGCTCGACACCGCCACCGCGTCGATCCAGCACGAGGTCTCGGCGTACATCCACAAGCCGTTCACGCCGGCCGAGTTCCGCGACGTGATCGCGCGGATCGCGAAGAAGAAGGGGCTCGTGCTGCGCCGCGAGGACGAGCTGCACGCCGCGATCGGCCGGCAGATCCGCGACTTGCGCAAGGCGCGCGGGCTCACGCTCAAGCAGATGGCGCGGCGGACCAACCTGTCGGTGTCGCTGCTCTCGCAGATCGAGCGCGCGGAGTCGAGCGCATCGGTGTCCAGCCTGTTCAAGGTCGCGACCGCGCTCGACGTGAGGCTCACCGACCTGTTCGGCGGCTTCTGATCTGGTAGCGTCGCGCCGTGCATCCGATCCGCATCGCGCCGTCGATCCTGTCCGCCGACTTCGGGCGGCTCGCCGAGGAGGTCGCGGCGATCACGACCGCCGACTACGTGCATGTCGACGTCATGGACGGCCACTTCGTGCCGAACCTGACGATCGGCCCGGTCGTGGTCGAGGCGGTGCGGCGCGCCACCGAGCTGCCGCTCGACGTCCATCTCATGATCGAGGACGCCGATCGCTGGGTCGGCGAGTACGCGCGCGCCGGCGCCGATCTGATCGGCGTGCACGCGGAGGCCTGCCCGCACCTGCACCGCACGATCGGGCAGATCCGCGAGCTCGGCAAGCGGCCGTGCGTCGTGCTCAACCCCGCGACCCCGATCGAGGCGATCGAGTGGGTGCTGCGCGACGTCGACATGGTGCTCGTGATGTCGGTGAATCCCGGGTTCGGCGGCCAGAAGTTCATCGCGAGCGCGCTCGACAAGATCGCCGCGCTGCGCCGGCTGATCGACGAGCGCGGCTGGCAGGTCGAGATCGAGGTCGACGGCGGGGTCAAGGTCGACAACGTCGCCGACGTCGCGCGCGCCGGTGCGAACGTGATCGTCTCGGGCTCCGGCGTGTTCGGCACGCGCGACTACGCGCAGACGATCGCGGAGATGCGGCGCCGCGCCGACGCCGCGCGCCGCTAGGCGGTATGCTCCGCCGCCATGCCGACCAAGCGAGCCGAGCGTCGCGCCAAGCCGGTCCCGAAGGCCAAGCCCGCGACCAAGACCAGGGCGGCCAAGGCCCCCGCCGCGAAGGCTCCCCCGGCCAGGGCCGCGAAGGTGCCGATCGCGGTGGTGCGGGCGCTCGAAGCCGCGCTGTCGCGCGACGATCTCGCGAGCCAGGTCGCCGCGCTCGCGGCCACGCTCGGCCAGGCGGGCTCGCCGCCCGCCGCGGCCGCGGCCGTGCTCGCGCACACCCGCAAGGGCACGCCGGTCGCGCGCGCGTACCTCGAGGCGCTCGCGACCGGCGATCGCGACGCGGCGGACACGTTCGTACGCCACGCCGCGACGATGGAGCGCGGCCGGGTCGCCACGCGCGCGGCGTTCGTCGCGATCTACCGGCACGCGTCGGATCGCGCCGCGCTCGAGGCCGCCTACCAGAACTACGCGCGCGGCATCCTCGACGATCCGGGGATCCTCGAGGCCGGGGTGCACGCGGCGACCGAGCTCGGCGATCAGCTCGGCCGCGCCGAGCGCGCCGCGCGGCTCGATCGAGCGAGCCGGCTCGCGCCGCTGGTCGCCGACCTCGCGGGCGCGGCGCCGGCGCGCGAGCGCGCCGCCAAGCAGCTGGCGGCGCTCGCCGGCGAGGATCGCTGGCACGTCCACGCGCGCGTGCTGTCGGCGGTCAAGCGGTTCGATCAGGCGGTCGCGACCGCGGCGGTCATGGCCGGGGTCGACGATCCGCGCGTGCCCGACATGGTGCTGTCGGCCGCGATCGCCGACCTGCGCTACCACGGCCAGGACGACGTGGTCGCCGCGTGGAAGGCGCGGGTCGGCGACGGCGACACCGCGCTCACCACCCGCCTGCTCGGGCTGTTCGAGTGGACCGCGTTGTGGGCGACCGACGACGATCACCTCGAGCCGTACATCCACGCGCTATATCCCGCGGGCGGGCGCGCCGAGGTATTCGCGCACGTCGAGCACGCGATGGCGTCGCCGAACATCGCGGTGCGCGAGGCGGTGTGCGAGGAGTGGCTGCGCGAGCCCCCGGGCCAGCGCGCGTTCGACGACGCGCAGATCGACAAGCTGGTGCGCTGCGCGATCGCGATCGCCGAGAACGGCGACGACACCGACGACCAGCGCGCCGCCAACCGCGCGCTGTTCTACATGGCGCACCCCGGCGCGCGCCACGCGCTCGTCCACGCGATCCGCCACGCGAGCACGAAGAAGAACGACGAGCTGCGCCGCAACATGTACTTCGGGCTATCGCACATCGATCACCCCGAGGTCTGGCCGTTCTTCATCGAGC
This sequence comes from Kofleriaceae bacterium, assembly GCA_035516595.1. Lineage (GTDB taxonomy): Bacteria > Myxococcota_A > Polyangia > Haliangiales > Haliangiaceae > JABFXX01. The sequence goes on along the minus strand of DATJAE010000283.1, from coordinate 2,637 downwards.
GGCTGTTCGACGAGCGCGAGGAGTACTGGGCGCTGCTCGACGCGATGGGCGACACGCTCGACGCCGCGCGCCACCGCTCGGTGCTCGCCGCGCTCGCCCGCAAGAGCAGCGATCCCGGCGCGGCGCACGCCGCGTGCGCCTACGCCGAGGTGCTGATCGACAAGAAGCCCTCGCCGCGCCTGCTCATCGAGCTCCAGCGCGCGATCGCCGGCTGGAAGCCGAGGTCCAACGACGACGCGCGCCGGCTGCGCTACGTCGCCGAGCAGGCCGCGGTCGCGGCGCTCGCGGTGCACGCGCTCGATGACGCGCGCGACTTCGTGGCGCGCGCCGAGGCCCTGCCCGGCGCGCCGTACTCCGACTATCGCGTGGTCGATCGCGACACCAAGACGCCGGCGCCGTTCGCGGACGCCGAGACCAAGAAGCAGCTGGCCGCGCTCGCCGCCGGCACGCTCGATCGCGCGCTCGCCGATACCCGTGCCGCGGCCGCCGCGGCGCGCGCCGCGGGCAAGCCGATCGCCGCCGACGACGCGCGGCTCGGCGCGCTCGCCGGCTGCACCGTGGCCGGGCACCTGCTCGACGTGCCGAGCACCAAGGTCGTGTGGTTCTGGGACGAGGTCGGCGAGCTTCACGTCTACGACGGCTACTCGGTGGTCGCACACGACTTCACCGCGAAGAAGCTCGGCTACGACGACGTCGCGGCGTTCCGCGGCAAGGCCGACCGGATCGACGAGCGCGCGCTGATGATCGACGGCAAGGCGAGCGCGGTGCGCGAGCTGGTCCGGCTCGGCGAGCGGATCATCGTGTACACCGGCGCCGGCCGCGACATGTGGGAGCGGATCGGCCTGGACGCGATCGGGCTCGGCTTCCCCGGCGTCGCGGCGGCCGAGGCCGCGTTCGCGCTGCTCGCCGGCGCGCCGCCGGCCGGGCTCGCCGCGTGCGACCTGTGGTACGTGCCCGGCAAGGGCGCGGTGCGCCGCCGCTACTACACGCCGACCGTGACCGGCGGCTACAACAAGGAAGGCGACGCGCAGCTCGCGGTGCTCGGCTCGCGGATCGACGGCCGGCTCGACGACGACGTGCCGCCGATCGCCAAGGCGCACGCCACTGCGGCCGCGGCGGTCGCCGCGCTGCAGGCGTGGGAGGTCGCGGTGCTCGCGCGCGGCGGGCGGATGACGGCGATCGAGATCGACAAGGACGCGACCCGCCGCGAGGACACCCTGCTGTCGGCGTTCCTCGAGCAGCGCTATCGCGACGACACCCAGACCGCGGCGTGGCACATGCGCGCGGCCGACGAGATCGTCGAGGCGATCGCCGAGGCCGGGCTCGCCGGCCTGGTGCCCGACGTGTCGGCGACGCCGGGCGCGCCGGCGAGCGACGCCGAGATCGCGGCGTACCAGGCGCTCGTGCCCGAGCCGCTGCCGGCGCCGCTCGTCGAGGTGTGGCGCGAGGTCGGCGGCGCCGGCTTCACGATCGGGGGCAAGGTCGCGCGCTTCCTGTCGCCGCGCGAGCTGGTCGCCGAGCGGACCGCGCTGCGCGATCGGCTGCGCGCGTGGGCCGGCGCGAACCTCAAGGGCCGCGCGCGCGATACGCTGGTCGGCGAGCTCGACACGCTCGACGTGATCGCGACGGTCGGCGACGAGCCCGCGATCGTGTTCGACACCCGCCAGCGCCGCAACGACAAGCGCTGCTTCTGCTCGCCGGGCTCGGACTGGTGGGAGAAGGCGCTGGGCTGGCAGATCGCGACCGATCTCAACGTACTGCTCAAGCGCCACCTCGAGCGCGAGCTCGGCGACGTCTACCGGCTCAAGCTCGGGCAGCGCGCGAGCGACGCCGCGCGCCGGGTGCGGCTCGCCAAGGCCGACAAGACCTGGGAGGCGATCGTCGACGGCGCCGAGCTGGTGACGCGCACGCTGACCGCCAGCAGCCCCGGCAAGCCGTCGGTCAAGCGACTGGCGAGCGCGGCCGCCGCCGCCAGGGCATTCGACGCGGCGGTCGCGGCCGCGCGCAAGAAGGGGTTCAGGTGAGGCGCTCCAGCCGCGCGATGTAGAACGCGTCGGCGGCGGGCGGCCAGGTGCGGTGCTCGGCGACCACGCGCAGCCCGTGACGCCGGCACGCCGCCTCGATCTGCGCCGGACCCTCGGCGCGGGTGAACGTGCACACCGAGTAGATCAGCGCGCCGCCCGGCGCGAGCCGCGCGACCATCGCGGCGAGCAGCTGGGCCTGGATCGCGGCGAGCCGCGGCACGTCGTCGGGGACCAGCCGCCACTTGGCGTCGGGGTGGCGGCGCAGCACGCCGAGGCCGGAGCACGGCGCGTCGAGCACGATCAGATCGTAGGCGGCCTGCAGCGGCGCGGTGGGGTCGAGCAGATCGCACGCGATCGGCTGGATGCTCGTCAGGCCGAGCCGGCGCGCGGTGTCCTCGAGCAGGGCGAGCTTGGTGATCGAGCGATCGGCCGCGTCGATCATGACTCCGCGGCCCCCTTCGGGGCCGCTGCGCGGTCCGGCAGGGCCGGACCTTTCGATCATCACTCCGCCGCCCCCTTCGGGGCCGCTGCGCGGTCCGGCCGAGCCGGACCTTTCGATCATCACTCCGCCGCCCCCTTCGGGGCCGCTGCGCGGTCCGGCAGGGCCGGACCT
>DATJAE010000282.1:0-7072 GCA_035516595.1 Kofleriaceae bacterium | reverse complement strand
CCGACGTCGGCGCGCTCGCGCCGGGCATGACCGCGACGTTCACGGTGGACGCGTTCCCGGCCAAGGTGTTCCGCGGCACGATCCGTCAGGTCCGGACGTCGCCGCAGGTGGTGCAGAACGTCGTCACCTACAATGCGGTGGTCGACGTGGCGAACCCGGGCCTCGAGCTCAAGCCCGGGATGACCGCGAACCTCGAGATCGTCTACGCCGAGCGCCGCGACGCGCTGCGCGTCCCCAACGCGGCGATCCGGTTCCGGCCGCCGCTGGCGCTCGCGGGCACGATGACCGCGCCGCAGGGCAAGAAGCTGGTGTGGGTGCTGCGCGCGGGCGCGGCGACGCCGGTCGTGATCGAGCCGGGCGTCAGCGACGGCACGTACACCGAGGTCAAGAGCGGGCTGTCCGCCGGCGACCGGGTGATCACCGAGGCGACCGGCCTGCGCGCGACCACCGCCGGGAGGATCCTGTGAGCGCGCTGATCGAGCTCGAGCACGTGTCGAAGGTCTACGTCTCGGGCGAGACCGAGGTGCGCGCGCTCGACGACGTCTCGCTCGCGGTCCCGGCGGGCCAGTTCGTCGCGGTGATGGGCGCGTCCGGATCGGGCAAGTCGACGCTGATGAACGTGATCGGCTGCCTCGACCGGCCGACCCGCGGGATCTACCGGCTCGCCGGCCGCGCGGTCGGCGACCTGCCGCCCAACGAGCTCGCGCGGATCCGCAACCGGCTGCTCGGCTTCGTGTTCCAGAGCTTCAACCTGCTGCCGCGCACCAGCGCGCGCGAGAACGTCGAGCTGCCGCTGCTCTACTCCGGCGTGTCCGCCCGCCAGCGCGCGGCGCGTGCGCTCGCGGCGCTCGACCGGGTCGGGCTGGCCGATCGCGCGAGCCACACGCCCGGCCAGCTGTCGGGCGGCCAGCAGCAGCGGGTCGCGATCGCGCGCGCGCTGGTCAACGATCCGAAGCTGATCCTCGCCGACGAGCCGACCGGTCAGCTCGACTCGCACGCGAGCATGGACCTGATGCGGCTGATGCAGGAGCTCGTGCGCGGCGGCATCACGATCGTGCTGGTCACCCACGAGCCCGACATCGGGCACTGCGCCGAGCGCGTGATCGCGATGCGCGACGGCAAGGTGATCTCCGACGCGCCGCAGGTCCCGGTCAAGGCGGCCGCATGAGCCCGCTCGCGATCGTTCGCGTCGCCGGCCGCGCGCTCGTCCGCAACAAGATGCGCTCGGCGCTGACCTCGCTCGGCATCGTGATCGGCGTGGGCGCGGTGATCGCGATGGTCGCGATCGGCGAGGGCGCGCGCCGCCGCGTCGAGCAGACGTTCGAGGCGATGGGCACGAACCTGCTGGTCGTGCTGCCCGGCTCGGCGACCTCCGGCGGCATGATGGGCGGCACCGGCACCCAGGCGACGCTCACCTGGGCCGACCTCGCCGCGATCCGCAAGGAGTGCAAGGCGGTCGCCGCCGCGGCGCCGCTGCTGCGCGCGGGCAAGGTCGTCCAGAGCGAGGACCGCAACTGGACGACCAGCATCGTCGGCACGAGCCCGGACTACCAGACGATCCGCAACTGGCGGATCGCGCGCGGCCACGCGTTCGACGACGGCGACGTCGAGGCCTCGGCCAAGGTCGTCGTGCTCGGCGAGACCGTGGTCGACCGGCTGTGGGGCCCGGGCTACGACCCGATCGGCCAGAGCGTGCGGATCCAGGCGATCCCGTTCCAGGTGATCGGCGTGCTCGAGCGCAAGGGCCAGTCGCCGGTCGGCCAGGACTACGACGACACCATCCTCATGCCGTACACCACGTTCCAGACCAAGATCACCGCGGGGCTGGGCGGCTACGTCAACGGCGCGATCTTCGTCAGCGCGGTCGCGCCCGATCAGACCGAGCGCGCGCAGGACGAGATCACGAACCTGTTGCGCGACCGCCACCACCTGCTGCCGGGCGCCGACGACGACTTCTCGGTGCGCAACCTGTCGGAGATCGCCGCCGCGCAGCAGCAGGGCACGGCGATCCTGACCGCGTTGCTCGCGGCGATCGCGGCGGTGTCGCTGCTGGTCGGCGGGATCGGCATCATGAACATCATGCTGGTCAGCGTCACCGAGCGCACCCGCGAGATCGGCGTGCGGATGGCGGTCGGCGCGCGGTCGTGGGACGTGCTCGCGCAGTTCCTCGCCGAGGCGCTCGCGCTGTCGCTCGCCGGCGGGATGATCGGGATCATCCTCGGCTTCGCGGCCGCCTACGAGATCGCCGCGCACTTCCACTGGCCGTTCGTGATCCACGGCAGCGTGCTGCTGATCTCGGTCGGGTTCAGCGCGCTGGTCGGGATCGTGTTCGGCTTCTTTCCGGCCCGCAAGGCCGCGCGCCTCGATCCGATCGAGGCGCTACGCTTCGAGTGAACGATGCGCGCGATGGTGCTCGAACGTGCCCGGACGCCGCTGGTGATGCGCGAGCTCGCGCTGCCCGCGATCGGCGACGGCGACGTCCGGATCGAGGTCGAGGCGTGCGGGGTGTGCCGCACCGACCTCCACGTGCTCGACGGCGAGCTGCCCGATCCGAAGCTGCCGCTCGTGCTCGGCCACGAGATCGTCGGTCGGGTCACGGCGCTCGGCCGCGACGTCACCGGGCTGGCGATCGGCGATCGGGTCGGCGTGCCGTGGCTCGGCTGGACGTGCGGCCGCTGCGCCTACTGCACGAGCGGCCGCGAGAACCTGTGCCGCACCGCGCGCTTCACCGGCTATCACCGCGACGGCGGCTTCGCCGAGGCGTGTGCCGCCGACGCGCGCTACGTGTTCCCGATCCCCGCGGGCTACGGCGCGGTCGAGGCGGCGCCGCTGCTGTGCGCCGCGCTGATCGGCTATCGCGCGCTGCGTCTGGCGGGCGACGCGCCCCGGCTCGGCCTCTACGGCTTCGGCGCTGCCGGTCACCTCGTCGCGCAGCTCGCGCGCCACCTCGGCCGCGAGGTCTACGCGTTCACCCGGCCCGGCGACGAGCGCGGGCAAGCGTTCGCGCGCTCGCTCGGCGCGGCGTGGGCCGGCGACTCGACCGTGCGCCCGCCGGCGGCGCTCGACGCCGCGATCATCTTCGCGTCGGCCGGCGAGCTGGTGCCGCTGGCGCTCGCGGCGGTGGCGCCGGGTGGCGTCGTGGTGTGCGCCGGCATTCACATGACCGACATCCCGTCGTTCCCGTATCGCATCCTGTGGGAGGAGCGCTCGATCCGTTCGGTCGCCAACCTCACGCGCCGCGACGGCGACGAGCTACTCGCGCTCGCGCCGGCCGCGGGGCTGCGGCCCGCCGCGCAGCCGTACCCGCTCGATCGGGCCAACGCCGCGCTCGACGACCTGCGCGCCGGGAAGTTCGAGGGTGCCGCGGTGCTGGTCGTTCGCTAGATCACTTCGCGCCGGTGTCGGCCACCGCGTGGCAGGCCGCGCAGGTCACGAGGATCTCGCCGTACGCGCGCGCGCGCTCGTCGGTGGTGTCGGTGGCGCCGAGCTGGCGCGAGCGATCCGCCAGCTCGTGAAGGCGCTTGGCGAGCGCCGCGCGATCGGCGTCCGCGGCGGACCACGGCAGCGGCGCCTGGGCGAGCACGTCGAGGCCCGCGCGCCACGGCTCGTCGACTCCGCCGATCACGCCCTCGCGCACGCGCTCGACCGCCCACAGGTGGCGCGCCATGCGAGCCTCGAGGGTCGGGCGATCCGGCGGCAGCGCGGGCGGCTCGCGGAACTCCGGCACGGCGTTGCTGTCGACGTGGCAGTGGGCGCACGCGTCGGCGAGCCGGGCCGCGCGCCGGCACGCCTCGTCGATGCTCGTGGCGGTCGCGACCGCCATCGCGCGATCGCGGACCGTGGCGGCCTGCGCCGCCCACGCGGTCAGCCCCGCCTCGTCGGGCGCCATGCCGATCCCGCGGGCGAGATCGCGCGCCTCGTCGAGCTTGCCGTGGACCAGCAGGTGCTCGATCGCTCCGAACAGCTCGTAGTTCTCGTGCATGTGGAAGCGCGCCATCATGTCGTGCTCGAACCGCTTGCCCGGCGGCTGATCGGCGTAGCTCGTGCCGCAGGCCGCGAGCGCGAGGACCGCGAGTGCAATGCTCCGCATGCGTCCAGGGACTGCACGCCGCGTTCCGCCCCGGCCCGGGGCGAATGCGCAAGCCTTGCATCGCGCGCGGCTGGCATCGCCCATGCTCTGGACCGTGGTCATGAAGGTCCGCGACATCATGAACCCCGAGCCGGTGACCGCGTGCGAGAGCGATGCGCTCGGCCATGCCCATCGCCTGATGAAGACCTGCCACATCCGCCATCTGCCGGTCGTGAGCGACGGCCAGCTGATCGGCATCGTGTCCGAGCGCGACATTCTCGCCGCGCGCGCGCGCGCCGAGGGCGACGACCAGTGGTGGAAGCTCCCGGTCCGCGCCGCGATGACGGCCCCGGTCCACAGCGCCACCCCGGATGACTCGCTCGCGGCGGTGGCCGCCCGGCTGGCGACGTCGAAGATCGGTGCGCTGCCGGTGCTCGACCACGGCCGGCTGGTCGGCATCGTCAGCGTGACCGACGTGCTGGACGCCGAGGCGCGCCAGGCGGCGACGCTGCCTACCCGAACCGGTTACGCGAGGTGAACGTCTCCGGATCGCGCCGCACCCGCAGGCCGTGCGACGGCACGATCGCGTGACCGAGCCGCAACGCGAACGCGACCCGCCACGGCGGGGGCACGGCGAGCACCCGCCGGACCTCGGGCTCGGCGCCATCGCCGGCGAACGCGCTCGCGATCTGCACGTCGAGGTGCGCGGCCTGCGCGGCGAGCCACATGTTCTCGAGCACGCAGCCCAGGCTGATCATGCCGAGCACGTCGCCCTCCGAGGCCGGCGCTCGCACCGTGGGGTCGTAGACCACGACGACGAGCATCGGGGCACCGGCGATCGTCTCGCCCAGGCTCCGCGCCGCGTCGCGAGGCACGCGCGCCGGATCGCCGGTGCGCCACGACGGCGGGAACATCGTGCCGAGGATGCCGGTCTTGCGCCGCGCCAGCTCGTCCTCCGACCACGACAGCTGCCGGAAGTTCTCGACGATGAACGCGGGCGACACCGGCGCGCGGATCGCGCCCAGCGCGCCGAGCACCGCGGGGTCGTCGACGACGATCAGCCGGAAGTTCTGCATGTTGTGCGCGGTCGGCGCCCATCGCGCCGCCTCCACGATCGCCGCGAGCTCGGGCTCGGCGATCCGCTGGGACGGGTCGAACGGCGCGCGGCACGAGTGGCGATGCTCGATCAACCATTGCATGCGGTCGGCGTTGCTCGGGTCCATGCCCGAGGAGGCTGCACCGGTCGTGCCGCTCCGCCGGCAAGCCGAGCGCGCACGCGCTTCGCCGCGCTCGGTCTGCGCGGCAGGGCTTGCGCGCGGTCAGGTGAGCGGCAGGCCGGGGCGTTCGGGGCGCGGCGGAAGCACGCCGTACGTGGCGAGCTGAGCGCGCAGCTCCGACGGGCTCAGCTTGACGAGATCCTTCGCCAGCTCGTCGAACATCGTTCCGGGGCGGTTCGGGAGGTGGCGCCGGACCAGGCCGAGCATGTGCGGGCTCGCGCAGACCACGACGCGCCGCGCTGCGCGGTCCGACGCGAGCTGCTCGATCTCCTGGCTGACCAGCCGGGCGAACTCGTCGTCGAGGTTGTCGACGTGCGCGTCGCGATGATCGTCGAACCCGAAATGGCGCCCCCCCTCGCGGCTCGAGCCGGTGCGGGTATCCGAAAACAGCTCGTTCGGGGTGAGGCGCCGCGCCGGATTCACCAGATCGGCGCATTCGATCAGCTCGTCGCGGGTGTCGTCGATCGAAACTTCTCGTTCGTGGAGGAACAGCCGGGCTCGACTGGCGTCGGCGACCACGATGCAAGTGCGCTGGGTCATGGCTCGTCACGTTGCACGGGTCGTTCCAGCGCCGGCACGGGCCGTGCTCTGGATGCGGGCATGCCGACCGCACCGTTTCCGCATCGCTACGAGGTCGCACTCGAGCTCGGCCAGCTGGCGGCTCCGCCCCGCGCGCCGATCCGCGCCGGCGCGCCACCGCAGTTCGGCGGCAGCGACACCGTGTGGAGCCCCGAGGAGCTGTTGCTCGGCGCGGTCTTGCTGTGCGTGAAGACCACGTTCGACGCGTACGTCGCACGCCAGACGCTCCCGATCCTCGCGTGGTCGGGCCGCATCGCCGGAACGCTCGACAAGGGCGCGCACGGCCCGGAGTTCACGTCGATCCAGATCGAGCTGGAGATCGCGACGACCCAGGGCCACGACGCGCGCGTGCGCGATCTCGTTCGCACCGTCGAACGGTCGTGCATCATCTCGCGCGCGCTCAAGCCGCAGGTCGCGATCTCGGCCGACGTGCGGATCGCGGGGTAACGCGCGCGCGGTGCGGGGCGCCGCCGCGGGCGTGCAATGCCTGCGTGGGCCGCGCGGCAGGACCGTGGCCTTCGCGTTGCAGCCCTGGCCCGGCATGACCATGCGCGTGCTGTTCAGCGATGGCGATGACCGCGTGAGCGCCGCGATCGCGCGGCTCGCGAGTGATGGCACCACCGCGGTGCTGCTCGATGCACCCGATCGCGCGGGCCTGGCGTCCCGGCTCGCGGCTCGCCGCGGCGCGGAGCCGGCGCTCGCCGACAAGCTGCTCGATCGCCCGCTCTACGCCGCGCTCGCGATGCTGGCCGAGGGCGAGGCCGACGCGGTCGTCACCGGCGCCGAGAGCCACACCGGCGACGTCATGCGCGCCTGCGAGCTGTGCCTCGGGCGCGGGGATCCGGCGAGGCTGGCATCGAGCTCGTTCGTGATGGACGTCCCCGGGCGCGGCAAGCTCGTGTTCTCCGACTGCGCGGTCAACCCCGAGCCGACGGTGGACCAGCTCGCCACGATCGCGATCGCGGCCGGCGACGCGGCATCGGCCCTGCTCGGCGTGGCGCCGCGGGTCGCGCTGCTGTCGTTCTCGACCCACGGCAGCGCGCACCACGAGCGCGCCGCGAGGGTCGCCAGGGCGACGGAGCTCGCGCGCGTGCGACGTCCGGCGATGGCGATCGACGGCGAGCTCCAGGTCGATGCCGCGCTCGAC
>DATJAE010000281.1:0-14238 GCA_035516595.1 Kofleriaceae bacterium | reverse complement strand
AGCGACACGCCGAAGCCCATCGCGAAGCCGGGCGACACGCGCGACAGCTCCTTCACGACCACGTGCATCAGCATCGGGCTGCCGCTCGCACCGGCCAGCGTGCGCTCGGCGCCGGCGTCGTCGCCGGCGCGCAGCTTGTCGATCCGCTTCTTGACCGCGGCGCCGAGCATCGCGTCGAAGCCGAACGTCCTGGCCATCTGCTTCATCAGCGCGAACGGCTGCTCGCTGCCGGCTTCCAGCGCGGGGATCTTCGGCTGGAGCTGGCTCTGGCACCACTGCCGCACCACACCGGCCACCATCTGGGTCTGCTCGTCGAGGCGGAACATGGCGGCATGGTAGCGTAGGCCATGCTCGACGAGGCGATCAACGCATGGCTGGCCGCGCTGCTCGGCCGTCACGGCGCGGTCGCGGGCACCGTCCATGTCGTTCGCGGCGACGTGCTGGCGATCGCCGCGGCCGTCAACATCCCGCCGAAGGTGCAGGAGGTGACGGCGACGGTGCCGCTCGGCAAGGGCATGGCGGGGCTGGCGTGGCAGCATGCCCGGCCGATCCAGACCTGTAACCTCAAGGAAGACACGACCGGCGCGGTCAAGCCCGGTGCCAGGGCGGTCGACGCCCGCGGCGCGGTCGCGCTGCCGATCCACGGCGGCGACGGAGTCGTACGAGCCGTGGTGGGCCTCGCATGGATGGAGGAGCGCGAGCTCTCGGACGTGGAGGTTGCGGCGATCGCTCGGGACGCCGCGTCGCTGCCGTGAAGTGGGCGCTCGCGGCGCTCGCGCTCGCGGGGTGCGATCGGCTGTTCGGCTTGAACGGCATCCGCGTCCACGGCGACGCCGCGCTCGACGCGCCGGTCGACGCGCCGAGCTGCGTCGGCGTGCCGCTGGTCGCCGACACGTTCGACAACACCGGCGGCACGCCGTGCATGGGCTGGGGCAACGACGACCACTTCATGAGCACCGACGTGGTCGCGGGAGGCTCGCTCGCGATCACGCCGGATCCGGACGTCACGACCACGCGCGGCGGCTGCGAGGCCAGCGTGCGCACGCCGCTCACCACGACCGGCGTGTTCGTGGAGGTCACCCAGCCGGCGACCGGGGCGGACGAGTACATGTACTTCGCGATCGACTGGGGCGACGGCGTGACCCGGTCGACCTGGTTCTGGAACGCGAGCGGCACCGGCATCCTGTTCCAGAGCCGCGGCGCGACGATCGGGAGCACGGCGTTCGATCCGGTGAGCACGCGCTGGCTGCGCATCCGCGCGGCCGATGACGGCGGCGGCGTGGTCGGCGACTACTCGAGTGACGCGGAGCACTGGACGACGATCGGTGAGGACCAGGTCACGCCGCCGGCGACGGTGGGCGTCGAGTTTCTCGACGGCACGTTCGCGCCGGAGGCCGCGCCATCGACCGCGCGATTCGATACGCTCGACGTGTGCCCGTGATCCGCTGGCTCGCGCTCGCGCTCGCCTGCACGGGGTGCGACGCGCTGTTCGGGCTCGACGGCGTGACCGTGATCGACGCGGCGCCGCCACCGGTCGACGCGAGCGACTGCCAGACCGCGGCGATCACCGACACGTTCTCGAGGCCCGGCGAGCAGCCGTGCGATCTGTGGGGCGTCGCGCTCGGCGACACCTCGATCGCGAACGGCGAGCTGGTCGCGGTCCCCGAGACCGACGGCGCGCAGAGCGGCTGCGACGCGCGCGCGGCCGAGCCGCTGGTGGCGAGCGGCGTGTTCGTCGAGGTGCCGCAGATCGGGACCCATCCGGACGAATACACGTTCCTGACCGTGTACACCACGCCCGACACCGGCCCCGCGTGGTCGATCACCGCTGGCGGCGGCAACATCTCGTTCGGCGCCGATGGCGACACGACGATGATCCCGTACGACCCGACCGGGGCGCGATGGTGGCGGATCCGGCCGAGCGCCGGAGTGATGGTCGGCGAGCTCTCGCCGGACGGCCTGACCTGGACCACGCTCGGGGTGTCGAGCGACGCGCCGCCGATGACGGTCTCGCCCAAGCTCGGCATCGGCGCGGGCGGCGGCGAGCCGACCACGACCGAGGCCCACTTCGCGCAGCTCGGCGTATGCCCCTAGTCCAGAGCCATGCAGGTAGGGCCGCCTAGAGCGGGTACCAGGCCGAGCAATCGCCGATCGGGCCGCTCTCGTTCGAGGTGTCGACCGGGGTGACCCACTCGGTGCCGTTGCACTGGAACCAGGTGCTCGACGCGGCCGACTGCACGCAGGTGCGCGGCGGCACGTCCTTGCCGAGCGTCGCCGAGCTGCACCACGCGTAGGTCGACGAGCAGCCCGAGGTCGACCCGATCGCGTCCCACGAGCCGTTGTCGCACTGGTACCAGTTGCCGTCGCTCGCGGCCTGCACGCACACGCCGTCGTCGACGTCGCGGTCGAGCGTCGCCGACGAGCAGCTCGCTCCGCCACCCGAGCCGCTGCCGCTGCCGGAGCCGCTGCCCGAGCCGCTCTGGCATTCACCGAGCGGGGTCGACGCGTCGACCTCGACCGCGGTGACCACGAGGTGATCGCTCCACCCCGCACTCGACACGCCGTAGAGCGCTTTGGCGGCGCTCGGCGACATGTCGAGCACGGGGCTGCCGGCCGCGGCCTCGACGCAGACGTCGGGTCCGTAGTCCTCGGCCTCGACCACCACGCAGTTGCCGTTCGCGGTGACCTGCAGCTTGGCGCCGCAGCCGTAGCGCTGGCGCGACGCGGCGTACCAGCCGACGCCGTCGGCGTAACCGCCGCACGACATCTCCTGGTCGTCGGCCCCGCCGCCGAACGTGGTCATCACGTACCTGCCATCGGCGGGGATGGTCGACGAGGCCTGGCCGTGACAGCCGCTGAGGTCGTTGGTGACCTGGATGCTCGCGCCGGCGGTCGAGTCCTGGTCCTCGGTGACCGGGACCTGGGCGCTGCACGCGGCGAGCGAGAGCAGGAATGGAACGCGAAACGGAGCGAGGCGCACGGCGGCGCGCGATTGCAGCGCACGTGCCCGGTGGCGTCGTCACGCCGCGGGCGCGCCGCGCGCACGGCCGCGATCCTGGCGTGCAGGCGGCTGCGCGACGCGTGCAGGTCTATCCGGTCCTTGCTGCAACTGGCTGTCTGCACCGGTGGGGGCTGTCCCACACCCCCGAGCGCGGGGGCTCGGCGAGCCGGCCCCGGCGGCCGGCGCCACCGCGCCGACCGACGCGATCCTGCGCCCGCCGGCGAGCGGAGCTACCTCATCGAGGTCGCGGTCGACTTCTCGAGGTCGCGGGCCTTGTCGGCGTGCTTCTGCAGGGTCGGCTTGATCTTGTCGAGCTCGCTCTGGAAGTCGGTGTCCGGGTTGTTCTGCATCGCGGTGTCGACCTTCGCGATCTCGTTCTCGTGACCCTCGACCATGAACTTGAGGAACTCGCTGTCGAACGCGCTGCCCTTGAGCGACTTCAGATGCGACATCTCGTCCTTGTTGTCCTGGACCTCTTTCTTGTCGGTCGCCTCGCTGACGTTCCTCGGGATGCTCTGACCGTGCTGCTTGGCGAACGCCATGATGTCCTTGTCAGCCGCGGTGTGATCGGCGATCAGCATCGTGCCGTACTCCTTCACCGCCGCGTTCGGGCTGGTCCTGGTCGCGAGCCGGCCCGCGTCGATCTCCATCAGGTTGACCTGATGGATCTGGGCGAGCACCTCGAGCTCCGCGTCGGTCAGCTTCGCAGGTTTCTCCGTCTTCGCGGTGTCGGCGGCGACGACGAGCGGGGCCGCGAGGCACGCGGCGAGCGCTGCCCAGCGAGCGAGAGCCTTGATCTGCATGGGATCCTCCTTGTGCGCGCACAGGTTTGCAAGGGTGGGACCCGATCGACGCGTGTGTGATTCTCGCGAGCTGCAGACTGGATCGTGGGGCATGCCGCACGACGCGCGCGAGCGCACGCTACTTGAAGCGCAGCGCCTGCGTTCGCATCCGGCGGATCAATTCGTCGTAGCTGTACGCGTGCCCGCTCGGCGCCATGTCCGACTCGTCGACGAAGTACCAGCCGACGCCGTGCTGCTGGCGCGTGCGCTTGCTGGCGTGGCGGATCGCGTTGACCTGGCGCGTGATCGACGCGAGGTCGTGCGACGGCTCGTCGAGATAGCGGTACTGCGGGAAGGTCGAGTGCATCGACGTGCCGATCGTCGAGATCGTGCGCGCGTTGATCCCGGGGCCATCGGCGAGGCCGCGCACCGCATCGGCGAGCCGGTCGGCGGCGCGGCGGAACACGCCGGGCGCCTCGCCGGCCATCACCTGCGGGGTCTGGAGATAGACCTCGAGCGCGAGCACGCGGGCGCGCCGGCGGAACGCACGCAGCAGCAGCCGGCGATCGCGCATGTAGATGTTGCCCTCGGCCTCCTGCGTGAGGTCGATGCTGATGTACGGGATGAACGTGCGCGCCGGCACGCGCAGCAGCAGCGCGCGCAGCCGCCGGTTGAGCGACTGGCCGTCGGCGTAGTCGGGCGCGGCGGTCACCTCGTCGATCGCGACGTAGTCGTAGCCCTCGGCGAGCTTGTGGCGGACGTAGGCTGCGGTGCGCTCGACGCCGTTGGGCCGGGCGAGCAGCGCGCGCAGCTTGTCGCCGTTGCGATCGAGCACGAACGCGCTGCGCCCGCCGTTGGCGTGGGCCATCGGCTCGGTCATCGCGCTCGCCGGGCCGAGCTCGCCCTTCTCGCCGACGATGACCTCGCCCGGGCAGCCGAGCAGGAAGCGCAGCGTCTCGTCGTGGCCCGGGCTCGCGTACATCATCTCGACCGCGGAGTGCTTGGTGACGTGGCAGGTCGGGGTCGCCAGCGGCGCGGCGTCGCTGGTCGGCTCGACGACCGGCGCGTCGTCGAGCGCCGGCGGCCACACGTGGCCGAGCTCGGCGGTCACGGAGTAGCCCTGCTCGATCAGCGCGGCGATCTCGTCGGGATCGGTCTCGTAGCTGAACGTGCACGCGTCGGGGGCGACCAGCTCGACCAGCGCCGCGGTGCCGTCGCCGTCGCCGGCGCGCGCCCAGCCGAGCAGCTCGGCGCCGGGCTCGGGCGAGGTCACCAGGCGGTCACCGCACGCGCCGGCCACGCGCAGCACCGGTACGCCGCCCACCGCGCGATCGAGCGAGAACGCGACCGCCGGCTGATCGGCGCCGGCGGCGAGCGCCTGGTTCGCGAGCAGGAACTGCGCGTGATCGGCGACGTCGGCGGCGTAGACATCGATGTAGCGCGTGGTGTCGCCGGTCGGGCCGTCGTCGACCGCGTCGTCCCACGTGCCGCCGCCGACCGTGCACGCGCCGATCGCGAGCGCGAGGCCGAGCCGGCGCCGGCGCGCGATCGCGACCAGCGCGATCGCCGCGAGCGCGATCGCGAGCCCGGGCGCGCCGGTGCTGGCGCAGCCGCCCTGGACGTCGGCGCCGGCGGGCAGCGCCGCGGGATCGAGGATGCACGCGCCGTCCTGCGCGGTCGCGCCGTCGGGGCACGCCACGTCGGGCAGCGACGTCGTCCAGCTCGGCGGATCGACCACGACCGGCGCGGCCTGTTCCATCTGCTCGAGCGTGGCCTCGTCGGGGTCGGTGACGGTCGGCAGGCACCCGCTGTCGGGCGCGGCGCACTCGTCGACGCTCCAGTCGACCTGGCACTCGGAGTCGCAGGCGCAGCCGGCGTCGCACGCGGCGGGCGTGACGTCGCACGTGCACTCGGCATCGCTGGTGTCGGCGCCCGCGCGGGCGGCGGCCGAGGCGACGAGCAGCATCGCGAAGGCAAGACGGCGCATGCGGGCGGCGCCTTGCGGGCCGCGTGCCACCGGGCGCGCGCGATGAATCGGTGGGTTGCGCGCGCCCACGCCGCGCCTGCCCACCGGCGGTTGCGCCGCGAAGTCCGCGGTTCGACGAAGCGGATCGGCTTCAGCTCGCGCGACCGACGCGGCGCAGCACCGGCGCGAGCGCGCCGCGCTCGACCACCTCGACGCGCTCGAGCTCGAGCCAGCGCGCCATCGCCCCGAGCTCGCCGGCGAGCGCGGCCGCGACCTCGCGCGGTGTCGCGCCGGGCTCGACGTGCGAGGCCTGGACGCGCAGCACGCCCGCCGCGCGATCGGCCTTGAGATCGACCCGCCCGACCAGGCGATCGCCGACCAGCAGCGGCAGGACGTAGTAGCCGTGCACGCGCCTGGGCTCGGGCGTGTAGATCTCGATGCGATAGCGCATGCCGAACAGCCGCTCGGTGCGCTCGCGCGTCCACACCAGCGAGTCGAACGGCGACACCAGCGCGACCCGCGCGCGATCGATCGCGCGCGGCGGCCTGGCGTCCTCGTGGCGGTAGCCCGGCCGCGCCCAGCCCTCCACCGAGACCCGATCCAGCGTGCCGGCCTCGACCAGCTCTTCGATCGCGCGGCGGGTCGCGGCCAGCGATAGGTTGTAGTAGTGGCGCAGGTCGGCGTCGGTCGCGACCCCGAGCGCGCGCGCCGCGATCTCGACCAGCGCGCGCTGCGCGTCGTGCTCGCTCGGCGTCGGCGCGGCGAGGATCGCCGCCGGGAGCACCCGCTCCGGGAGATCGTAGAGCCGCTCGAAGCCGCGGCGCCCCGCGCTCGTGACCTCGCCGGCGTAGAACAGCCACTCGATCGCCTTCTTCGCGTCGGACCACTCCCACCAGCCGGTGCGCTTGCGCCGCGGTGCCGGCAGCTCGCGCGCGGTGATCGGGCCGCGCTCGGCGACCAGCGCGCGGATGTCGCGCAGGAAGCCCTGGCGCTTCGAGATCCGCCGCACGAACCGCCAGGCGTGGGCGTGCGCCTTGGCCATCCGCCAGCGCAGCAGCGGGTGGAGCGCGACCGGCAGGAGCGACGCCTCGTGGCCCCAGTACTCGAACAGCGCGCGCGGCGCGCGATGCGACAGCGCGTCGAACGCGGCGCGATCGTAGGCGCCGAGCCGGCTCCACGCCGGCAGGTAATGCGCGCGCACCAGCACGTTGACCGAGTCGATCTGGACCACGCCGAGCCGCTCGACCAGCGCGCGCAGGTCGCGGCGGGTCACCGCGCGCGGCCGCGGCGTGGCCAGGCCCTGCGCGGCGAGCGCGAGCGCGCGCGCCTCGGCGGCCGACAGCGGCGTCATGACGCGCGCATGTGGATCTCGCGCTGCGGGAACGGCATCTCGATGCCGTGCTGGCGAAATGCGCGGTCGATCGCGAAGCGCAGCCGCGACGACACCGCGAGATCGTCGCGCGCCTCGGCGATCCACGCGACCAGCGCGAGCTCGAGCGAGCTGTCGCCGAAGTCCTGCAGCCGGACCTCGGGCCCGGGCTCGGCGAGCACGGCCTCGTCGGCGAGCGCGAGCTCGCGGAGCACGCGCACCACGTGGTCGAGATCGCTGCCGTAGGCGACGGCGAGCTTGATCCAGATCCGGCGCGCCACGGTCGGCGCCGAGTGGTTGACCACCGTGCTGGTGATCAGGTTCGCGTTCGGCACGATCACCGCGACGCCGTCGCGCGACACCACGCGGGTCGCGCGCAACCCGATGTCCTCGACCGTGCCGAGCACGCCGCCGACATCGATGAAGTCGCCCTTCTGGACCGGGCGCTCGATCAGCAGCAGCAGCCCGGAGATGAAGTTCTCGGCCAGCTTCTGCAGGCCGAACCCGATCCCGACCAGCAGCACCGCGCCGCCCGCCATGATCGCGCGGGTGTCGACGCCCATCGATCCGAGCGCGACGAACACGCCGATGATGATCACGACGTAGCGCGTGATCTTGCCGGCGGCGAACCGCACGCCCCGCTCGAGCCCGCGCGCCTCGAGCACGCGCTCGACGCTGCGGCCGATCAGCGCGGCGACGATCCGCGACGCGATCACGATCGCGATCGCGGCGAGCAGGGTCAGCGCCGACACCGGCGTTCCGGACAGCACGATCAGGGGCGTTCGCAGGTACGACAGGAAGGTGTCGAGCATGCTCGCGCCGAACGTACTCGATCGTGATAGGACGCGGGCATGTGGAAGACGTTCGCCTTGGTGGCCGGCCTGGCCGGCACCGCCGCCGCCGCGCCCAGAGGGCTCACGATCGAGGACATGCTCGCGATGCACCGCGCGAGCGATCCGGCGGTGTCGCCCGACGGCAAGTACGTCGCGTTCGCGGTGCGCGACACCGACTTCGACGCCAACCGCGGCCGGTCCGACGTGTTCCTCGCGACGGTCGACGGCACGCGCGGCCAGCGCCTGACCACCAGCCCCGAAAACGACACGGATCCGGCGTGGTCGCCCGACGGCAAGTGGGTGTACTTCCTGTCGAGCCGCGGCGGCTCGTCGCAGGTGTGGCGGATCTCGCCGTCTGGCGGCGAGGCCACCCAGGTGACGCACCTGCCGGTCGACGTCGACGGCTTCAAGGTATTTCCCGACGGCAGGCGGCTCGCGCTGGCGATCACGGTGTGGCCGGACGCCAGGACGCTCGCCGACTCGGCGAAGAAGGACGAGGACAAGGCCAAGTCCAAGGTCAAGGCGCGGGTCTACGACGAGCTGTTGTTCCGCCACTGGGACGAGTGGGAGGACGGCAAGTTCTCGCACCTGTTCGCGTGGAGCTCGGACGCGAGCGTGGTCGACCTGACGCCGGGGCAGACCACCGACTCGCCGACCAAGCCGTTCGGCGGGATGGAGCAGGTGTCGATCGCGCCGGATGGCCGCACGCTCGCGTTCGTCGCGCGGGTCGGCGGCCGCGAGCAGGCGTGGACGACCAACACCGACGTCTACCTGGTCGCGACCGACGGCCGGTCGCGCGCGATCGACATCACCGCCGACAACAAGGCCTACGACGACAGCCCGAGCTACGCGCCCGACGGCAGGTCGATCGCGTACACGATGATGACCCGGCCCGGGTTCGAGGCCGACCGCGATCGCATCGCGATCTACGACGTCGCGTCGCGGCGCAAGCGCGTGGTGACCGAGGCGTGGGACCGCTCGCCGGAGTCGATCACGTGGAGCGCCGACGGCCGCACGATCTACACGTCGGCCGACAACCTCGGCAACACCTCGCTGTACGCGATCGACGTGGCGAGCGGCACCGCGACCGTGCTGGTCGACAAGGGCACGAACCAGTCGCCGCGCGTCGCCGGCGATCGCATCGTGTTCCTGCACGACACGCTGAAGCTGCCGGCCGAGCTGTTCACGGTGCGCCCCGACGGCAAGGAGCTGCACCAGCTGTCGCACCTCAACGACGACCGGGTCGAGCACATCGCGTGGGGCGACTACGAGCAGTACTCGTTCAAGGGCGCCAAGGGCGACACGGTGTACGGCTACGTGCTCAAGCCGGCCGGGTTCTCCGGCGGCAAGGTGCCGGTCGCGTTCCTCATCCACGGCGGGCCGCAGGGCAGCTTCGGCGATCACTTCCACTACCGGTGGAACCCCGAGGTGTTCGCCGGCCACGGCTACGCGGTCGTGATGGTCGACTTCCACGGCTCGACCGGCTACGGCCAGGCGTTCACCGACGCGATCAGCGGCGACTGGGGCGGCGCGCCGTTCGACGACCTCATGATGGGCCTCGACGCCGCGCTCGCGAAGTACCCGTGGCTCGACGGCACCCGGGTGGCGGCGCTCGGCGCGTCGTACGGCGGCTACATGATCAACTACGTCAACAGCCGGACCACGCGGTTCAAGGCGCTGGTCTGCCACGACGGGATCTTCGATACCCGCGCCGGCTACTTCGAGACCGAGGAGCTGTGGTTCCCGGAGTGGGAGTTCCGCGGCACGCCGTGGGATCACCCGGAGCTGTACGCGAAGTTCAATCCGGCCGAGCACGTCAAGGACATGACGACGCCGGAGCTGATCATCCACGGCGGGCTCGACTACCGGCTGCCGGAGACCCAGGGCTTCGGCGCGTTCACCGCGCTGCAGCGCCGCGGCGTGCCGTCGCGCCTCATCGAGTTCCCCGACGAGAACCACTGGGTGCTCAAGCCCCAGAACTCGAAGATGTGGCACGACGAGGTCCTGGCGTGGCTCGACCGCTGGCTGCGCAAGCGCTGATCACCGCGATGCCGATCGGCTGCGCGGCCAAGAGCGCGAGCGCGACGTGCGTGCCGGCGCGATCGGCGACCGCGCCGACCAGCCAGGGCAGGGCGAGCGACAGCGGGGTGAACAGGTGGCTCGCCGCCAGCACCGCGCCGGACGCGCCCGGCCGCGCGGCGTAGGCCTGCGCGCTGGCCAGGGGATACAGCACCGACGCGGTCGCGCCGACCGGCACGATCGCGAGCGCGCACGCCCACGCGCTCGGCGCGGCGAGCCAGGCCGCGTAGCTGACCGCGCACGCGACCGACGCCGCGACCAGCACGGCGAGCTCGCCGTGCCGGCGCAGCACGCGATCGAGCGTGGCCAGGCCCAGCGCGCCGCCCGCGACGAACGCCGCGACCGTCGCGCTCTGCCACCACGCGCTCGCGCCGAGGTCGTCGCGCACGTGGATCGACGCGAACACCACGAACAGCTCGTCGAGCAGATCGCACAGCGCGGTGGCAAACAGCCACCACACGAGCCGGCGATCGGCGAGCGCGGCGCGCAGCGCGGCCCACAGCGGCGCGGGCGGATCGTCTGCTTCGGCGGCGCGCGCCGGCTCGGGGAATGGCCGCGCCCAGACCAGCGCGGTCCACCCGATCAGCACGGCCGCGACCGCCGCGAACCCGGCGCGCCAGGTCGCGCCGAGCGCGGCCAGCGCGGCCATCATCGCGGGCGCGGCGAGATCGCCGGCCACGCCGAGCAGCGTCCAGCGCGCGAGCGTGCGGCCGCGCGCGTCGGGCGCTCGATCGACGACCGTCGCCTGCGCCAGCGAGCTCGCCGCGCCGGAGGCGACGTAGCCGACCGCGAGCGCGGCGGCGAGCAGCGCCGGGCCGGGAGCGAGCGCCGCGGCGATCGCCGCGACCGCGAGGGCCGCGAGGCCGCCGCGCACGAAGTGCCGCCGCGGATGGCGATCCGCGAGCAAGAACAGGATCGGCTCGAGCGCCAGCCCGGCCGCGCCCGGCACGACGAACAGCACGAGCGCGATCGTCGCGTGCGAGGCGGTGAACGTGCGCTCGATCTCCGGCGCGCCGATCGCGCTCACGCCGGCGACCAGCTCGTCGATCAGCGCGAGCGCGAGCAGCGGCCAGGCCGCGGGTCAGATGCGTTCGGTGAACGTGCGAGGCATCGTCAGTGAACCTAGCACACAACTTTCGCCGTGAGCGAACGATCACGGCGCTGCGCCACGCGATGTGGTGACGTAGGATGCGCGCCGTGGGAAAGCTCGACGAGAGGACGTTCGCCGACGCGATCGCCGCGTGTCGCAAGTGCGGCACCAAGGCGTTCGAGGTCGCGAGCTACATCGACCGCACGATCACCGTCATGCTCGGCGAGCGCAACGACGACGGGCGCTGGACCCACGACGGCGAGAAGTTCATCGACGGCGTGTACCGCGTGCGCTGCCTGGCGTGCGGCGAGATCGCGTTCGCGAGCGACGACTGCCCGCGCTGCCACCGCGCCGGTGGGCTGCGCGACGCGCTCGGCGCGATGTCGCGGCTCGCGATCGCCAAGCGCTGCCCGACCTGCAGGGGCACCGAGATCACCGTGGTCGGGTTCGCGCCGGCGATCGTGCGGACCGGCGCGGCCAAGACCGCGTCGCCGACGCCGACCGCGCTGTACGGCGATCCCGGCTTCCATGTCGCGCACGCGATGTGCGACGGCTGCGACTGGGTCGCGGTCGCCGAGGGCTGCCCGCTGTGCGGCGGCCCCGGCCCGCTGCGCGCGCGGCCCTGACCCGAGCTTCAGGTCAGAAGTAGAACCGCACGCCGACGCCGCCCTGCAGGATCACGTCGGCGTCGTGGACGAACTGGAACAGCGGGCAGATCTCGCCGTAGATCTCGGTCGGCACGCGGCGGAACCGGAGGCCGATCTCGAGCGGCACGCGCACGCCGGCGTTGGTGTCGCCGAAGTCATAGACCGCGACGCCGATGCCGATGCGCAGCGGCACGATCACGGCCTCGCCGCCGCCGACCACGGGCGTCACCAGGTACGTCACGTGCGCGTAGCCGCCGGCGTCCTGGCGGAACGTGTCGATCCCGCCGAGCAGGTCGAGGCCGGTGCGCGGCGACAGCCCGATCTTGAGATCGAGGCCGGTCGGCCGTCCGACGAACAGTCCGATGCCGACGTCGGCCTGCGCGGCCGGCGCGACGAGCAGGACCACGAGCACCACGAGCTTGCGGGTCATGCCGCGATGCTACCCCGCGAGCCGCGCGGCGAGGCGGGGCAACGCCTCACCGCAGCGCGCGTCGAGGGTCAGCTGTGCGTGAACGTCGCCGCGTGTCGGACCGCGGTTCACGATCGCGATCGGCACGCCGTGCTCGGCCGCGCGCCGCACGAAGCGATAGCCGCTGAACACGGCGAGCGAGCTGCCGACGACCAGCAGCAGCTCGGCGCGCGCGAACAGCGCCCACGCCGCGTCGAGCGTGGCGCGCGGCACGCTCCCGCCGAACAACACCACGTCCGGCATCAGTACGCCGCCACACGCGTCGCACGCCACGACTTCGAACCCCGCGACCACGTCGTCGGGCAGATCGACGTCGCCGTCGGGCGCGACCGGCGCGACGCGATCGCGAGGTCCGGCGCTACCGGACCGCGCGGCGCCGTCGAACGGCGGCACGGAGAATCGATCGATCCACGACGGATTGGCCGCGAGCAGGCGGCGCTGCAGCTGGTCGCGCTCGCTCGCCGCGCCGCAGCCGAGGCAGCGCACGCGCGCGAGCGCGCCGTGCAGCTCGATCACCTCGCGGCTGCCGGCGGCGCCGTGCAGCGAATCGACGTTCTGCGTGATCACGCCGGCCACGATCCCGGCGCGCTCGAGCGCGGCGAGCGCGTCGTGCGCCGGGTTCGGCCGCGCGGCGCGCAGCCTCGGCCAGCCGAGCGTCGAGCGCGCCCAGTAGCGGCGGCGCGCGTCGGCGCGGTCGACGAACTCGCGGTGCTGCAGCGGACGGCGCCGCGGCGGCGTGCCCACCCCGCGGTAGTCGGGGATGCCCGACTCGGTCGAGCAGCCCGCGCCGGTCAGGGCGACGATTCGCCGTCCGCGTGCGAGCTCGACCAGCGCGTCCATCATCGAGGCGTAGCATCTTCGCGGCGGTCGGGTGAGGCGGCTGGGCTATGCTCGCTCGGTGGTGGACGAGGCCCCCGACCTAGGCTCGGCCGCGACCGTGATCGGGCGGCCGCACGGCGAGCCGGCGGTCAAGCTCGGGCGCGGCGGCACGATCGGGCGGTTCGTGCTGGTCGACGAGCTCGGCGAGGGCGGGATGGGCGTGGTCTACGCCGCCTACGATCCGCAGCTCGACCGCAAGGTCGCGATCAAGCTGCTCCACGCCGCGCTGCACTCGCCGGAGTACCACGCCCGGCTGCTGCGCGAGGCGCAGGCGATGGCGAAGATCAACCACCCGAACGTGGTCAAGGTCCACGAGGCCGGCGCGTTCGAGGGCCAGGTCTACGTCGCGATGGAGTTCTGCGACGGCGGCACGCTGCGCGCGTGGCTGACCGCGGCGCCGCGCAGCCAGCGCGAGATCCTCGACGTGTTCGCCCAGGCGGGGCAAGGGCTCGCCGCCGCGCACGACGCCGGGCTCGTCCACCGCGACTTCAAGCCGCACAACGTGCTGATGGCGGGCGACGGCGTCGTGCGGGTGAGCGACTTCGGGCTGGCGAGCCTGGTCGGCGACGCGCCGCGCGAGCCGCCCCCCGCGCTCGATGCGGCGAGCGGCGACGCGCCCTCGGGCTCGACCCCGCTGTCGTGGCGGCTGACCCAGACCGGGGCGATCATGGGCACGCCGACCTACATGGCGCCGGAGCAGTTCGCCGGCCGCGCGACCAGCGCCGCGACCGATCAGTTCGCGTACTGCGTCGCGCTCTACGAAGCGCTGTACGGCGAGCTGCCGTTCCCGCACGCGACCACCGGGGACCTCGCGTACGCGGTGCAGCACGGCGTCTACGCCAAGCCGCCGGCCAGCGCGCGCGTGCCGAAGTGGCTGCGCGCCGCGGTGATGCGCGGGCTGTCGGTCGCCGAGGCCGATCGCTTCCCGTCGATGCGCGAGCTGCTGCACGCGCTGGCGCGCGATCCGCGCCGGCGCAACCGCCGGATCGCCGCGGGCGCCGCGGCTGCGGTGGTCGCGATCGCGGGGCTGTTCGTGCTGCGCCCGGCGCGCGTCGCCGAGTGCAGCGGCGGGCACGCGCGGCGCGAGGCGGTGTGGGGTCCGGCGCGCGCGGCCGCGCTCGAG
>DATJAE010000280.1:0-17633 GCA_035516595.1 Kofleriaceae bacterium | reverse complement strand
GGCGGCGCGCGGGCTGGATCCCCGTGCGCCCGCGACAGCGTGACCGTCATCGCGGCGTGTCCAGGCTCATGCGCACGACCGCCTCGTCGACCTCGAGCTCGAGCGGCGCGACCGAGCGGATCGGCTGACCGAGCTCCCACGCGTAGGCCCGGCCGTGATACTCGCCGAGCGGCACGGCGTCGATCGTCATGCCGCCGAGCTCGCACGGCGCCGAGATCGAGACCGGACTGGCGGTGTCGTCGTCGGCCAGCTCGACCACCACCCGGTGCGGCGCCCCGCACGCGGTCAGATCCCACTCGACGATCACGTGCGCGGCCGGTGGCGCTCGATGCGGGACGTCGACGCACGCGCCGAAGCACGTCCACACCAGCAGCGACAGCACGATCGGGCTCACGGTCCACACGACGAAACGCATGCGCGGGGCCTTCGCAAGCCACGCGCCACGCGAACACCGCGAGATCACGCGAGCGCGTGTCCGGAACGTCCAGCCGGCGGACATCTTGTCCGGATCCCGGCCGGACGATACGCTCGCGCGATGGCGACGATGGTCGGAAACCAGGAAGCGATCGAGGCGTGGAACACCGTGCTGTTCGACAAGTTCGTGCGGTTCCGCGACGTCTTGCTCGCGGGCCTCGGCGTGCACGGCACGCGCGCGATCGAGCGCCACGGCCCGGCTCCCGGGGCGCGCGTGGTCGACATCGGCTGCGGATTCGGCGACACCGCGGTCGAGCTCGGCAAGAAGGTCGGCCCGACCGGCCGCGTGGTCGGGCTCGACGCCGCGCCGCGTTTCATCGACGCCGCGCGCCGCGAGCGCCCGCCGGGCGACGATCACGTCACGTTCGAGGTCGCCGACATCGAGGCCGGCGTGCCGGGCGGGCCGTACGACCTCGCCTACTCGCGGATGGGCACGATGTTCTTCGCGAGCCCGGTGATCGCGCTGCGCAACGTCCGGCGCGCGCTCGCGCCCGGCGGCCGGCTGACCATGGTGGTGTGGCGCAAGCGCGAGGCTAACGACTGCATGCACCTCGCCGAGCTCGTCGTGCGCGAGCTGCTCGGCGATCCGCCGAAGCAGGACCAGGTGACGTGCGGCCCCGGGCCGTTCTCGATGGCGAGCCCGGATCTGGTCGGCGACCAGCTGGTCGCGGCCGGCTACACCGACATCGCGTTCGAGCGCAGCGACGCCGCGATCCAGATCGGCGCCGACCTCGGTCAGGCGATCCAGTTCGCGCTCAACCTCGGCCCGGCCGGCGAGGTCGTCCGGCTCGCGGGCGACGCCGCGACCGCGCGCGCCGCCGAGATCGACGCCGCGCTCCGCGCCGCGCTCGCCCCGCTGTCCCGCCCCGACGGCGTCTACGCCGGCTCGTCGACCTGGATCGTCACGGCGCGGCCGGCGTGAGCACGCCGGCGAGCGCGCGCGCGAGCGCCTCGAGCGAGAACGGCTTGGACAGGAAGCCGCGCACGCCCAGGTCGATCAGCCCCTGGGCGTCCTCGTTCATCGCGTGGCCCGACATCAGCAGCACGCACACGCCGGGGTCGAGCTCGCGCAGCGCCGCATAGGTCGCGCGGCCGCTCATCGCCGGCATGACCATGTCGAGCACGACCGCGCGGACCTCGGGCTGGCGCGCGCGATAGATCGCGATCGCCTCGTTGCCGCCGCCGGCCTCGATCGGCGTGTAGCCGAGGTTCGACAGCGCGACCGTGACCGCGCGCCGCACGATCGCGTCGTCGTCGACCACCAGCACGACGCCGCCGTCGCCGGCGGGAGTCGCGCGCGACCGGGGCGCCGGCACCGCCGCGCTCGCGCGATCGTGGGCCGGCAGCTGCACGCGCATCGTCGTGCCGCGGCCGTCGAGCCCGCTCGCGATCTCGATCGCGCCGCCGTGACTCTCGACGATTCCGAACACCGTCGCGAGACCCAGGCCCGTGCCGCGCTCGGCGCCCTGCAGCTTGGTCGTGAAGTACGGCTCGAAGACGCGCTCGCGCAGCTCGTGCGGGATGCCCGGGCCGTTGTCGGCGACCTCGAGCACGACCTGGCCCTCGGCGCTGTAGGTCCGCACCAGCACGCGACCGCCGCTGGTGTCGTGGACCGCGTCGCGCGCGTTGACCACCAGGTTCATCACGACCTGCTCGAGCTGCGACTGATCGCCGATCACCGTGCCGCGGCCCTCGGCGGCGAGCTCGAACTCGACCGCGACGCCGACCAGCGTGCGCGCGAGCAGCTCGCGCATGGCCTGGATCGTGTCGTCGAGCGCGACCGGCATCGCGCGGTGCTTGCCGCGCCGGGCGAACCCGAGCAGCGAGCGCGTCAGCATCGCCGAGCGCTCGGTGATGTCGTCGATCAGCTGCAGCGACGCCCGGCGCTCCTCGTCGGCCTCGTGCGCGGCGAGGTCGTTCGCGATCAGCTTGATCCCGAAGATCAGGTTGTTGAAGTCGTGCGCGATCCCGCCGGCCAGGGTGCCGATCGCCTCGAGCCGCTGCGCGCGGTGCAGCCGCTGCTCGCTGTCGACCCGGGCGCGCTCGGCCGCGACCTCGCGGGTGATGTCGATGAACGCGATCACGACGTGGGTGATCGCGCCGGCGGCGTTGGCGACCGGCCGCGCGAACGCGCGCACGTCGACCCGCGAGCGATCCGGCCGGACGATCATCAGGTCGTCGACCACCACGACCCGGCGCTCCTCGAGCGCGCGCACGAACGGCAAACGCGACTCGGGGTATGGCTTGCCGTCGCGCGTGCAGATGCCGTACGGCTCGGAGTAGCCGCCGACCTGGACGTCGTCGCGTCCGGGCTGGCCCATGATCTCGGCGAACATCCGGTTCGCGTAGACGAACTCGCCGTGGGGCGCGCGCGCGACCCACAGCCCGACGGGAAGGTCGTCGGCCAGCGAAGGAATGATCTCGTGATCCGATGGGAGCTCCTCGGACGTCACCGCCTGCAAGGCATATCACATCAGGCCTTGGCGGCGTGGCCGAGCTGCGCCAGCAGCTTGGCGAGGTCGTCGGCGTGCTCCTCTTCCTTGGCGAGGATCTCCTCCATCATGCGGCGCGTCGTCGGATCCTCGTTGCCGATCCAGCGCACGATCTCGGCGTAGGTCGACACCGCGATGCGCTCCGCGATCAGGTCCTCGCGGATCATGTCCTCGAGCCGGTCGCACTCCTTGTACTCGGCGTGGCTGTGCGTGGGCAGCACCGCCGGATCCATCTCGGGGTTGCCGCCGAGCTCGGTGATCCGCTTGGCGACCAGGTCGGCGTGGCGCTGCTCTTCCTGGGCGTGCTCGAGGAACTCGGCCGCCACGGTCTCGCCGTGGATGCCCTGCGCCATGAAGTAGTGGTTCTTGTAGCGCAGCGTGCACACCAGCTCGGTGGCGAGCACCTCGTTGAGCACGCCGATCACCTTCTTCGGATCGGCGATGTACGACGCGGTCACGGGCCCCTGCTCGATCTTGGCGCGCGCGCGGCGGCGGATCTCTTCGATGTCGGCTTTGAAGGAGTTCATGCTCGGATGCTCGCAAGACGCGGGCCTTGCCAAGCACGCGAAACCTCACGGCGCACGCGAGCGGGCCCGCCACACGTGCGAGAATGCTGCGGTGCTGCGGTGGCCGGGCAACTTCGTCCACTTCGTGTTCCTGCTCGTCGTGGTCGTGCTGTGCGGCATCGTCTACGGCCTCGCACGGCTGGTGCTCGCGATCGCGGTGTGGGGCCCGCGCCGGCCGCGCGCGCTCGCCCGGCTGCGCGGCTACATGCTGCGCCAGGCAATGAGCACGCTCGGTGCGACGTTCATCAAGCTAGGCCAGGTGATGAGCACCCGCCCCGACCTGTTCGAGCCCGAGCTGATCGACGAGCTGCGCAAGCTCCAGGACCAGCTGCCCCCGTTCGGGTTCGGCCGGGTGCGGGCGACGGTCGAGGCCGAGCTCGGCAGGCCGCTCGCCGAGGTGTTCGCCGAATTCGACGAGCGGCCGGTCGCGGCGGCGAGCGTCGCGCAGGTCCACCGCGCGCGGCTGCGCGACGGTCGCGAGGTCGCGGTCAAGGTGCTGCGGCCGGGCGTGCGCCGACAGGTCGAGCGCGACCAGGCGATCCTGATCGGCATGGCGCGGATCGCGGCGCTGCGCCCGAAATGGCGCCACAACGATCCGGTCGGCCACACCCGGCACTTCGTCGACGCGATCCACGATCAGACCGACCTGCGGATCGAGGCCGAGAACTACACCCGGTTCCGCAAGAACTTCGCGGGTCATCCGAACGTCTCGTTCCCCGAGGTGATCCCCGAGCTGACCGGCAGCCGCGTGCTCACCATGGAGTTCGTGCGCGGCACCAAGATCGACGCGCTGCCCGCCGAGATGCCGGCCGAGGTGCGCGCGCGGCTCGCCGAGACCGTGCGGATGACGATGTTCAAGATGTGCTTCGAGGACGGCTTCGTCCATGCCGACCTCCATCCCGGCAACATGGTCGTGCAGGACGAGCGCCTGGTGATCTTCGACGCGGGGCTCGCCAAGCTCCTGCACGACGACGTGCTGATCCAGTTCATCGACATGTCGAAGTGCATCGCGATGGGCACCGCCGACGACCTGCTCGCGCACCTCAAGCGGTTCCACACCTACATGGGCGAGGTCGACTGGGAGGCGCTGCGCGTCGAGGTCGGCGAGTTCGCGCTGAAGTTCCGCGCCAAGCCGGTCGCCGAGCTCGAGTACAGCCAGCTGATCGGCGAGATGTTCGCGATCGGCCGGCGCTACGCCGTGCGTCCGGTGCCCGACATGATGCTGGTGTTCGTCGCGCTGATCACCGCGCAGGGCATCGGCAAGATGCTCGAGCCCGACCACAACATCTTCACCACGGTCGCCAAGCACCTGATCCCGATCCTGATGAAGCGCAACGAGCGCGTGCCGGATACGGCCGAAGCGAAGGCCGCGGTCGGATGAGGCTGGTGGCGGCGGCGGTGTGCGTGGCCAGCGTCGCGAGCGCGGATCCGCGCGAGCTGCGAGAACGGATCGCGGCCGATCGGCCGGTGACGCTCGACCTCCTGCCGGACGTGACCGAGGAGGCGCGCTGGCCGCTCGCGCCGTCGTCGCATCCGGCGCTCGAGCCGCACTTCGCGATCGCGGCCGAGCTCGCCGAGCCCGGCGTGACCTGGCAGGACCTGTGCGCGCGCGGCGCGGCCCGCCGGACCACGCCGAGCGGCCACGAGCTGACCGAGTACCTCGGCGCGTGGTGCGACGTGCTGGCGCACGACGACGACGCCGCGATCGGCGCGCTGGCGCGGCTGCGCGACACCGGCCGGCTGGGCATGACCGACGCGGTCGTGCTCGACCTCGCCGACATCCTGGCCGAGCACGGCTCGGCCGACGACGCCGAGCGGCTGATGGCGGCACACCGGGTCAGCGACATCCGGGTGATCGATGCGCTGGCCGCGACCTACGACGAGATCTCGCGGCCCGACGACGCGGCCGAGATCAACCGGCTCGCGCTCGAGACCGATCACGATGCGCCGCTCGCGATGCAGTGCCATCGCCTGGCGCGCCAGATCGTGCTCGAGCCGGCGCGCCGCGCGCTGGCGCTCAAGGCGCTCGACGCGACGATCAAGGACGTCAAGGCTCCGGATCGCGAGTGCGTGCGGATCGATCACGAGCTCACCTGCTGGAACGAACCATGGCGCAGCTGTAGCGAATACGTCAGCGATGCGGGCCTACCGGATAGGACCGACTGGTTGATCGAGGACTACTATCGCTGGCCGGATGGTCCAGCGTCGTTCGAGATGTGGATCGACCTCGCCGAGCAGCTCGCGCTCGCGCCGCGAACCAAAGGTGCAATCGCGCTCGAGAGCGCCGCGCTGCGCGCCGCGATGGTGACGTCCGCCTGCGAAGGCGACCCGCTCGATCGCGTCACCCACATCCTCACGTTTGGCCCGCAGGGCAAGGCGATCGAGGACATCGTCGATGAGGCGAGCTCGTTGCGTCACATGAAGAAGGAGAAGTGTGCGGTGAGGATCGCGCGATGAAGGCCGCGCTGGTCGTGCTCGCGGCGTGCGGCGCCGCACCGGCCGAGCCGCTGCCGCCGGTCACGCCGATCGATCACGCCGTGCCGGGGGCGCCGCTCGCCGCGATCGCCGCCGCGCGGCCGGTCGAGCCCGACGTCGAGAAGCTGTTGCCGGACCCGAGCGAGGAGCTGCGCTGGCCGCTCGCGCTGTCGACCCACCCGGTGCTCGAGCCGCGGTTTCCGATCGCCGCGCGGCTCGCCGAGCCCGGCATCACGTGGCAGGAGCTGTGCGCGCGCGGTGCGGCTCGCCGCACGATCCCGAGCCAGCGCGAGCTGGTCAGCTACCTCGGCGCGTGGTGTCGCGTGCTCGACCACGACGGCGTCGGGGCGGTCGGCGAGCTGGTCCGGCTGCGCGACACCGGCGTGCTCGGCATGGCGGAGGCGATCCCGCTCGATATCGCCGACATCCTGGCCGACGCCGGCGACGCCGATGCCGCCGAGCGGGTGCTCACCGACGACCGCGCGGTCGAGCCCGACCTGCTCGACGCGCTCGCCGCGACGTACTACGAGGTGTCGCGCCCGGCCGACGCCGCGGAGATCAACCGGGTCGCGATCGAGGCCGATCACGCGCCGACGCTCGCGACCCGGTGCCACCGCCTCGCGCGCGCCATCGTGATCGGCGATCCCGCCGAGCGCGCGGCGCGGGTCAACGAGCTGCGCGGGACCGTCGCCGGCCAGGTGGTGCCGGATCCGACGTGCGACCGGCTCGATGACACGGTCGGTTGCTGGGCCAGCCCGGGTCGAACGTGGTGCCACTACTTTCTCGCCGCGCGCGGCCTGCCCGAGGCCGACGGCGACCTGTTCGAGGCCTACCTCGACTGGCCGAGCGCTGCGAGCGACACGGCGCGCTGGCAGCGCATCGCGGAGGCGGCGACCGCCGCCGCGGATGTGGCCGGTGCGCAGGAGCTCGCGACCGTCGCGCTCGAGGCCGCGCTCGCGACCTCGCAGTGCCGTCAGGCGAGCCTCGAGATGATCGAACGCCTGGCGACGTTCGCGCATTCCAGCGACCTGGTCCTGGCGGTTCGGACCATCCGCCGGGCGCCCGACTGCGGCCCGGCGCTCGAGCCCTGGGTCGCCAAGCTGGGCGCCCGGTGATCGCGCGACACCTCGCGCCGGCTCGGGGACACTTGTCGTCATGAAACGCGTGGTGGTGTGTCTGGTCCTGCTGCTGGCCGCCGGCTCGGCGCGCGCGGCGATGATGGAGAGCTACGACCTGGCCGGGCTCGTCGTGAAGAGCGACGCGATCGTGGTCGCTGATCGGATCGGCCCGACGCCGGCCGCGCCGGACCGACGCGGGCGCTATCGCGTGGTACGGGTCGTGCGCGGCGGGCTCGCGCCGGGCGCCGAGGTCGACGTGTGGGACGAGCTGTACGTCACGCCGGAGATCGATCCGCGCGTCGTGCTGTTCCTGACCAAGCGCGACGACGGCTGGCAGCTCGTGTCGTCGGGGATGCGCGTGACCGTCCACGGCAAGGTGTTCCGCTTCGACCAGCGGAGCAATCCGGGCGGGTTCGAGCTGGTGCCGCAGGGCCGCGATCCGGTCGATCAGTGGCTGCCCGGCACGCCGCAGCTCGACGCCGCCGGGCTCGACCGCGCGATCGCCGAC
This sequence comes from Kofleriaceae bacterium, assembly GCA_035516595.1. GTDB lineage: Bacteria > Myxococcota_A > Polyangia > Haliangiales > Haliangiaceae > JABFXX01. The sequence continues at coordinate 10,000 of DATJAE010000280.1, read as the reverse complement.
GCGATCCGGCGAGTCGACGCGCTGCCGGCCGCGCTCGCCGAGCGCGACCCGGCGAGGCGCCGCGCCGCGGTGCTCGCGCTGTTGCCGGCGGCGAGCTCGGGGCGCGCGTTCCAGTTCTACGTCGACGCGTTCGGCAACGAGGCCGCACGTGGCCTGGCGCGGGCGGGCGACCTCGAGGGCGCGCTCCTGGCCGACGCGCGCGATCACGGCGCGGCCGACCTGCGCGACGCGCTGGCGACGGTCGGCGCGCTGATCGCGTACGCGCGCGACACCGCGCACCCGGTCGCGCTGCGCGTGCTCGCGCTGGCGGCGTGCGATCACCACGGCGAGGACTACTTCGCGGATCCCGCGGCGGTGCGCGCCGTGCTCGCGCTGGTCGCCGATCCGGATCCGGGCGTGCGCGCCGCCGCGGTCGAGCTCGGCAGCCGGCCGGCCGGCGTGATCTCGAGCGACCGCGCCGAGCAGAAGCGGCTCGACGCGCTCGCGGTCGAGGCGCGCAAGACGATCGAGAAGCAGTACGCGGTCGAGACCAGCCGGCCGGTGCTGTTCGCGATCGCGTCGCTCTACCGCAACGTGCTGCACCGCGCGCTGCCGTCGCGCCGCGGCGCGCCCCCGATCGCCGCGGCGGTGCACGTCGAGCAGGCCTCCCTCGAGGTCGACGTGATCTGCCTCGATCCGCACGCCCACGTCAGCGACGCCCGGTTGAGCGCGACGCGCGACGGGGCGCCGGCGACGATCGCTGCGTTCAACGTCTCGCCGTACTGCGCCGATCCGTCGACCGGCGTCGGCGCTGCGGGCCCGCCGCCGCCGCCCGGCCACTACGAGCTGACGCTCGAGCTCGTGCTCGACCGGCGCCGCGTGACGATGCCGGTCGGCTCGCTCGTCGTCGCGCCGAGCGGTGAGGCCACGCTGTCGCCCTAACCGCACACGCACTTGCCCGAGAACGGGCTGCCCGGCGACGCCTTCGGGTTGTCGACGCAGATCTCGCCCTTCTTGCAGTCGCAGCCGCCGCCGTCGCAGCCGGTGCCGTGATGCACCGACGGCCGGCAGCTGATGTTGCTGCTCTTGCACTTGGCGGGCTTCTTGTCGAGCACGAGCACGTCGGGAACATCGATGTCCCCGGCGGGCTGCACCACCGGCGAGGCCACCGCCGGCGTCGCCCGGCCGAGGATCGCGAAGCCGCCGAGCGCGGCGCACAGAGCAAGGCCAACCATCAGGATCGTACGAGTCATGGGAATCTCCTCTCTGCCGGTCCGGACGCCGCCCGCGCGCGATCGCTGCACGCCCCCGGCGATCGGCTCACGAAATCCGATAGCTGAGCGCGATCGGCCGGCCGTGGCGGCGGACGTGCACGACGAAGCCGTCGGCGCCGCCGACCCGGATCGCCATGGTCGCCGCGATCATCACGCCCGACATCGAGCCGTCGTTCCACACCAGCTTGATCCCGGCGACGTCGAGCAGCTCGTCGCCGTCCTGCAGGCCGGCGAGCGCGAGCAGCGAGTCGGGCGCGATCGCGATCGCCGCCACGCCGTCCTTGCCGGCGGCGAACGACGCGCGGCTCGTGATGAGGTCGGTATCGTCGCTGATCCCCTCGAACACGTCCTTGGGGATCGCGAAGTGGGTCGCGTCGATCCGGTGGATGCGGTGGAGGTCGATCGGCGCGTCGCGCGTGACGTCGAGCTCGATGGCCGTGCCCTCGCGCTCGAGCTCGATCGTGTTCTTGCCGACCGGCATGCCGTCGACGAGCGCGATCAGCCCGGCCTCGTTGCTGATCGGCGTGTGATCGATCGCGCGGATCACGTCGCCCGAGCGCAGGTGGAACGACCACTGCGCGCCGGTCACCCGCACGCCGACCGTCGCGCCCGCGCGCACGACCGGCACCGCCAGCTTGTCCTGGCCGTGCACGAGCTCGCGGACCGCGGCGTCGGACACCTCGACCTCCTGCGTCGCATCGCCGTGGATGATCACGCGGACCAGCAGCGGGCGGCCGTCGCGCACGATGTCGAGCAGCTCCTGGCCCTCGCCGAGCAGCGGCGGGCCGTCGACCGGCTTGCCGTTGTCGCGCAGGATGATGTCGCCGGCGACGAGGCCGACCTTGTTCCACAGGCACGGCCCGGGCGGCACGATCACGCCGACCGGATCGTCGTGGCTCCACGCGAGCGGCTGGAGCATCTCGCTGATGTCGAGCTCGGAGTCGGCGACCTCGACCGTCACCAGCGGCGGCCCGGCGGGGTCGGCCGCCGCGGCGCGCGCGGCGAGCGCGCACGCGAGGGTGATTCGTAGCTGCATGTCGATCCGGACGCCGGACGCCGGCCCGGTGTTGCCCCGTGATACCCTGGCCGCGTGGATCCCCGCGAATTCGTCGCGGATCTTCGCCGCCGGCTGGGGCCGGCCGCGGCCGCCGCGCTCGACGGCGCGGCCGGGCTCGCCGACCAGCTCGCCGCCGCCGCCGCGCGCTGGCCCGCGCTGCCGCTCGATGGCGCGCTCGCCGCGGCGATCGCGGAGCGGCTGGCCGCGCAGCCCGCGCTCGAGGGCGCGCTGCCGCGGTTCCGGATCGGCGATCTCGCGCTCGCGAGCTGGGCCGGGCGCGGCGAGCCCGCCGCGATCGCGGCGTTCGAGCAGGCGCACGCCGCGATCCTCGCGCGGCTCGATCAGCGGTTTCATCGCCTGCCGAGCGACGAGCTTCGCCAGCAGCTTCGCGTCAAGCTGTTCGTCGACCCGGCGCGCGTGCGCGACTACTCCGGGTTCGGCCATCTCGAAAACTGGCTCAAGGTGACGGCAGCGCGGCTCTACCTCGACGTCGCGCGCGGCGACGCGCGCCGGCGGATCGCGACCGACGTCAGCGACGGCGATCTGCTCGCGCTGCCGAGCCCCGCGACCGATCCCGCGAACGCCGAGCTCCGGCGCGAGCTCGGCGATGCGGTCAAGCGCGCGTTCCAGGCCGCGGTCGCCGCGCTGTCGCCGCGCGAGCGCAACTTCCTGCGCCACGTCCACGTCGAGGGCCGCACGCTCGAGCAGATCGCGCGGACCTACCGCGTGCATCGCGTGACCGTGTCGCGCGCGCTCGCCGCCGCCCGCCAGCACCTGCTGGCCGGGATGCGCGACGCGCTGATCGCCGCAGGCGTCGCCGGCGAGCGGCTCGACAGCGTGCTCGCCGAGCTGGACAGCGGGCTCGACCTGTCGCTGTCGCGCGTGCTGCGCGCGAGGCCGTCGTGAGCTGCCCGAGCGACGACGAGCTGACCGCGCTGCTCGACGGCGACCTGCCGTCCGAGCGCCAGGCCGAGGTCGAGAGCCACGTCGATGGCTGCGCCGAGTGCGTCGCGCTGCTCGGCGAGCTCGCCGCGCTCGCCGAGACCCAGGGCGAGCCGCCGGCGGACGCGCCGGAGCAGTTCGGCCGGTTCCGGCTCGAGCGCGTGCTCGGTGCGGGCGCGATGGGCGTGGTGTGGCTGGCGTGGGATCCGCAGCTCGAGCGCCGGGTCGCGGTCAAGCGCGTGAACGCCGAGCACGCCGACAGCGCGGAGGCGCGCGCGCGGCTGGTCCGCGAGGCGCGCGCGCTCGCGCGGATCAGCCACCCCAACGTGGTGACCGTGCACGACGTCGGCGAGGTCGACGGCGAGGTGTTCATCGCGACCGAGCTGGTCGAGGGCGAGACCCTCGCGGCGTGGCAGCGCGAACGCCGGCCGTGGCGCGAGGTCGTGGCGGCGTGGGCGCAGGCGGCGCGCGGGCTCGCCGCGGTCCACGCCGAAAACCTGATCCACCGCGACGTCAAGCCATCGAACGTGTTCGTCGGGCGCGACGGCCGCGTCCGCGTCGGCGACTTCGGCCTCGCGCGCCCCGACTCGAGCGCGGTGTCGACGGTCGACGAGCGCGGCGGCGGCGCGGCGGCCTCGCTCGCCGGGCTCGGCTACGTCGCCGGCACCCCCGGCTACATGCCGCCCGAGCAGCTGATCGGCGGCAAGATCGACGCGCGCGCCGATCAGTTCGCGCTGTGCGTCGCGCTGGTCGAGGGCCTGACCGGCAGGCGCCCGCTCGCCGGCGCGCGCCCCGCGCTTCGCGGCGCACCGGCCGCGCTCGCCGCGGCGCTCGCGCGCGGGCTCGCCGAGGACCCCGACGATCGCTTCCCGGCGATCGCCGAGCTCGCGACGATCCTCGAGCGCGCGGTGCGGCCACGCCGCACGCTCGCGATCGCCGCCGCGTTGGCCGCGGTCGCCGCCGCCGCGATCGTCGTCCCGATCGCCGTGCTCCGCCATCGCGCGCCGCCCGCGATCGCGTGCGACGCCTCGCCCGGCGCCGCCGCGGTGTGGAGCGCCGCGCCGCGCGCCGCGATCGCGCGCGCCTACGCCGCGGCCGATCGCACCCGCGGCCCGCACGCCGCCGAGCGGCTCGCCGCCGCGCTCGACGCCTGGACGCGGCGCTGGGTCGACACCTCCGACGCGTCGTGCCGCGCGACCGCGCGCGGCGAGCAGTCGGCGCAGCTGCTCGATCTGCGCGCGGCGTGCCTGGGCCACCAGCTCGACATCGTGCGCGCGACGATCGAGCTCGCGAGCCACGCCGACGACCAGCTGGTGAGCGACTCCGACAACCTCGCGCGCGGCCTGCCCGGCCTCGACGACTGCGCCGACACCGGCGGCCTGCTCGGGGTCGCGCCGCTGCCGGTCGATCCGGCCGAGCGCGACGCGATCGCCGCGGTGCGCACCAAGCTCGCGAGCGTGCGCGCCGAGAGCAACGCGCACCGCGCCGAGGGCGCGATCGCCGACGGCAAGGCCGCGGTGGACCGCGCCGAGCGCACCGGCTATCCGCCGGTCGTCGCCGAGGCGAAGTTCGAGCTCGGCATGGCGCAGGCCGCCGCCGGCGACCAGACCGACGCGGCGCCGACGTTGTGGTCGACGATCGGCGTCGATCCGACCCGCCACGACGCCCTGATCATGCGGTGCTGGATGCAGCTGTCCGAGATCGCGAACGACCAGAACACGCCGGCGGAGGCTCTCGAGCTCGCGCGCATCGCGCTCGCGCTCGCCGATCACGAGAAGCTTCCCGAGGATCTCCGCGCGCGCGCCGAGTCCGACGTCGCCGATGGCCTCGCCGCGACCCACCAGGAGCACGAGGCGATCCCGTACTACAAGCGCTCGGTGGACGCGCTCGTGCGGCTGGGCGACGACGCCGCCCTGCTCGGCGTGCTCGGCGCCGAGCTCAACACGCTCACCGCGCTCGGCGACATCGCGAACGCGAAGACCGCGGTCGCGCAGCTGCTCGCGCTCGCCGGCCGGCACCGCGGCGATCCCGAGCTGGCCTCGCCCCTGGTGTCGACCGCGCTCGCGTTCTCCAACGCCGGCCACGACGACCTCGCGCAGGACATGCTGCGCCAGGCGCGGCTCGCGCTCGGCAACGGCGACGACGATCCGGTGGTCGCCTACTTCCTGCACTTCGCGGGCGGCGCGATCACGCTCAACAGCGATCGCGCGACCGCGCAGCGCGAGCTCGCCGCGGCGCTCGACGTCGCCGACTCGGCGCAGCTCGGCGATCGCTTCGTGATGACCCCCGCCGGCATGCTCGGGCAGCTGGCGCTGCTCCACCACGACTTCCCGACGTGCATCGCCTACCTCACGCGCGCGCGCAACGCGTCCGAGCGCCTGCCCGACTCCGTCACCTACGAGTACGACGCGCTGCTATCCCCGCCCGAGCTGCTCGACGGGCTCGCCCGCGCCCACTACGAGATCCATCGCTACGACGACGCCCAGGCCGAGGCCGAGCAGGCGGTCGCGCTCGCCGAGGCCCACCATCTGCCGGCGAGCGAGCTCGCCGACACCCACGAGATGCTCGCGCAGGTGCTCGACAAGATCGGCGAGAAGACCCGCGCGCGCGTCCTGATGATGAAGGCCATGGAGGAGCGCGGCACGCCGATCCGGCCCACGCCGTGAGACCGTCGCCGGCGCCGAGTTACGACGGTCCACGCCGACGCCAGCGGCGCGCCATCATCGGTTGTGGACGACGGGCGGCTCCGGCTGGCCGTCGGGGCCGTACTCGATGATCACCGCGGTGTCCTTGGACGGGAACATCGTGCGGTCGGCGAGCGAGAGCTTGTCCCAGGTCACGCCGCGCGCCTTGAGCTCGGCGACCGACGCGACCGAGATCCACGATCCGCTGTTCGCGAAGTAGCCGCCGCGCACCGCGACGGCCCGGCCGCCGACGTCGTGGGTGTGGCCGAACACGATCACGTGGAGCGCCGGGTTGGCGGCGAGCAGGCGCGCCGCGGCGGTCTCCTGGACATCGCCGAACGCGCGGTCGCGCAGGCGACCGAGCGCCGAGGGATCGATCGCGCGCAGCTCGTCGAGCGCCGCGCCGACGTCGGGCAGCGCACCGGCCGCGCGCACGATGCCATCCCACAGCCCCGCGAGGTCGGGATCGGTGCGCAGCCGCCACAGCGCGGCGACGATCGACGCCGCGCTCGTATCGCCGCCCGCGACCTGCTCGGTCAGGTGATCGATCACCTCGTGCACCGAGCTCGGGCCGTCGTCGCCCTCGCCGGGCGTGCCGAACACGCTCTGCAGCACGGCCTCGGCGGCGTCCTTGTTGAGCTTGCCGGTCTCGGCGCTGCGCAGCAGCTCGAGGAAGCGGATCGCCGCGGCGAGGCCGCGCTCGCCATGCTGGGGATCGTCGTGCAGCGCCCACAGCACCGCGGCCGATTCGGGATAGAGGTTGTCGATGAACGGGATCTGGCGCTCGGTGTCGGTATAGAACTGGTCGACGAACACCTCGCCCCAGCTGGCCTGGAGCCGGCACCGGCCGTCGCGATCGCGCCCGAACGGCGCGTAGCCGGTCGCGAAGTGGTTCGCGGCATCGTAGGCGTGGCCGTGCTCGACGTGGACGCCGGCGTGCTCGTAGGCCGCGCCCTCGACGAAGATCAGCCGGCTCGGATCGCGCGGCGCGATCGCGCGGGCGATCGCGAGCTGGACCTTGGGCCACAGCAGATCGGCGTCGTGGTTGCCGGCGAGGATGATCACGCGATGATCGCCGCTGTCGAGCAGCCGGCCGAGATCGCGGAACACGGTGGGATGCGCGGCGATCACCAGCGCGACCGCGGTCGTGCCGAACTGCTGGTCCTCGGCGAGCATGGTGCCCGCCGGCGGCTGGACCCGGGCGTCGCGGCGCGGCAAGACGCCGAGCGCGGCGGCGATCTGCCAGAACTCGATGAAGTCGCCGTCGATGACGAGATCGGTCGGGCCGGCGGCGCCCTGCTGCGCGAGGAACGCGGTCCAGTCGGCGTCGGAGTAGAAGTCCTCGATCCCGGTGAATCTCGGATCGGTGGTGCCCGGCCCGAGGTGGAGGTCCGAGACGATCACCTTGCGGCGCGAGCGCGGCTCGCGATCGATCGTGATGCGATAGTCCTCGGCGCTGCGCGCGAGCAAGGCATCGCACAACGCGCGCTCGCCCAGGCGCGCCAGCGGGAAGCGCGCCGCCAGCGCATCGTCGCCGGATGGTGCGGCGGCCTCGCGCGCGCCGACCCCGCACGCGGCACACGCGAGGACGACGAGGACCCGGAGCACGCGGCAAGCCTACGACAAGATCGGCCGCTGCGCCGCGGTTCGGGGCCTGCGACGTCTCCCGCAGTAGGCACCGCCGTCAACTCGCGGCCGCGGCCACGAAGCTTGTCGCCAGGCAGGTGCGGTTGCGCGATCGCGCGCGGCAGGTCGCGCGGTTATCGCGGCACGGCCGCTGCACTACGGCCGAACAACTTCGACAAGGACCACGACCATGACGACGATCGATCTCGACCTGCTCTCCACCGTGACCGGCGGCGCCAGCGAGCGCTCCACCCTCCTGCTCGACGCGCTCGACAAGCGCTACGGCTCGCAAGGCGTGGTGTCGTTCGACGGCAAGCCGACGTTCAAGGCGACCGGCACGCCCGGCGTGTCGAGCGCGCGCGGCAAGTTCGACACCAACGCGCTGTGGGGCGGCAACGTGACCCGCTCGTTCACCGGCACGGTCGACGTCCCCAACCACGCGGTCACCAACCTCCACACCAAGATCATCGGCTCGGAGTAGGCCGCGCTTTACCCCTCGGGCACGGTGCGCTTTTCCTGGGCGCGCGCCGTGCCTCGCATTTTCGGCTACTGCGGGCGGCCGTCGAACCCGGCGCCGCCGAACGCGAACACCCCGCCGTCGGCGGCGACCAGCCAGTAGCCGTCGCCCTGCGGGCGCGCCGCGATGCCGACCACCGGCGCCGCCAGCGGCAGCCCCGCCGCCGAGCCGAAGAACCTGGCGTCGCCGAACGCGAACACGCCGCCGTCGGCCGCGACCAGCCAGTAGCCCGCGCCGCTCGGCGTCGCCGCGATGCCGACCACCGGCTGGGCGAGCGCGACGGTGGCGGCCGAGCCGAAGAACGGCGCGCCGAACGAGAACACGCCGCCGTCGGCCGCCGCGAGCCAGTAGCCATCGCCCTGCGGCCGCGCCGCGATGCCCACCACCGGCGCCGCGAGCCGGATGCTCCCCGCCGAGCCGTGGAACGGCGCGCCGAACGAGAACACGCCGCCGTCGGCCGCGGCCAGCCAGTAGCCGCCGGGGCCGCGCGCGACGCCTACCATCGGCGCGTTCAGCGCGACCCCGCCGGTCGAGCCCATGAACGGCGCGTCGCCGTACGAGAACACGCCGCCGTCGCTGGCGGTCAGCCAGTAGCCGCTGCCGTCGGCGGTGGTCGCGATCGACACGGTCGGCTCGTTGATCGGCGAGCCGCCCGCCGAGCCGTGGAACGCGGCGTCGCCGTACGAGAACACGCCGCCGTCGCCCTTCACGATCCAGTAGCCGCCGCCCGACAGCGTGCTCGCGATCCCGAGGTACTCGTCGCGCCGCGGGCCGGTGATCGTGCCGTTGCTGCGGCCGGGCGCCGGCGCGAGCAAGAGGTCGGAGACGTCGGCGTCGACCCGCCCGGCGCCCGCGACCGCGAAGTCGCCGGCGTATTGCCAGGCGCGGTTGGAGGCGCTGAACCGGGTGCCGATCTGCGACAGATCGTAGGGCGTGACGTTCGCGAAGCCGTTATAGAAGTAGCTCGCGACCCACACCGCATCCATCGCCAGGCCGGCGTCGGCGTAGTGCACGATCGCCGCGGGGCCGGAGTAGACGTACGCGAGGTAGCCGGAGGCGTGGACCGCGTCGATCCAGCCGTGGACATAGCTGGTCGAGCCCGCCGGATCGTTGAAGTAGGTGCCGGCCTCGAGATCGAGCGCGACCGGGATGTTGCCGCGCGGCGCCCAGCCGAACGCCGCCATCTGCTGCGCGGTCGCCGCGCCGTCGTCCTGGCCGCGCGCGTAGCTCATCTCGCTCGCGCCGCAGATCGATGGCGCCTGCTGGCCGACGAAGATCGGCATGAACTGCCAGTGCACCGAGCTGGCGAGCGCCTCGACCGCGGCGCGCGACCAGCCCGAGCCGCCGCTGCACGGCCCGCCGATGTAGACGCCGGTCCATTGCACGCCCTGCGCGGCGAGCACGCTCGCCTCCTGGGCGGAGAACACGCTCGCGCGATCGGTGCCGCGCTGGATCGAGATCTGCGCGGCGGTGTCCGCGCTGGTGTGTTCGGCCGCGCAGGCGGCGAGCAGGAGTAACGAGGCTCGGAAATGCATGCCGCGGGCACAGCAAGCGACGTGCCGGCGCGGGCCGCGAGCGTTGTGGAGCAGTTAGCGCGGCGGCGCGACGACTCGACCGCACACGATTGTGCGCAATACTCGCGGCGTGGTCACCGAGTGGGACTCCGAGATCCGGCACGGCACGCGGATCGGCCGGTTCGTCGTGGTCGGCGAGCTCGGCCGCGGCGGGATGGGCGTGGTCTACGCCGCGCACGATCGCGAGCTCGATCGCCAGGTCGCGCTCAAGGTGCTGCGCGGCGTGGCCGCCAGCGACGAGGAGCGCATGCGGATGCTGCGCGAGGGCCAGGCGATGGCGCGGATCACCCACCCGAACGTGATCACCGTGTTCGAGGTCGGCATGCACGGCAGCCTGGTGTTCCTCG
>DATJAE010000279.1:0-12285 GCA_035516595.1 Kofleriaceae bacterium | reverse complement strand
CGCGCTCGCCCGCTGCGGCCGATCCGGCGTGGTCGGCCTGCTGGTCAGCGTGGCCGCACCGGACACCGCGTGCTCGCCGGGCAGCGCGATCCACGGCAGCGGGCGCTCGCCGAACAGCTCGCGCAGGAACCGGCCCAGGCTCGCGGTCGACAGCCCGGGGCCGCGCGCGGCGAGCACCTCGATCGCCTCGTGCAGCTCGCCGGCGGTCTGGAAGCGATCGGCCGGCGCCCTGGCGAGCAGGCGCATGACGATCGCGTCGAGCTCGGGCGGGACATCGCCGCGGCGCGCCGACGGCGGCGGCACCGGGCCCGACACGATCGCGGTCATCGTCGCGAAGTCGCTGTCGAGGTGGAACAGCCGCTCGTGGCTCAGGAGCTCCCACATCACGATGCCGAGCGAGAACAGGTCGCTGCGCCGATCGATCTCGCGCGCCGCACACTGCTCGGGCGACATGTACGAGATCTTGCCCTTGACCTCGCCGGCGTCGGTCTGCTCGCCTCGCCGCGTCGCCTTCGCGATCCCGAAATCGACGAGCTTGACGTGGCCCTCGTAGCTCACGATCAGGTTCGACGGCGACACGTCGCGGTGGACGATGCGCAGCGGCTTGCCGTCGAAGCCCAGCCGCTCGTGCGCGTGGTGCAGGCCCGCCGCCGCGCCGGCGGCGATCGCGAGCACGGCCGAGATCGGGATCGCGCGATGCAGCTCGAGCGCCTTCTTGAACAGCGCGTGCACGGTCTCGCCATGCACGTACTCCATCGTGAAGAAGTACGAGCCCGCGAGCCTTCCGCTGTCGTAGACCTGCGCGATGTTGGGATGCTGGAGCTGCGCGGCCAGGCGCGCCTCGTCGAGGAACATCCGCACGAACCGGGTGTCGGCGGCGCGCTCGGGCAGCACGCGCTTGAGCACGACGTGACGCTGGACGCCGAGCGCGCTCGCGCCGCGGGCGAGAAAGATCTCGGCCATCCCGCCCGTCGCGAGCTTGGCCACGATCTCGTACTGGTTGGTCGCGCCGCCGTACGCCGGCTCGTCGAACGCCGCGACCAGCCGTGCGAGCTCCGGGCGCGCGGCCGGCTTCTCGGCGAGGCCGGCGACGATCAGGTCGCGCAGCGGGGCGGGCACGTCGCGCTCGGCGAGGCCGCGCGCCGGATCGCGCTCCGCCGCGAACGCCTCGACGATCGCGGTGCACAGCGCGAACACGTCGGAGCGCGGCGTGGCGAGCTCGCCGCGCACCAGCTCGGGCGCCATGTAGCGCAGCGTGCCGCGCTTGTCGGCCATGCGCACGAGCGACGATCCCGCGATCACGTTGGACAGCCCGAAATCGGCGACGCGCGCGCGGCCGTCGCTGCCGATCAGGACGTTGTCGGGCTTGAAGTCGCGATGGACGATCCCGCAGGCGTGCGCGGCCAGGATCCCGCGCGCGGCCTGCGCGTAGATGTCGAGCACCGCCGTGGTCGCGCGCGGCTCGCCGAGCCACGCGCGCAGGTTCGGGCCGGCGACGTACTCCATCACGAGGAACGCGGTGTCGCCGTCGAGCCCGATCTCGTAGATCGGCAACACGTTGGGATGCGACAGCCGCGCCATCATCCGCGCCTCGGCGAGCAGGTCGTCGAGGCTCGGCGGTCCGCTGCGCAGATCGAGCGTGTCGCGCGACGACAGCGCGTTCACGGCGTGGCCGGCGCCGGTCAGCACCTTGATCGCGACGTCGCGCTGGAGCCGCGGGTCGCGCGCGCGATAGACGACGCCCATCCCGCCGGCGCCGAGCTCGCCGAGGATCTGGAAGCGCTGGATCGAGGCGCGCGCCACGTCCAGCGATTGTACGTCCGGTCACGGCTTGGGCGGATTGCACGTCACCTGCTGCGCGCCGCCCCACGTGATGCTGCCGCCGCCGGCGTGCAGCGGGCCGAGGTTGACGCTGAACGGCGGGCCGACGGGAATGCGCAGCCCACCGACCTGGGTGACGCTCTTCACGCCGTTCGCGCCGCAGATCTGGCTCGGGCTCTGGGGCTGCACGTACGGCGGCGACTGGTCGCCACCGACCACGGCTGCGAGCAGGGACGGATCGATCGCTTCGAGGTTCGAGTGCTTTGACATGAGGTCCTCCGGTTCGGGTTCGCTCGCCCGAATTGCAGCGCGCGGGCCATCGCGCCGCCGGCCCCGGCGTCGCCGCGAGGAGACATCGCGGCGCGTGCCGCCGGCCGGGGTTGCGCGCGCCGGATCCACGCGATGGTCCCGCGCCGGACCGTCGACCGCGCGCTGCGACGCGCGCCCGGCGAGCGACGGTCCCGAGCCGGACCACCCCGAGGATCGACCCCCACGCGGTCGAGCCAACCCTATACTCGGGCCATGGGTCGAACGATGGCTACGCTGCTGATCGCGTGCGGCGCGTGCGGCGGTCACGCCGCGCACCACGCCGACGCCGCGAGCTCGGATGGCCTCGTCCCCGACGGTCCGAGCTCGGGCAGCTCGCTCTGGCAGGTCAGCGCGAGCAAGCGCTACCTGGTCGACGGCGACGGCCACCCGGTCTACCTCGTGGGCGACACCGCGTGGTGTCTCGTACCGGGCCTGACCCTCGCGGATGCGACCAGCTACTTCCAGACCCGGGCGAGCCAGGGCTACAACGCCGTGCTGATCGATGCCGACGTCCAGCTCGGCGCGTCGCCGGTCGGCGCGCCGTCGCGCGGCCCCGAGGACGCGAGCGGCAACGAGCCGTTCGACGGCGACCTGCCGGGCGGCGGTTACGACGTGAGCACCGTGCCGGCGCCGGGCGACACCACGAGCACCGCCGGCAAGTACTGGGCGAACGTCGACGCGATCATCGCCGCCGCGGCGCACAGCGGCATCCAGATCATCTTCGACGTCTACGACAACTACAACCCGTGGTTCGGCGACGGCGCCTCGCCCAACTCGCTCGACAAGCTGACCGCGTACGGCCAGTTCCTCGGCCAGCGCTACGCCGCGTTCGACAACATCATCTGGATGATCGGCAACGACTACAACGAGAGCTCCGACGGCGACGCCGATCTCGCCGCGGTGATCGCCGGCATCCGCCAGTACGACACCCGCCACATCGGCTGGGCGTTCGACGAGTACGGCGCCGCGTTCGACAACGCGATGCTCCGGCCGTCGTTCGCGCTCGACACGATCTACGAGTACAGCCCCGGACCGTGGCGCTCGATCTACCTCGCGCAGTACAACCGCACCGACTTCGGCCCGGTCGTCAACATCGAGTCGGGCTACGAGAACAACACCGCGATCGGCGTGACCGAAGCGGACGTCCGCGAGGAGCACTACAGCTTCCTGCTCGGCGGCGCGGCCGGCGACACCTACGGCAACGAGTTCGTCTGGCCGTTCGCCGACAGCTGGCAGAGCTGGCAGGACGCGCTCACCTCCGAGGGCACGCACGAGGTCACGTACTTCGCGCAGCTCGTGAGCTCGATCGCGTGGACCGAGCTCGCGCCCGACCAGGACGGCACGGTGTTCCAGGGCGTCGGCACGCCCGAGGACTACAGCGGCGCCTACTCGGCCGACGGCAAGCTCGCCCTCGCCTATCGCCCGGCGACTGGCCAGACCTCGCAGACCATCGTGGTCGATCTCGGCAAGCTGTCCGGTCAGGTCACCGCGCGCTGGTACGACCCGACCGCCGGCACGTACGCCGCGATCGGCAGCTTCCCCAACTCCGGCATGCACGCGTTCGCCTCGCCGGCGACCAACAGCGCCGGCGACAACGACTTCGTGCTCGTGCTGCAGACCCCATGATCGGCGGGCCCGAGGACATGACCTCGCCACGCGGCAGGTGCCTGGCTCGAAGTGGTGAGCGCGGCGCCGCCGAGCCACGCCGCGGCTCAGGGCGTTCGCAGGTCGCCGAGCGCCCGATCGACGAGCGCCGCGTCACAGCGCGAGGTCCCGCGCAGCGCGGCAAGCTCGTCCCGATCGTAGCTGTCGCCGCGCGCTGCATCGAGCCAGATCCGCGTGCGCTCGTCGTCCGGAATCTCGTCCGCGATCGCGAGCAGCGATCGATCGCCGAGCTCGACCAGCGCGAACAGCGAGGCGGCACGCAGCCATGGGTCGGCGCCGCGGTCGCGCACGACCCATCGCATCGCCTCCGCGAGCGCCGGCGACGGATGCGCGAGCCCGCAGCGACACTCGCTCCAGCCGGTACTGGTGCAGCAGTCGGACGCCGGCATGCAGCGCTCCGGCGGAAAGTCGGCGCACGCGACCCGGCCCGCGGCGGCGCGACACAGCGTATGCGCCAGCGTCCACGCGATGTCGCCCGACGCCAGGCGCGTCGCCCGCACGCGCACGCTCTGCACCTGCATGCTGTCCGCGAGCACGGTCCGGCCGTCGAGCACGAGCGCGCAGCTCGCGGTCGAATCCGGGAACCCGTCGCTGATCGTCTCCTCGAGCACGAGCGTGGAGCGTGCATCGCACCACACCAGGTGGCGCTCGTGCCGATCGGGATCCCGGATCGAGGGAGAGCACGCGGCGACGAGCGCGCAGACGGCGGTGAAGCGCACGGCAGGACAACGCTCGCATCGCTCGAGGCATTCCGGCGCGCGAACATCGGCGCTAGGCTCGCCGGATGGGCCAGGTCCGCGTCGCAGAGGCCGTCGCTCCGCGCAGCGTCCCCGCGTCCGTGCGGCCGGGCGACGCCGTGCGCTGCAATCGCGCGCTCGCCGATGCGCTCGGCTCGGTGCGCCGCGTCGTGCACACGCTCGACATCCTCGAGGTCCCGGTCGAGCGACCGGCGACGCCCGAGGAGAAGCTGCTGCGCGCGATCTTCGGTGACCGCGCGGACCCACCGGCCGATGGCACCGTGGTCGAGGTCGGCACGACCGTGTTCGAGGGCGACGTCCTGGCCGAGCACGCGCAGGCCAGGGTCCGGTACGGGGGCCTCGTCCCGGGCGTCGTCACCGCGGCCAGCCGGATCGCGGACGACCTGCCCGACGGCACGGCCATGCGCATCGCGGTCACCGTCGAGATCGCGGCGCCGCTCGAGCGCGGCGACGAGCTCGTCGCGGACGGCAGGTCGCTCGGCGCGCTCCTCGAGATCGTCGACGACGGCGCGAGCGAGCCGCGCCTCCACGCGCCGCTCGCCGCGTCGAGCTGCGAGGCGGCGCTCGGGGTGAAGGCCTACGACCGGCTGCGCGTGCGCGGCATCGGGCCGTACGATCCTGCCAGCGATGCGCCGCTGACCGGCGAGATCGTGCGTGACGACCAGCTCGCCTGGCTCGCCGCGGCGCGCGCGCCCGCGCTGTTCAGCGAGCTCGCCGTGTACAAGACCGGCGAGCCGCAATACCGGACGCGGGTCTACGAATCGATGGTGAAGCTCGAGCCGATCGCCGATGGCTGGTCGGTCGCCGCGCCCGCGCCGCGTGCTGCGCCGACGGCCACGCCCGACGTGATGAGCTTCGCCGTCCCGTGCCTCGGCGCGACGCCGGCACCGGAGCCTGCCCCGCCGCCGCCGGCGCGGGACGACATCTTCTCGTTCTTCGAGAAGCCCGACCCGAGCAAGGGCATCGAGCGGGTCAAGCGGCTCGCGCGGCTCGCGCGAGCTGCCGGCCTCGCGGTCACGCCCGACGGCCACGCGCTGCGCATCGCGCTCGCCGATCCCTCCGACCTCGCGTGGTCGGCAGGTCCGATCACCGACGACCTGTTCTCGCAGCGCGTGTTCGGCCCGGTGCGCGACTACGAGTGCCAGTGCGGCAAGTACCAGCGGATGAAGGACCGCGGCGTCGTGTGCGAGCGCTGCGGCGTCGAGGTCATCCAGTCGAAGGTGCGGCGCGAGCGCATGGCGCACCTCCCGCTCGCCACCACGGTGACGTCGCGCCTGCTCGGGACCACGTGGGCCGCGCTGCCGGTGCTGCCGCCGGAGCTGCGCCGGGATCCGGCGGCGCCGATCAACGGCGCGTATCGCGACCTGCTCGCCGGCGGCGGCGACATCGACCGCGTGTTCGCGCTCGCGCTCCGGGAGCTCGCGGCCGCGCTCGAGCCGCCGCAGCGCGCCGACTACACCGCCCGCGCGATCGTGCTCGTCGGCGCGTCGTGCCGCGCGAGCGTGCACCTGCTCGCCGAGCTCGGCCAGGCGTTCGCGTTCGGCGCGGCCGAATCCGCCGGGTACGTCACCACGATCAAGAGCGCGAAGAAGCTGCTGCGCCAGCACCCGCACAAGCGCGCCGAGCTGGTGCGCATGGTGCTCCACGACCGCGTGCTGCTGGTCGGCAGCGATCGCGTGCCCGGCTTCATGCCGGTGCGGTTCGACGCGATCGACGACCCGATCGTCGAGCTCGACCTCGCGACCGCGACGCGGCTCCGCGTGACCACCGGTGACAGCGTCGTCGTGCACCTGCCGATCAGCGACGCCGGCCAGCTCGAGGCCAGGCAGCTGTCCGCCGACCCGGACGCGATCCGCCCGGTCCCCGTCGCCGACTCGTGGATCCGCGACGTGCTCACCGCGGCCGATTCGCTCGCGGCGCTGGTCGAGGCCGCGCGCCGCGGCGCGATCGATCCCTGCACCTGGCCGCGCGCCGCGCTGCTGCTCGGCGGCTATCCGTACAGCGGGCCATCCGCGCCGCAGCCCGCGCTCGGGCCGCCCGATCCGCCGCCGCCCGCGCCGGCGCGCGACGCCACGCTCGACCGCAGTCTCGACGAGCTCGAGCTGTCGGTGCGCACGGCGAACGCGCTGATGGGCGCGAACCTCCGCTCGCTGCGCGAGCTCGTGCAACGCACCGAGGGCGAGCTGCTGAAGCTCCCGGGCTTTGGCCGTCAGTCGCTCCGGGAGGTCAAGGAGGTGCTCGCGGAGCTCGGAGTCTCGCTCGGCATGAAGCTGTGACCGCGCGCGCGTGCGGGGGGGTGCGGGGGGGGCCGCAGTTAGTTCGTTTGCCGTACTATTCTGTTGCCGTACTATTTGACTTACTGATATTCCGCTGCCATGAACAAGTGTGCGATCGCGTGCTGCCTCGCCGCCTGCGGGACCTCGTCCCCCGTGCCAGCGCCCCAGATCGTGGTCGACGGCCTGCCATCGGCGGCGACCATCACCGCGTACGGGACACGCGATCATGTCGCGATCTCGATCGATCCGGCGTCGGCGGTCATCGCCGGCGAGGCGCTGGGCCTGCTCGACTTCCAGCTCGATCTGACCGGCGCGCCCGATTGCGCCGGCTGCGGCGAGCTCGCGATGGCGCTCGAGGGCCAGGCCGCGACGGCCAGCTTCGACTACGGCGGGCTGCCCTACCAGGTCGAAGCGGCGCCGCGGGCGGGCGACGTGGTGCTCGGGCCGTGTCCGTTCGACGAGCAAGGCGACTCGCTGCATGTCCCGCGAGGGATCGCGTCGGGGACCTTCGGGTTCACCCGGCTCGATCCCGCCGGCGCACGGCTCTCGGTGTACTTCACGCCGACGTTCGGGCCCGGGCTGCCCGAGCCGGGCGTCGAGCACACGATCGAGCTCGACGAGGTCGACGTGACGTTCTGACGACTCGCCGCCGATCGCGGAGCTCCGGTCGCGCGCAGGAACGCGTCGATCCGCGCCGCGCGCACCGGCTGCGACCCGGCCCGTCGGCGATCCGCTGACCTCGGTCGCGTCCATTCGCCGCGGCGCACCGCGCCTCGACCTCGCTCGCCTGGCCCCGAGCGCCGAGGCACGTCGTTTCGCGCAGATCGCGGCGCGCGGCACGCCGCGTGCTGAACCTGGGAGTTGGATGGCCGCGGCGCCAAAATTTCCCGCACTATCTGCGCCGAGGTATGCGCTGCTCGCGGTCGTCCTCGGGATGGTCGCCGGTCTCGCGGCATACGTGTTTCGGCTGCTGATCGCGGTGTTCCACAACCTGTTGCTGCTGGGCAAGCTCTCGGCCAGCTACGACACGAACGCGCACACGCCGCCCAGTCCGTGGGGGCTCGCGGTCGTGCTCGTTCCTGCGGTGGCCGCGCTGCTCGTCGTGTTCCTCGTCGATCGCTGGGCGCCCGAAGCGAAAGGCCACGGCGTGCCAGAGATCATGGACGCGATCTATTACCGCGCGGGCTTCATCCGACCGATCGTCGGGCTCATCAAGTCGATCGCCTCGGCGCTGTCGATCGGCAGCGGCGGCTCGGTCGGCCGCGAGGGACCGATCGCGCAGATCGGGGCGGCGTTCGGGTCGTGGGTCGGGCGCTTCACGCACGCCTCGCGCTGGCAGGTCGTGACCCTGGTCGCCGCGGGAGGCGGCGCCGGCATCGCCGCGACGTTCAACACCCCGATCGGCGGCGTGCTGTTCGCCGCCGAGGTGTTGATGTCGGAGATCAGCGTGCGCACGCTCGTTCCGGTCACGCTCGCGACCGCGACCGCGACGTTCGTGGGGCGCTGGCTGTTCGGCAATCATCCCGCGTTCTCGATCCCGCCCGTGCAGATGCCGGCGACGACCAAGCTCGTGTTGCTCCCGGCCTACGCCGTGCTCGGCGTGCTCGCCGCCGCGGCCGCGGCGCTGTTCATCAAGACGCTCTACGCCACCGAGGATCGGCTCGAGGCGCGCATCCGCAACGACTACCTCCGCCACGTGCTCGGCATGCTGGGCGTGGGCATCCTCATGGTGATCCTGCAACGCACGCTCGGTCACTACTACGTCGAGGGCGTCGGCTACGCGGGCGTGATGGACGTCCTGCTCGGCACGCTCGCGAACCCCTGGGTCCTGTTGCTGCTGTTCGCGCTCAAGCTGGCGTCGACCTGCCTGACGCTCGGTTCCGGCGCATCGGGCGGCGTGTTCTCGCCGTCGCTGTTCATCGGAGCCACGATCGGTGGCGCGTACGGCATCGCGCTGCACGCGATCTTCCCCGGGCTCGAGCTCGATCCCACGAGCCTGGCGCTCGCGGGCATGGCGGGCATGGTGGCCGGCACGACCGGCGCGGCGCTGACCGCGATCGTGATGATCTTCGAGATGACGCTCGACTACTCGGTGGTGCTCCCGATGACGCTGACCGTGGCGGTCGCGCACGGGCTGCGCCAGCGCCTGATCGCGGACAGCATCTACACGTTGAAGCTCACGCGCCGCGGTCACCTGCTGCCGCGCGCGATGCAGGCGGCCATGTACTTCGCCCACCAGCTCGGGAGCATCCCGCGGACGGCGGTCGCCACGCTCCCGGGCGATGCCGCGCCGGCGCGGCTCGACCAGCTGACCGAACCGTACGCGGTCATCGTCGAGGGCGATCACGTGACCGGCGTGATCGAGCGCGCCCGGCTCGATGCCGACCGCGCGCGCGGTGCGCGCTCCGTCGCTGACCTCGCGAACGTGGCGCATGTCGTGCTGCCGCCCGACAGCGCCGTGGCCACCGCGCTCGTGGCGGCTCGACAGGCCGACGCCGTGCTCGTGGTGGTGGCTCGCCGCCGGGACGCGCTGGGTGTCGTGACGCGCGCGCAGCTCGCGGATGCGGTCGCCGACGAGCTCGCGGTCCTCGCCGACTGACTACTGCCGCGGCGAATCGTCGTCGAACAGGATCCGCCGCGGCGGGGTCTCGATGTCGTCGAGCTGGCCCGAGCGCACGGTCCACGCGAACGCGGCGACCGCGCCAGCGGCGACGAGCAAGGCGAGCGGCAGGATCACGTACAGCACGGTCATGGCGAGCTCCGCCGGGTGAAGGCCTTCGAGCGCAGCGCGGTGGCGAGCACGGTGAGCGAGCTCGCCGGCATGAGCACGGCCGCGATCAGCGGGTGGATGACGCCGGTGATCGCGAGCGTGCCGGCGAGCAAGTTGTACGCGACCGAGAACCGCAGGCTGCGCCGGATCGTCGCGAGCGTCGCGCGCGCCGAGCCGACCAGCTCGGCGACCGCGGCGAGCGACGCCGAGCGCAGGTAGACATCGGCCGCCTCGATCGCGAGCTCCGCGGCGCCGGACACGGCGATGCCGCAGGTCGCGCTGGCCATCGCGGCGGCGTCGTTGGCACCGTCGCCGACCATCGCGACCGGGCCCCGCCGGCGCGCGGCCTCGACCGCGCGGCGCTTGCCCTCGGGCGTGACCTCGCCGGTGCAGCGCTCCGCTGCCAGGCCGAGCGCATCGCCGACCCGCGCGACGACGCGGGCGTCGTCGCCCGACAGGATCCGCACGGTCCAGCCGTGCGCGGCGAGCGTCGCGAGCGCACCGGCCGAGTCGGGCCGGATCGGATCGGCGAGCCCGGCGATCGCGACGACCGTCCCGTCGACCGCGATCGCGACCGGCGTCTCGCTGCGCCGGACGACGTCGGCGATCCACGCCTCGGCGCGCGGATCGAACGCGGCGAGCGTGCGCACCCACGCCGGCGCGCCGACCGCGACGCTCCGCCCGGCGACCCGGCCGCGCACGCCGCGGCCGAGCTCCTCGTGAAGGTCGCGGGTGTCGAGGCCGCGCTCGTCCGCGACGTGCTCGACGATCGCCCGCGCGATCGGGTGCGCGCTGCCGCGCTCGATCGCGGCCGCGAGCGCGCGCGCGTCGACGTCGCCGTGCCACGAGGCGACCGCGAGCCGGCCCGCGGTGAGCGTGCCGGTCTTGTCGACGAACATCGTGCCCGGCGTGGCGATCCGCTCGAGCGCGTCGGCGCCCTTGATCAGGATGTCGCGCCGCGCGGCCCGGCCGAGCGCGACCGCGACCGCGAGCGGCGTGGCGAGCGCCAGCGCGCACGGACAGGTGACCACCAGCAGCGCCATCGCGTGCTCGAGGCCGAGCCCGGGCGAGCGCAGCGCCCAGCCGAGCCCGGTCAGCGCCGCGCCGGCGGTGACGATCGCGACGAACCGGCCGGCGATCCGGTCGACGTGGCGCTCGATCGGTGCGCGCCGCGCCGACAGCGCCTCGATGCTCGCGACCAGCGCGCCGACCCGCGTGTGCTCGCCCACCGCGGCCGCGGTGATCGCGATCGGCGCGGTGAGATTGAGCGTCCCGGCGTGGACGCGCTCGCCGGGGCCGACCTCGATCGGTCGCGACTCGCCGGTCAGCAGGCCGCCGTCGATCGTCGAGCGGCCGCGCGCGATCACGCCGTCGACCGGGAGCTTCTCGCCGGTGCGGACCTCGAGCAGATCGCCCGGCTTCACCGCCTCGATCGGCACGTCGTCGACCCGATCGCCGGTCACGCGGCGCGCGCGGCGCGGCACGAGCGCGAGCAGCAGCTCGGCGGCGCTCGACGCCCGGCGCTGGTAGCGCAGCACGATCCAGCGCGACACCAGCAGCAGGAACACCAGCATCGCGAGGCTGTCGAAGTAGATCTCGCCGGTGCCGCGCACCACGTTCGCGCTGCCCCAGGTCAGACCGACCACGATCCCGATCGAGATCGGCAGGTCGAGGTGGAGCCGGCGGACGCGCAGCGCGGCGAGCGCGGTGCGAAACATCGGGCTCGCCGCGTAGCCGAGCGCCGGCACCGCGACCAGCATCGACGCCCAGCGGAACAACGCGGTGTCGCCCGCGCTCATCCCGCCGAATAGCCCGGCGTACAGCGCGATCGCGAGCAGCATCAGGTTGCCGGTCGCGGCGCCCGCGACGCCGAGCTTGACCAGCAGCGCGCGATCCTCGCGGCGGCGGTGCTGCTCGCGATCGACGCCGCGGTAGGCGTGCGGGATGTGGCCGATGCGATCGAGGTGCTGCGCGATCGCCGACAGCGCGGTCGCGGCGGGATCCCACACGACGTCGGCCCGGCCGCGCCCGAGATCGACGCGCACGTCGACCACGCCGGGCACGCAGCGCGGCGTCGCCTCGATCAGCCACGCGCACGCGCCGCAGCGCAGGTCCTCGAGGAACAGCGCGACCGAGGCGCGGCCGGCCTCGTCGCGCCGCACGTGGACGCGCTCGAACGCGGGATCGTCGAGCTCGGCGTAGCTCGCCGACGTGGTGTGCGCGGGCGCGGCGGTCTCGCGCAGCTGGTAGAACCGCTCGAGCCCGTGGCGCGCGATCGCGTCGTGGACGACCTCGCAGCCGGCGCAACAGTACGCGCCGTCGCGCCCGGCCGGGACGGCGAGGCCGCAGTGCGCGCACGCGCGGACCAGGCGGAGCGCCGGGTTCACATCGGCCCCGCGCAGTGATGGCAGCCGTGCACGCTCGGCGGGGCGCCGAGCCCTTGCCAGCGAAACGCGAGCGTGCCGAGCCCGAGCGCGAGCAGGGTCACGGCGGTGATCACCGGCAGCCGGGCGCGCAGCCGCGCGAACACCGGGCCCGCCAGCGACAGCAGCAGCACCATCGGCACGGTGCCGAGCCAGAACGCCAGCATGACAAGCGCGCCGCTCGCCGCGCCGCCGGTGCCCGCCGCGGTGATCACGAACGCCCACAGCCAGCCGCACGGCAGCAGGCCCGCGATCAGGCCGAT
>DATJAE010000278.1:0-2972 GCA_035516595.1 Kofleriaceae bacterium | reverse complement strand
GGTCGACGATGCCGCGGCCGGCGTGACCGACGTCGTGCGCGGGCGCGACCTCGCGGCGAGCACGGCGACCCAGGTCATGGTCCAGCGCGCGCTCGGCGTCGCGACGCCGCGCTATCGCCACCACTTCCTGCTGCTCGAGGCCGCGGGCGGCAAGCTCGCCAAGCTGCACGGCGCGATCCCGTGGTCGGCGGTGCGCGCGCGCCACGCGGGCGACGAGCTGTGCGGCATCCTCGCGCACGCCGCGGGGCTGCTCGACGCGCCGCGGCCGTGCACGCCGCGCGCGCTGGTCGCCGGGTTCGACTGGGCGCGCGTGACCGCGATCGATCGCGTCGCGACGTTCGACGGCGGGCTGACGATTCAGTAGCGCCGCCAGCCCACGCCGAGCTCGAGGATGACCGAGCTCTCGCGACTCTCGAAGCCTTGCTCGAAGCGCGCGCCGATCGCGATCGGCAGGTTGCGCAGCGCGAGGTCGAGGCTCGCCGTGCCCTCGAGCCCGATGTCGAAGCCGTAGCCGATGCCCGCGCCGAGCGACAGCCACGCGCTGTCCGGCGCGGCGAGCACCTTGCCGACCTCGCCGGCGTCCTCGAACGTGTTGCCGTAGCGCCGGCGCAGGTAGCCGCCGTGGACTTGCCACAGCCACGGATGCACGGCGGCCGGGTCCTGCCACGGCAGCTTGCGCACCACCGCGATCGCGAGCGATGGCCCGGCGCCCGCGCCATCCGCGACCACGCCGGCGCGCAGCTCGTACGACACCGTCGGATGCGGCGGCGGCGGCGCGGCGACCACCGCGAGCGGGTCGTCGATGTGCTCGCCCTGCGCGGGGCAGGTGCCGGCGAACTTGCACGGCATCAGCGTGCCGTGCTTCTGCTCGGGCGGCGGCCCGGTCGTCGGCGCCTCGGCCGCGCCCTCCTCGCCGAAATCGACCCTGCCGGCGGTCGGCGGCGCGAGCTTCGGCGTTCCGGCGTCGAGCACGATCGTCGCGTGCGCGTGCGCGGGCACGTCGACCGAATTCACGATCGCCTTGCCGGCGAGCGACGCGGCGTCGCGCGCTGCGTGGACCTCGTGATGCCCGGCGCGCACCCACACCGTCGCCGGGGTGACAAACGTCTCGCCGGGCAGCGCGTCGATCGACGCGGTCATGCCCTCGGGCTTGCTCAGCACCTGCAGCTCGCTGAGCGCGCTGGCGTCGATCCGCTTGCGCACGTCGCGCTGCGCGCGCGCGACCTCGTCGGCGAGCGTCGCGTCGAGCTGCGCGTCGTCGCAGCCATCGAGGTAGAGCGCGGCGCGCGGCAGGTCGCCGTGCCTGGCAAAGCTCACGCCCTGCGCGCAGCGCGTGGCCGGATCGGCGTGCGCGGCATGCGCGGCCTGCGCGACTGCGACCAGCGCGACGATCGTGAGCTTCACCGCCACGGAGGATGACACGCCGGCGCGCTCGCCGTTGCGCGGCGCGATCCCGCGAAATCGCTAACGCGACCCAGCGCACAGCGGGCCGGCGCGGTGTAGGCCTGACCCGACAATCACGAGGCCGGGACGCCGGCATCGTCGAGCCACGTCGCAGGAGCTCGTCGAGCCCCGAACGTCGAGAGAGATCGTCGACCCGGCGATCGCGAACGCCTCGGCCGTGCGGCACAGCGCGCGAAACATCTCGAGCTTCTCCGCCGGAGTCATCGCGCGGTAGCGCGCGATCAGGAAGCGCTCGGCATCTGCGGAGGTATCCGGAGACTGCGGCTCGTAGCCCGGCACTCCGCGAGCTTACCGCTACAATGGCCGCGTGGATCCGCGGCTGGCCGAGGTGCACCGGCTGCTCGAGCGCTACGCGATCGAGGTGGTCGAGGCGTTCGAGCTGTGCCCGTGGGCGCGCGCGGCGCGGCTGGGTGGCGAGCTCGCGATCGATGTCCTGTGGGGCGCGCCGGCCGACGCCGCGTGGCTCGCCGCGGGCGAGCGCTTGCTCGCCCGGCCCGAGGTGCGCGTCGCGATGGTCGTCGCGCCCGAGCTCGCGTGCACGCCGGCCGAGCTGCGCGCGCTGCGCGATCGGGTCGCGGCGCGCCTGCCGCACGCCGGCGTCGCCGACTTTCACCCCGACGCGCCGCTCGACCTCGGCTCGCCGGCGCGGCTCGTGCCGTACCTGCGGCGCGCGCCGGATCCGCTGCTGCAGCTCGTCCCGCTCGCGCTGCTCGACGCCGTGCGCGCCCGGCCGCTGCCGGATCGCGGGCACCAGGCGCAGATCCTCGCCGGCCACGCCGCGCCGCCGCGCGACGGCGCCGCCGCGCGGATCGCCGCCGACAACTTCGCACGCGCCTCGGCCGATCGCGCCGCGCTCGCCGCGGTGCTCGCCGACATCGCGGCCGATCGCGTGCGCAGCTACGCGCGCGTCGGGATCAGTTCGTTCCCTGGACGTCGATGATCATGTAGCCGGCGGTGCCGGACACGGTCGAGACCAGCTCGGGCGTGGTGATGCCGCAGCCGGTCGAGGATAGATACGCGCGATGCGTATCGGCCGCGCTGGTCGCGCCGATGTAGAAGTACTGGTCGGTCGTGCCGGTGATGTCCTGGTTGGGCGCCGCGACCGACACGATGAACTGCGCGCCGGCCGGGATCGTCGCGGTGATCGGGAACTTCAGCGACTCGCCGGTCTGTCCAGACGTCGGCGGCGCCGGCGCCTGCGCGGTCGCGAGGTTCGTGATCTGCGCCGTGTTGATCGTGGCCGCGTCGATCGTCCCGGCGTACGTGCCGACGTTGACCGTGATGGTCGGCGTCGTCGACGTCTCCTGGACGCTGACGTCGACCTCGGTGACGTGGAACGTGTCGTTCACGCCGTAGTCCGACGGCTTGTACACGCGCCACCACGTGTTGTCGGTGGTGTTGTCGTCGCCGTTATCGCCGCACGCGATCGACTGGCCGTACACCATCGCGGCCATCATGCCGTTGCTCGAGGTCTCGCTCATGTACACGCCGTGCGGCGCGTCGATCGG
>DATJAE010000277.1:0-14276 GCA_035516595.1 Kofleriaceae bacterium | reverse complement strand
CGCGCTCGCCGCGCTGGGACCGCTGTCGCCGAGCGGCACGCCGCCGCCGGTCGTGAAGGCGATCGCGGGCAGCTGCAGCATCTCGCTCGACATCGCCGGCCACGTGCACCCGCGCGTGATCGTCATGCCGAGCAAGCGCTGCATGATCGAGGGCGGGGACACCTCGTACGTGGGCGCGCGGGTGCGCGACGTCGAGCTATCGCCCGACGGCGGCGCGGTCGCGGTCACGCTGTCGGTGGACGACAGGTTCATGGAGTGGACCTCCACGACCGAGGACACGATCGTGGTACCCCTCCGCTGAGTGGTCGCCGTGTTCCACAGCCACCCCGATGGCGCGGTGGGCGATCGTCATGCGCGGCAGCTCACCGGATCGCGTGCGCGTCGCCTGGTACGAGCCGACGCGCCGACGGTCGAGGCCGTGCGGTTGCGGTGGCTGCTAGCCGCCGCGCTGGCCGCGTGCGGCAGCCGGCCGGTCCCCGATGCGGCCGCGCAGCGCGCCGCGCCGCGCGACGCCCGCGCCGCGGACGCCCGCGCGATCGACGCCGGCGCGCCCCGCGATCCGATCGTCGCGATCGCCGCCGGCGAGCTGCACAGCTGTGCGGTGCGCGCGAGCGGAGGCGTCGTGTGCTGGGGCGACAACCGCGCCGGCCAGCTCGGCGACGGCACGCACGTCGAGCGCGCGCGGCCGACCGCGGTCCTCGGGATCGACGACGCGGTCGACGTGGTGGCCGGCGGGCGCGGCCACAGCTGCGCGCGCCGGCGCGGCGGCGGCGTCGCGTGCTGGGGTGACGATCAGGTGAAGGCAGCCGACGTCGCCGGGCTCGCCGACGTGGTCGAGCTCGGCGCGGGCCAGAAGCACACCTGCGCTCGCCGCGGCGACGGCAGCGTGTGGTGCTGGGGCGACAACAGCTACGGCCAGCTCGGCGACGGTACGTTCACCGCGCGCGCCAGGCCGACGCGCGTGGTCGGGCTCGCGGATGCGGTGCAGCTCGCGGCCGGCAACACGTTCAGCTGCGCCGTGCGCGCGGCCGGGCCGCTGGTGTGCTGGGGCAACGACAGCGACAACCAGCTCGGCATCCCGCACACCGCCGCCCACGTGGTCGACGTCGAGGTCGGCATCGCCGACGGCCGGCGCGGCAGCTGGCCGATCATGGAGAAGCGCTACCTGTTCGCGCGACCGACCGTGTCGCCGGTGACCCACGATCCGGTGGCGATCGCGCTCGGCCCCGACCTCGGCTGTGCGATCCGGCGCTCCGGCATCGTCACGTGCTGGGGCTCGAACCGCGAGGGCCGGCTCGGCGAGG
This sequence comes from Kofleriaceae bacterium, assembly GCA_035516595.1. Taxonomy (GTDB): domain Bacteria; phylum Myxococcota_A; class Polyangia; order Haliangiales; family Haliangiaceae; genus JABFXX01. Next base: position 12,972 of record DATJAE010000277.1, on the reverse strand, counting down.
TGTCGCATGCCCAGCAGCGCGACATCCCGGAGGCGCGCGGCGCGCTCGCGCTCGCGGTCGGCGACCTCCAGGTGTGCGCGCGGCTGCCAAGCGCCACCACGTGCTGGGGCGGCGAGTGGTTTCACACCAAGGACGGCAGCGGGATCGACGCGCACCCGCCGCACGCGATCGCGCTGCCCGCGCCGGCGCGCCGGCTCGCGATCGGCGATCAGCACGGCTGCGCGGTGCTCGCGACCGGTCAGGTCGCATGCTGGGGCGAGAACGAGCTCGATCAGCTCGGCACCGGCATGGTGGTGAACGGCGAGCTCGGATCGATCGACGAGGCGCGCGGCGCGACCCAGCTCGCGTCGGGCTACGAGTACGGCTGCGCGCTGCGCGCCGGCCGCGTGCAGTGCTGGTCGTACGAGCCGAGCGGCGTGCAGGACGTCGAGGATGTCGGGATCACCGGCGCGGTCCAGCTCGCGACCGGCACGCGTCACGGTTGCGCGGTGCTCGCGTCGCATCACGTCACGTGCTGGGGCGATCCGTTCGTCGGCGCGCTCGGCGACGGCAAGCCGTCCAGCTTCCTCGGCAGCGCGGCGCCGGTCGCGGTCGCCGGGATCGACGACGCGCTCGAGGTCGCCAGCTCGGGCAGCCACAGCTGCGTGCGGCGGATGTCGGGGGCGGTCGCGTGCTGGGGCGACAACCGCGACGCGATGCTCGGCATCGGCAGCGGCAGCGCCGACGCCGACGGCAACATCATCCAGCTGGCACCGGCGCCGGTCTCCGGCATCAGCGACGCCCTCGAGCTCGCGGTGGGGGACGGCTTCACGTGCGCGCGCCGCGCCGACCGCACGGTCGCGTGCTGGGGCGCCAACGACGACGGCCAGCTCGGCGACGGCAGCAAGCGAACGCGCCGCGCGCCGACCCCGGTGCTCGGGCTCGCCGGCGTCGATCAGATCACCGCGGGCGCGTCGCACGCGTGCGCGCGGATCGCCGGCGCGGTGGCGTGCTGGGGCGCCAACCGCGACGGCCAGCTCGGCGACGGCAGCGAGCTCGGCCGCACGCGGCCGGCGCCGGTCGCCGGGCTGGGCGACGCGATCGCGATCTCGGCGAGCGGCGACCACACCTGCGCGGTGCGCGCCACCGGCGCGGTCGTGTGCTGGGGCGAGAACGGCGCGTGGCAGCTCGGCAACGGCTCCGGTCCATCGAGCCCACGGCCGCAGGACGTCGCCGGGATCGACGATGCGGTCGCGATCGCGACCGGCGGCATCGAGAGCTGCGTGCTGCGCAAGACCGGCGAGGTCACCTGCTGGAGCCGCAGCAAGCCGAACTTCTACCCGCCGGTGCGCGCGAGCCTGGTACCGCGGCTGGTGGCGCTGCCGTAAGCTACGGCATGCCGTTCGCGGTGCTCGAGCTGATCGGCTTTGTCGTCCCGCTGGTCGCGCTCGCGCTGCTCGATCGTTTGAACCGGAGGCCGTGATGTACATGGGCCACCTCGCGGTCGGCCTGGGTGCGCGGCGGTTCGCGCCGGCCCCGCCGCTCGCCGCGCTCGCCGCGGCGACGATCGCGCCCGATCTCGGCGACGCGGTGCTCGGCATCGCCGGCATGCATCACAGCTGGCACGTCACGCACACCGCGCCGGCGGCGGCGTGCTGGGCGATCGCGGTGGGGCTGGTCGGCGCGATCGCGTACGGCCGGCGCGACGCGCTCGTGCTCGCGGCGCTCGCCGCGACCCACGTCCCGCTCGACTACCTGACCAGCCGGCTCGGCGTCCTGCCGTCGGGCCCGATCGTCGGGCTCGGGCTGTACGCGACGCCGGCCGCCGACCTCGCGCTCGAGGGCGTCGTGATCGTCGCCGGCTGGTGGCTGTACCGCGGCACGCTCGATCCGGCGCGGCGCACGCGCTGGCCGGTGATCGCGATGCTGGTCGTGCTGCTCGCGTTTCAGGCCACGTGGGACGCGATCGTCTAGTAGCGACGATCGACGTAGATCCGGCGGCTCACCCGGTTCTCCTCGCGGTCGAGCCGCCACGCCTGCCCGCGCGCGAGGTAGCCGCCGTTGCGCCACACGTCGCGGCGCTCCTGGCGCGCGATCCGGACGTCGGCGCGGCGCAGCCGCCACGCCTGCCCGCGGGTCAGCTCGCCCGCGCGCACGCCGGCCCCGATCCGGCGCTCCTGGTGGACGATCCGGGCCCCGACCTCGGCGCGGCGATAGCCGTCCGCGAAGCTCGGGGCGGCGGTGAGCAGGGTGGCGGTGGCAACCAGGGCGCTGATGATCTTCAACATGACGGTTGGAAGCGCGGGCCGGGGCGAGGTTAGATGAAGAAACGCGAACGCCGGGCTTGCCAGCGGGATATCCGGCGAATATCTTATGGATATGCCGCCGAAGAAGCCCGAGTCCGGGCTGTACGTCAAGATCCCGCAGACCGCGATCGACCGCCTGCACCGCGCCGCCGAGGCGCTCGGCGTGCACAAGAAGGATCTGGTGGCGGGGCTGGTCACGCGCTACGTCGATCCGGACAGCCAGCGCGGGCTGGACGCGCTGAGCACGCTGTCGCCGCAGCGCCGCGTGACGATCGATGTCGACGAGGCGGGCCCGACCATGGGCCACTACTCGTTCCACCCGCACGATCCGCCCGAGGTGATGAATGCCGAGCAGGCCGCCGAGTTTCTCCAGATCGAGCACGCGGTCGTGCTCGAGCTCGCCGAGGCCGGCCAGCTCCCCGGCCGCAAGCTCGGCACGCAGTGGCGGTTCTCGCGCGCCGCGCTGGTCGCGTGGCTGGCCCAGCCCGAGGGCAAGCGATGAGATATCCACCGAATATTCGCGCGCTGATCCCGACGGTGATCGAGCAGACCCACCGCGGCGAGCGCGGCTGGGACGTGTACTCGCGGCTGCTCAAGGATCGCGTCGTGTTCCTCGGCAGCGAGATCGACGACGACGTCGCGAACGTCGTGATCGCGCAGCTGCTGTTCCTCGACGCCGAGGATCCCGACAAGGACATCATGCTGTACGTCAACTCGCCGGGCGGGGTGGTCTCGGCCGGGCTCGCGATCTACGACACGATGCAGTGGCTGCACGCCGACGTCGCCACCGTGTGCATGGGCCAGGCGGCGTCGATGGGCAGCTTCCTGCTCGCCGCCGGCGCCCACGGCAAGCGCTACGCGCTGCCCCACGCGCGGATCATGATCCATCAGCCGCTCGCCGGGTTTGAGGGCAAGGCCACCGACATCGAGGTCCACGCGCGCGAGATCCTGCAGGCGCGCGACCTGCTCGATCAGCTGCTCGCCGAGCACACCGGCCAGCCGGCCGAGCGGATCCGGCGCGACACCGAGCGCGACAACTTCATGTCGGCCGCGGAGGCGAAGGACTACGGGCTGATCGACGAGGTGCTCGCGCGTCCCAGCTGAACGACCACGGCCTGCTATGCTCGGGCGGTGCGCGCCGCCCTTTGCATCCTGGTGTTCGCTGGCTGCCACCCCTCCGCGACGATCGAGCACACGATGCCGGTCGCGAATCTGCAGAGCTACCACACGGTCGCGCTGCACGTGCGCTCGACCGCGTTCGCGTCGCAGGGCCTGGCGACGTTCCTCGAGCGCTCGCTGACCGCACAGCTGCGCCAGAAGTGCGGGTTCGACGCGGTCGGCCGCGAGACGCCCGCCGACGTCGTGCTCGACCTCAACATCACGCAGGCCGGGCGCGGCGGTGACGGCATCCTTCGCAACCAGAGCCAGGCGACGATCGACACGCTGCTCGTGCTGAGCGACGGCCAGAGCGGCGAGCTGCTCGGCACCGCGCGCATCCACGGCAAGTCGTCGGGCGTGATCATCAACGGCGGCTCGCCCGAGACCGAGGCGGTCGACGTGGTCGCGCAGACCATCGCCGACGTGCTCGCCAAGTCGGGCTGCAGCGGGCCGCGCGTCGCGCGCGTCGAGCCGCCACCGCCGCCGCCCGAGGGCAGCGACACGCCGCCGCCGCCACCGCCTCCGCATGGCAGCAACACGCCGCCGCCGCCCCCGGTCGACGAGAGTCATCGCGCGCAAGCCGAGGCGCTCAACGACCAGGGCAAGCAGAAGCTGATCTCCGCGGACGTGCCGGGCGCGCTCGCCGCGTTCCAGCAGGCGGTCCAGGTGCTGCCCGACCCGCGCTACCAGTTCAACGTGTGCCTCGCGCTCGAGGCGCAGGAGCAGTGGGATCCGGCGGTGTCGGCGTGCCGCCAGGCCAAGACGATGAACCCGCAGCCCGCGCTGGCCGCCAAGATCGACGGCCGCATCGATCTCATCCAGCACCATCAGTGATGCGCGGCGCCGTCGCGGGCGGGCGTGGCGTGCGGGTCGGCGCGCTTGGCCGGGTCCTCGTCAACGACGCCGGGCGCACCACGCGCCGAGCACCCGCGATCACAGGTTGGTGCCGCCGGGCGCGGGCGCGAGCAGCAGATCCGACGTGTCGCCGTCGACGTCGCCCGCGCCCGACACCGCGAACGATCCGGCGTACTGCCACGCGCGATCCTGGCCGTTGTAGCGCGTGCCGAGCTGGGTGAGGTCGCTCGGGCTGACGTTCGCGAACCCGGTGTAGAACCAGCTCGCCGGCCACGCGCCGTCGAACTGCACGTTGGCGTCGTACAGCGCGTTGATCGCGGTCGGGTTCGAGTACAGGTACGCGAGGTAGCCGCCGGCCTGGACCGCGTCGCGCCACGCCTTGGCGTAGGCGAGCGAGCCCGACGGATTCGCCGAGTAGCTGCCGGCCTCGAGATCGAGGCACACCGGGATGTTCTGGCCGGCCGCCCAGCCGAACGACGCCATGATCGTGACCGCGGCCTGGCCATCGCTCGTGCCCTGCGCCGCGGTCAGCGTGTCGCGCCCGCAGATCGAGGACGTCTGCTGGCCGACGTAGATCGGCATGAACGTCCAGCCGACCGAGCTCGCGAGCTGGGTGAGCAGCGTCTTGGTCCAGCCCGAGCCGGCGCTGCACGGTCCCCCGATGTACACGCCGGTCCACTTCACGCCGTCGCTGTCCGCCAGCGTCTTGGCCTCGGTCTCCGAGAACGCCGACGCGCGATCGACCCCGCGCAGCACCATGATCGGCGGCGGCGCGGGCGCGTCGGGAGCCGCGTCCGCCGGGATCGCGCCATCGCCGGGGTTCGCCGGGGCATCGCTGGCCGGCATGCTCGCATCGACCTGATCGCCGACCTTCGCCATCTGGGTGGTCGAGCACGCGGCCAGGACGAGCAAGACGGGGAGACGCATGCCGGTTCGCCCAGCAACTCCGAGGCCGCGCACCACGCGCCGTAACGCCGCGGAATCGCGAAACGCACGCTATCCTATCGCAAACGGTCCGTTGCAATCGACCGTGGGCATAGACTCGCACCGGCGGCGTGCCGTCACGCCGGTGATGGACGACGGCGGCGCGCGCGACCAGCCGCCGACGGATCACCACCACACGCCGGCCCGGGACACCTTCCAGATCATCCAGTGATACGGTCGCGCGATGCGTCGCTCGCTCGTGGTCCTTGTCGTGACGTTCGCATGCAAGGGTGGCAACGCGCCGACCGCGATCGGATCCGGCTCGGGTTCCGGATCGGGCGCGGTCGTCACCGCGGGCTCTGGGTCGGGCTCTGGGTCGGGCTCTGCGACCCCGGTCGCCGCCAAGCCGACCGCGCCGGCCGCGCCACCGTTCGAGCTGCCGGCGCCGGCCGACAAGATCACCGCGATCTCCGGCGATACCGAGGCGACCTGCGTGCTGCGCGCGAGCGGCCACGTCGACTGCTGGGGCGCGTGGTCCGACGATCCGCAGGGCCGGGTCAAGCGCGTGGCCGGCGTCGACGATGCGATCGCGGTCCGCGTCACCAAGGACCGGCGCTGCATCCTGCGCCGCAAGGCGCTCGAATGCGCGGACGAACCCACCCAGTCACCGACCACGATCCTGACGCCCGCCGGCGCGACGTTCGACGAGATCGCGCCCAGCAGGCCGTGCGCGCGCACGACCGACGGTCGGGTCGCGTGCTGGGACCTCTCGCCGTCCGAGACGCCGTTGCAGGCCGTCCCCGAACCGCACCTCGCGCACGTCGCACACCTCGCGAACGCCTGCGTGGTGACCGACAAGGGCGGCGTGAGCTGCAGCCTCGGCGACAAGTGGGAGCGCGTGCCGCACCTCGAGCACGTGCGCTGGCTCGCGCCGGGCCTGCAGGCCGGCGAGGAGGAGCAGTTCCAGTCCACCTGCGCGGGGTTCGAGGACGGTAGCGTGCGCTGCTTCGCGATCACGCAGATCCACGGGCGCAGCGGGCTCGAGATCTCGGCCGACTCGGAGCTCAAGCCCGAGGAGGCCGCGGCGCTCAAGGGCGCGACCGCGATCGCGTTCGACGACAGCGGCGTCATCGCGCTGGTCGGCGGCAAGGTCTTGATCGACCACGACAAGGAGCCGATCCGCACGCTGCCCGTGCTCGCCGACGCCGTCGCGATCACGCCGCGCTGTGCGCTGCGCGCGCAGGGCTCGGTGGTGTGCTGGGGCGACGCCGGCGAGACGCTCGGCCAGCCGCACCTCGCGAACCGGCGCAGCGATACGCCGCTGCCGGTGGTCGGCATCGCCGACGTGGTCTCGGTCGCGCGCTCGAAGGACGCCAGCTGGGCGGTCACGCGCGACGGCAAGCTGTACGCGTGGGGCAAGCGCGAGACCGGCACGGCGATGCCGGTCGCGTTCGATGGCGCGGCGACCGAGGTCGTCACCGACCAGAGCGGCTACGGCGACGAGGCGTGCGTGCTGCGCCGCGACCATCACGTACTATGTCGCACCGCGGAAGCCGGGTTCGCCGACGTCGGGCTCGCGAATGTCGCCGAGCTGCGCGAAGACGGTGGGATGATCGCAGCGCGGCTCGCCGACGGCACGGCGGTGGAGTGGTACGCGATCAAGCCGACCGAGCACCATCCGATGCACGGCGTGACCGGCGCGGTCGAGGTCGCGGGCACGTTCCCGCGCTGCTATCGCACCGCGACCGCGGTGCGCTGCACGCCGTACAACTGCGTGCACGACGCGCAGGGCGTGTGCTCGTATCCGGATCAGCCGTGGGCCGACCTGCCGGTCAAGGACATCGTCGAGCTGGTCCACGCGCGCGACACGATCTGCGGGCGCACCAAGCAGGGCGGCATCACCTGCTGGGGCGTGGCCGCGTACGACGCCGGCTCCGCCGCGCCGGTGCCGCCGCAGCCGATCGCCGGCATCACCGACGCGGTCGGGCTGTCGGTCGAAGACGGGATGATGGGCTCGGATCTGAACGTGTGCGCGGTGCGCGCCGACGGCCGGCTCACCTGCTGGAACCCCGACAAGCCCGAGCCGAAGGACGTACTTCCTTTGCACAGTGTCGCGCCGCCGGTCGTCGGTGCGAACAACGGCTGCACGATCCGCGACGGTCAGGCGCTGTGCTGGGGCGATGACGACGCCGGCCAGCTCGGTATCGGCACGGTCGTTCATCTCGACACGCCCGCCGCGGTGCCCGGGCTGTGATCCACCAGCTCCGGCGACGCGACTCGACCGCGAGCTGATGATCGAGGCGCTCGAGCGCTAACCTTCGACCAGCGCGCGCAGCCGATCGATCGCGCGATCCCACTGCGCCGAGATCTCGGCGAGGTAGCGCTGCGCCTGATCGAGCCGGCGCGGCTCGAGCTGCCAGATCCGCTCGCGGCCGTGGCGCGCGCCGCGCACCACGCCGGCGCTGGCGAGCGCCTCGAGGTGCTTGGTGATCGCCTGGCGCGTGATCGGCGCGACGCCGGCCAGCCGCGCGGTCGACTGCGGCCCGCCGTCGCACAGCCGCGCGACCAGGCGCAGCCGGACCTCGTCGCCGAGCGCGGCGAACAGCGGCGCCGCCGCGGCCGGATCAGCGCGCAAGGTACTTCTCGAGCACCGCCGCCTGGATCGTCCAGCCGCCGGTGTTGGCCTCGAACGCCTTGGCGCGCCGGGCGAGCGGGACCTTGTCGAACCCGGTCTCGGTGATCACGAGCAGCGTGCCGCCCGGCGCCTCCGACAGCTCGAACGTGACCAGCGTGGTCGGCTCGGCGGAGTAGTCGTGCTCCGGATCGATCGCGAACGGGTGCCAGCGGTACGACAAGAGCCGCATCGGCTCGACGCGCTCGATCGTGATGTCCATCGTCATGCCCGCGTAGCTCTGCTGGCGCCTGGCGACCTCGGGGTCCGCCGTGGTGGGCCGCAGCGTGCCGCGGCGATGCGCGCCGGGCTCGAACGGGGCGTCGAACGCCACGCCGAACCAGCTACCGAACTGCTCGGCGTCGGCGATCGCGTGCCACACCTTGGCGAGCGGCGCGCGCAGCAGGACTCTCTTCTCGATCCGATCCGTTTCGCTCATATCTGCAACCTCCAGGTTGCCTATCTTCTAGCCATGCCCGACGCGAAACGCAACCCAAGAGTTGCGTATTTCGCCTACTGGACAAAATGGCCATGATGGCTATTCTGTCCCCATGGCGAACGACGTGCTGTCCAAGCTGCGCTACACCGTGGTCCCGGCGAGCGAGGCCAAGAACCAGTTCGGCCAGGTGCTCGAATCGGCGCTGCGCGACGGCGCGGTGGTGATCACGAAGCACGACACGCCGAAGGCGGTGCTGCTGTCGATCGCGGAGCTCGAGGCGATCGCGGCGCGCGGCCGGCTCGACACGCTCGCCCGCGAGTTCGACGCCAAGTACGTCCACATGCAGCGTCCCGGCTTCGCCAAGGCGATCGACGGCGCGTTCGCGGCGTCGCCCAAGCAGCTCGGCGCCGCGGCGGTCAAGGCGGCGCGCAAGCGGTGAGCATCTACGTGCTTGCCGGCCCCAACGGCGCCGGCAAGAGCAGCATCGGCGGCGCGATGATCCGCGCGAGCGGCGCCGACTACTTCAACCCCGACGAGGCCGCGCGCCAGATCCTCGAGGCCAACCCCGGCGCGACGATCGCGGAGGCCAACGCGGCGGCGTGGCACGAGGGCCGGCGGCTGCTCGAGCGCGCGATCGCCGAGCGCGGCAACTTCGCGTTCGAGACCACGCTCGGCGGCAACACGATCACCGGCCTGCTGGCGAACGCCAACGCGGTCGGCCATCCCGTCCACGTGTGGTACGTCGCGCTCGACAGCCCCGAGCTCCACGTCTCGCGCGTGCGCGCGCGGGTCGCGCGCGGCGGCCACGACATCCCGGAGCACGACGTGGTGCGCCGCTACGACGCCAGCCGCGCGCACCTGATCGAGCTGATGCCCGGGCTGGCGTCGCTGCGGGTCTACGACAACACGGCGCACGCCGACATCGCCGCCGGCATCGCGCCGGTGCCCCGCCTGCTGCTGCACGTCGAGCGCGGCGCCGTCGCCGGTCATTGCGAGCTCGCGACCGCGCCGGAGTGGGCCAAGCCGATCCTGCTGGTCGCGCTGCGCTGATCGCTGCTCGAATCGCGCACGATCGCGTACGGAGCCTCGCGCACCCACTGCCAACGCTCGTCTGCACCGCCGCGCGCGGCAAGCGCGCGAGCCGGCACGGCCGCGCGCTGGCGCGCCGCTCGCACGCGACGAGCCGCGATGATGAGGACCTCGTGCCTGGCGATCGGATTGCTCTTCGCGTGCACCGCGACGGTTCCCGAATCCGGCTCGCCCGGCGGCGATGACAGCGGCGGCGTCGATGTCACCGGCGATGTCACGGGGCTGGGCTCGGCGTGGACGAGCGTCGGTTACGGCGTCGCGTACCAGCGCGTGAACGCGGGCGACGCGATCGTGATCGCGTACGGCGGCTACACCGCCAAGCTCGCCTACTCGGCCGCGTGGGCGAGCGAGCTGGTCGACGCGCGGCTCGGCGCGGCAGAGGTCGGCCAGATCTACGCGGTGCAGGGTCCCGAGGATCCGGGCTACGACGCGAAGGAGATCGGCAACTCGAAGCTGCGACGGCACCTCGCGACGATCGACGACGGCGCTTCGCCGATCTACGTGATCGCGCACTCGAGCGGCTCGTACGTCGCGCACGAGCTGCTCGACCAGCTCTACGCCGCCGGCACGACCGGCGTGCTGTCGCGGATCCACTACGCCTGCCTCGAGGGCGGCGGCGCCGGGCTCGACGACGCGATCGTCGGCTCGCTCGCGCACGTCGAGTTCGTCTACGCGCACGACCCGACGCTCGACGACGGCTACTCCGAGAACCACGCGGCCGAGCTCGAGCTCGCCGCCGAGTACGCGCCGAACGCGACCAGCGCCGAGGTCTCCGTGCCATCGACCGGCTGCGACGACGGCGCCGGCTGGTGCCTGCACGACGTCGTGGTCACCCACCGCCCGCACGATCCGGACAGCTTCGACCTCGCGGACGACTACACCGACTTCACCGGCCGCCCGCTCACGACCGAGTACCTCGACGCGTGGCTGCCGCAGGACTAAGTCTCTAGGGAACCGTCCTACGCCCGCGCGCGCCGAAGATGAAATGCAGGGCGAGCGCGACGACCGCCGCGATGATCAGGATGTGGATGGCGGCGGCGGTCACGTGGAACACGACGAACCCGAACAGCCACGCGAGCGCCAGCAGGATTGCGAGAATCACGAACATGGCTTCCTCCGATCCGGGGTAGTGCAAGCCAACGGCCACGCGCGTTGCGTTTCGCAACCGCGACACCCGGCTGTCGCAGGGACTGACAGGTCCAGTAGCCGGCAAGCCCTCGTGACGTCACGACGCGCGACGATCGCCGGCCGATTCCACGGCGATCGCCGTGGCTCGCCTCTTGCTGAGGGCGCCGGCCATGATGATGAGGCGCCTCGCGGTTTTCACCGTGATGACAGCTGTGATCGCGTGCACGGCGAAGAAGCCGCCGGCCGCGCCGGTCGACGCCACCGCCGGCGGCGATGGCTCCGGTGCGGGCGACGGCGGCGGCACCAAGTACGGCGCCTACGTGCTGTTCGAGAACTTCAACGCGATGACCACGGGCCAGGCTCCGGCCGGAGTGTGGACGACCGCGGGCTCGGCGATCGTGCAGGAAGTGCCGTTCGCCGCCGACAAGAGCGTCGCGGTCAGCAAGCCCGCGGGCACCGGCACGGCGAGCCTGTCGGCGTCCATCCCGCCGCAGCACGGCCGCGTGGTGTTCGAGGCCAAGGTGCGCGCGGGCGAGACCGCCGGGTTCAAGGCGATCCCGTACATCTACGACGGCAATGGCGCCGCGGTCGCGTCGGTGTCATTCCAGGACGGCAATATCCAGGCGCACGTCGGCGCGAGCACGGTGACGGTCGAGCCGTTCGTGGCCCACGTGTGGTACCGCGTGCGCGTCGTGGTCGACACCGACGCCGGCGCGTTCGACCTCTACATCGACGGCGTCCGCATGCTCCAGGCCCAGGCGCTGCGCGCGCCGTCGAGCTCGGTCGCCAAGCTCAGCTACTACACCGACAGCACGACCGCGGCCACGCTCGAGGTCGACAACGTCAAGGTCTACACCGAGGCCGGGTTCATCGGCGCGCCGCCGACCCCGGTGTTCGATCCGCGCGACTACGGCGCGCGCGGCGACGGCACGACCAACGACGTCGCGGCGATCCAGCAGGCGATCGACGCCGCCGCCAACACCGGCGGCTCGGTCGTGCTGCGCGGCGGCGTGTTCCTGTCGGGCGAGCTCACCCTGCACGGCAACATGACGTTCTTCATCGACGCGTCGGCGACCCTGCGCGGCAGCACCTCGCTCGCCGACTACCCGACGATGGTCCCGGCGACCGGGAACACCCAGCTGTCGAACTGCCAGCGCGCCCTGCTCTACGCGACCGACGTGCAGAACCTGACGATCGACGGCGGTGGCACGATCGACGGCCAGGGCGACGCCTGGGGCGCGCCGCCCGAGGGGATGCGCCCGATGCTGATCTGGGCCGCGCTCGACGATCACGTCACGATCCAGAACGTCTACCTGATGAAGGGCGCGGTGTGGAGCCTGGTCAGCATGGAGTCCGACGACGTGCTGATCAACAACGTCAACGTGCAGAGCAACAGCATCACCCACGACGGGATCGACATCGTCGACGGCAACAACGTCACGGTGCAGGACGTCGCGGTGCGCAGCGGCGACGACGCGATGTGCCTCAAGGCCGGCGTGCGGCGCGGCATCACCAACATGACGGTCAAGAACTCGTTCTTCGGCGGCTACAGCACGAGCGGCGGCTCGAACGGGATCAAGTTCGGCACCGCGACCTACGGCGCGTTCGACAACATCACGATCGTCGACAACTACGTCAAGGACGTGCAGTACGCCGCGATGGCGGTCGAATCGCGCCAGGGCTCGGACATCGACGGCGTGACGTTCCAGCGCATCGAGTTCGCGAACACCGGCGCGGCGTTCTTCGTGTACCTCGCGCAGCAGAACACGACCCATCCGATCGGCGACGTGCCCAAGCTCGGCAGCGTGACCGACGTGGCGTTCACCGACATCCTCGGCTCGACCGCGTCGTGGAAGAACTCGCCGCACCAGGGCTCGCTGATCACCGGGCACCTGTATTCGGTCGACGGCAAGACCTACCCGCTCACCAACCTGTCGTTCACCAACGTGAACGTCACGTTCGACGGCGGCAGCACGGTCGTGCCGGGCGAGCCGCTCGAGGCGATGCCGGACCAGTACCCCGAGTCCAACATGTTCGGCGACCTGCCGGCGTGGGGCTACTACCTGCGCCATGTCCAGGGCGTGACGTTCCAGAACGTGACGTCGAACGTCGCCGCGAGCGACGCGCGCCAGAAGCTCGTCACCGACGACGTCTCCGGGCAGACCGGCTCGCCGTGACGCGCGCGCTGCCGGGTGCGATGCGCGGGCTCGCGCGCACCGCCGGTGGCGTCGAGCTGGTCGAGCGCCCGATGCCCGCGCCGGGCCGCGGCCAGGTGCTGGTGCGCATGCGCGCCGCGCCGATCAACCCGAACGACCTGATGTTCCTCGACGGCACGTACGAGGTGAAAAAGCCGGACGGCGCGATCGCCGGGTTCGAGGGCAGCGGCACGGTGGTCGCCAGCGGCGGCGGCGCGATCGCGCGCT
>DATJAE010000276.1:0-7561 GCA_035516595.1 Kofleriaceae bacterium | reverse complement strand
GGTGGTCGACGATCGACCAGCGGCCCGCGGCGAGCCCTTGCCACACCTCGAGCGCCTTGTCGGGATCGCGGCGGGTCTTGCGCGCGTGATCGCGGCGCGCGACGCCGTCGCGGACGCCGCCGTCGTCGTCGCCGCAGCGCGCGTGCAGCAGCTTGCCGCGCGGCGAGAGCACCGCGTCCGCGTCGTCGAGCCGGTCTGTGCGCCGCACGCGGCGCAGCCGGTCGGCCGCGCCGAGATGGGTCGCGAGCCGCGTGAACAGCTGCTTGTCGCGCGCGCTCGGCGCATGGATCTCGTCGAGCGCGGCGAACAGCTGGAGCCCGCTTCCGCCCGGATCGTGGCTGGTCAGGCCGAACACGTCGGCGACCGGCTCCTTCCACAACACGCGGAGCCCGGGCCAGCGCGCGAGCTCGGCGCCGAGGCCGCTGGTCTGGCTCAACGCTCCACCCTTGGTCATTCCGAACGCGGTCTCGGCGCCGGGCATGCCTTCCATCTCGCGCAGCATCGCTTGCCACGCCGATTCGTTAGCCTCGTCACCCAGAGTCGTGATGGTGGCATCGTGGACCCGGAGTTGACCGGCCACGTACCCGCTGTGGTAGCGCACGTAGCCACCGGAGCGCGAACCGGTAAGCTGCAACAGCGCGCGCGTCACCGCGTCGGCCCACTGATCATCGGCTGTGTCGTAGGCCATCTCGAGCAGGTCGACGAGCCCCTCCCCGTGCAAGCCGGCCAAGATCATCGCGCTCCGCGCCGCCACGCGGCGGCGAGCTCGGCGCGCGATCGCACCCCGAGCGCGGCGCGGGCGCGGCGCAGCGAGCTGGTGACCGCGCTCGCGGGCAGGCCGAGCATGTAGGCGATCTCCTTGTCGCGATGCCCCATCGCGGCGAGCGCGGCGACCCGGCGATCCTGCGGCGCGAGCTCGGCGCGCGGTTCGACCTCGGGCGCGTTCTTGATCGCGAGCACGAAGCGCTTGCCGTCGCTGTCGAGGTGGTCGACGATCGACCAGCGGCCCGCGGCGAGCCCTTGCCACACCTCGAGCGCCTTGTCAGGATCGCGGCGGGTCTTGCGCGCGTGATCGCGGCGCGCGACGCCGTCGCGGACGCAGCCGTCGTCGCAGCGCGCGTGCAGCAGCTTGCCGCGCGGCGAGAGCACCGCGTCCGCGTCGTCGAGCCGGTCGGTGCGCCGCACGCGGCGCAGCCGGTCGGCCGCGCCGAGATGGGTCGCGAGCCGCGTGAGCAAGCGGAGCTCGCGGTTCGTGCAGGTCGGATTGTGGTCGAGCCCGATCCCGAACTGGATCCCGGTGCCACTGCCATCGTTGCTCACGAGGCCGAGCACGTCGACCACGGGTGGCTTCCAGAGCAACCGGAAGGCCGGCACCTTCGCGAGCTGGGGCCCGAGCCCTGTTACCTGGCCGAGCAGGCTACCGATCGTTCGCGTGCACGCCGCCTCCATACCTGGCTCGTGCTCGACGGCTCTGGTCGTCGCATCCGTCCAGTCGTTCAGATCGATACCGCACGACGTGAGCTCGGAGACGCCACGGATCCGGAACACACCCGCGTGTAGCCGCACGTGTGGCGCAAGAAGCCGCCCGATCGCGATCCGGTGATCGCGAGCAGGCTGCCGAGGACCCGCTCGATCCATCCCTCGTCGTCGCAGTACGCGTCGTCCAGCAGATCGACGAGCCGTTCGCTGTCCCAGTGCAACACGCTCCGCTCACCTCAGATCGGCGATGCCGAACGTCGCGGCCACCTCGCTGCGCGAGCCGGCGCCGAGCTTCTTGAGGATCGCCGCGACCTGATTCGCGATCGTCCGGGTCGACACGCCGTGCGCGCGCGCGATCTGCGCGTTCGAGTAACCGCGGGTCAGCGCGATCGCGACGCGGCACTCGGCGTCGGTGAGCGCGCAGCACCCCGACGGTGTGAATGCCAGCAGGACGAGCTCGTCCTCACCTTCTCGCAACACTCGCGCCTGCAGATCCCCAGGCGGATGCACGTTCCCCGATCGCCGCACCACGCCTTGACTGTGCCCGATGGACATACCGAGCGAAAGCGCTCGTCGGTCGCCGAAAATGACTACGACACGGATGCCGAGGCAGCTTGCCTCATTGGTCGCGCCGTAAGAGAAATGACGATGGAGACCGTGCAGTTCGGCATGCGGGCGCGATGCGCGCGCGTCCGCCGAGTGGCTCGCGCTCGGCGGCTCCGAGACGATCCCCGATTCGGGCTGCGCGGCCGGCGCGTCGCGGGGCGCGTGCACCTCGCGTCCATCGCCGATCTCGAGCGCCTCGCGCTCGGCCGCACGTTCGATCGCGGGCTCTGCGCGTGGAGGATCGCGGCGCCGCGATGCACGGGCTCGCCGGCGACCTCGCGCCCGGCAGTGGGCGGGTCGTGCTCGTGCCGCGGCCGACGCTCGTGTCACGACCGCGTCATCTGCCCCGTGCTACGTGTAACGGGGCATGTGCCCGGCGCCGGAGCGGCTGATCGAGTTCGTCGAGGGCGCGCTCGACGAGCGCAGCCAGGCCGAGCTCGAGAGCCACATCGACGTGTGCGACGCGTGCCGCGGCGGGCTCGCGGCGGCGCTCGGCAAGCGCGGCGCCGAGTGGACGCTGGGCCGCTACCGGGTCGACAGCATGCTGGGCTCCGGCGGGATGGGCATCGTGTACCGCGGCTGGGATCCGTCGCTCGCGCGTCCGGTCGCGATCAAGGTGGTGCGCGATCCCACGCTGCGCGACCGGCTGGCGCGCGAGGCCCAGACGCAAGCGAAGCTCAACCACCCCAACGCGTGCCAGGTCTACGACGTCGGCACCGACGGCGACGAGGTGTGGATCGCGATGGAGCTGGTGCGCGGCGTGACCCTGCGCGCATGGCTGGCCGGCGCGCGGACGCGCGACGAGGTGCTCGCCGTGCTGCTCGGCGCGGGACGCGGGCTCGGAGCGGCGCACGCCGCCGGGCTGGTCCACCGCGACGTCAAGCCGGAGAACGTGCTCGTCGAGGACACCGGGCGCGCGGTCGTCACCGACTTCGGGCTGGCGCGCTCGCTCGACGGCACGCGCACCAGCGTGCTCGCCGGCACGCCGGCGTACATGGCGCCCGAGCAGCTCGACGGCCAGCCGGCCGACGCGCGCAGCGATCAGTACGCGTTCGCGGTGATGGCGCACGAGGCGCTCGCCGGGACCCGGCCGCGCGCGGGGGTCGCGCCGCGCGTCGTGCTGCCGCCGGCGATGCGCGCCGCGCTCGAGCGCGCGCTGTCCGACGATCCCGCGGCGCGGTTCCCGGCGCTCGACCAGCTGCTCGAGGCGCTCGTGGTGCGGCCGCGGCGGCGCTGGCCCGCGGTCCTCGGTCTCGGCGCGATCGCGGTCGCAGCGGTCGGCGTCGTGGCCGAGTGGCCGACCGAGCCGCCGGTCGCGCCGCCGAGCGCGTCCGAGCCGCCGGCGCCGGTCGTGGTGGCCGCGGCGCCGAGCGACGCGGCGATCGCGCCGCCGAGCGATGCCGCGCCGGTCCCGCGCGCGACCGTGCGGCGCCGGCCGGATGCCGGGGTGGCGCGGGTCGCGGTCGCCGCGCCCCGCGATGCCGCGGCGATCGCGATCGACGCTCGCGACGACTCCGTGCCGCGCTTCGGCTCGACGGCCAGCGCCAAGAACCTGCGCGCCAAGCTCACGACCACGCTCGCCCACGCCGAGTCGATCTTCGGCAGCGGTTATTGCGTGATGCCGGGCGGCCCGGTCGCGGGGCGGTGGAGCGGGCCGGTGGACTGGGGCAAGGTCACGCGCGTCGCCGATGTCGTCGCGCTCCACGGATCGGCGCGGATGGACGCGCACCTGGTCGAGATCGCGGGCCAGAAGCGGCGCTACGTGATCAACGCGTACTGGGGTAGCGCGATCAACGGCAACCTCGACGCGGCGGTCGGCGACACCGTCGCGCTGTGCGTGCAGAACGACGACGATCGCTGGCAGCTCCCCGGCGACTGGACCGGACCGGTCACGAACACCAAGGTCGCGGTGCGGGTCGGCGGGCCGCCCGATTACCACGGCCTGCACCTGGTCAGCTCGAGCGAGCTGGTCGCGACCAGCTCGGACCAGCGCTGGCCGTTCGACGCGCGCGTGCTGGTCTACGACCGCGGCACCAAGCTCGAGAGCGGCGCGTACGGCATGTCCGGCTGGCGGCTCGAGATCGACGCGCACACCGCGCACGCGTTCGATCCGCATCGCGGCGCGTGGATCGTGGTGGAGGCGCCGCACTGGGAGTCGCTGTCGCCGGGGCGCGAGACGCTGTTCCTGCACGCCGCGGAGATGCGCGAGCACGTGTTTCCGGAACCGTAGCTGCCCGGCGCCGCGTCCGACGCCGGACCAAGCGATGGTCGGATCGTGCCGGTCGATCAGGTGCTGGCGATCCTCGAGGTGGCCGCACGACCGGACTCCCTCGGGACGAGCACCGGCTGGATCGCGGCGAGCGGGGTCGCGAACAGCGACAGCTGGTCGGGATCGGCGAACACCGTGGCGAAGTCGTCGGGCGTGAACGCGCGGACCAGCCGCGACGCGAAGTTGTCGCGCAGCACGCGCCGGTAGTGCTCGATGTCGTAGTCGCGCGTGTCGGAAGCTGCGGCGTCCCCGCCGAGCTCGTCGTCCGGATCGCGGACGAGGCCACCGCCGCCGCCGATCGCGCGGTAGACCCGCACGCGCGTGCCGACCTCCCAGCTGCGGCGGCCGGCGGCGAGCATCGCCTCGTAAGGCAGCTCGCGCCGGGCGTCGCGCACCTCGAAGTACTCGGCCGGCGTCTTGGTGAGGCGGACCCGCGACGACACGTCGTAGGTCGGCAGCTCGCGGCGCCCGAGCGCGGCGATCGTCGCGACGTACGCGTGCTGGACGCCGGCGACATCACCGACCAGCAAGCGGCCGATCGCGGTGCGCAGGAACCGCTCGCCGAATGGCTCGGCGCGGCTCGACCGGAACGCGACTCCGCGGAGCAGCAGGCGGCCGTCGTAGGCGAGCAGGGCGTAGTTCTTCGGCTCGTGCGACAGCATCGCGGCATAGCGGCCGTCGTGCTCGAGGTGGACGAGCTCGGGCAGGAGCGCCGCGACCTCGGCGATCGCGCGGTGCTCGTCGAGCTCGCTCCAGCTGGGCGGCGCCGCGAAGTAGACGCCGTCGGTATCGGCCTCGAGCAGGGTCACGCCCCGCGCGGCGAGCTCGCGGCACATGAGCTCGAGCACCTCGCGGCCGCGGCGGGTGACCTCGTTGGCGGCATGGATGTCGGCGAACCGGGTGAGCTCGCCGGCCCCGAGATAGCCGTACGCCGAGTTGACCACGAGCTTGATCGCGGCCGACATCGCCTCGCTGGTGTGGCGCTCGCGCGAGCCCGAGGGGGCGGCGCGGGCCCGCGCCTTGGCGGCGAGCCGCTGCTCGACCAGACGATCGACCAGCGCGAGCAGCGCGCCGAGCCGGTCGCGTGCCGGGCCGATCCGGTAGGCGCGCATCAGCGACGGGTACAGGCTGGCGACGTCGGCCTTGACGATGCGGTGCGCGACGCCGGCGGCGAACAGGTGCAGCGCCGCCCCGGTGTGCTCGGTACCGTCGCTGCGGCGGTGGGCGGGCAGCGCGGCGCCGGCGCGCAGGTAGGCGCGGACGAGCAGCGGATCGAGCACGCCGGTGGCCGGCCCCGCGTCGGCGAGCCGTTCGTAGCGGCGCGGCACCATGCGGGCGAGCGCGAAGGCCGGCCCGCCGAGCAAGCGCGCGAGCGCGGCGGCCTCCTCGACATCGGCCAGCGCGTAGCGGCGGACCCGCTCGGGATCGCGGCGGTAGACCGCATGGATCTGGTCGCCCGGGATCAGCTCGCGCTCGGGCCCGGCGATGCCGAGGTGGCGCGCCACCGCCTTGAGCCCGTGGCCGGGCAGCTCGCGGGTCGCGAAGTCGTGGCGCAGCACCGCGTCCATCGTGTCGATCAGCTCGCGGCCGGGTGCGACGAAGCGCACGCGACGCTCGCGGTCGTGCTCGGCGGCGGCGCCACGGCGGGCCGCGCGCACGCGCAGGCGCGGATCGTCGGTGCGGCCGAGCGCGAGCGGCGCGCCGAGGATGCGCGCGCGGCGATCGAGGAACGGCAGATCGAAGCCGTGCAGGTTGTGGTTCTCGATCACGTCGGGGTCGGCGGCGCGCACGCGCTGGACCAGCTCGGCGAGCAAGGCGCGCTCGGCGGCGTCATCGTCGCCGCGTGCCTCGAGCAGCTCGCCACGGCCGGCGGGATCGCGAACCGCGATCGCGAACACGCGGTGGCGCTCGGGATCGAGCCCGGTGGTCTCGAGATCGAGCTGCATCCGGCGCAGGTCGTCGAACGCGAGGTCGCGGAAGTAGCTTCGGCCGGACGCGACCAGGTACTGCTCCTCGGGTGGCACGGCGAGCACGCTGTCGCCGAGCTCGCGCAGGTGGCCGATCGCCCGGCCGAGCCGGCGCGACGCGCCGCGCAGCACCGCCGCGGTCAGCGTGTCGAGGTGCTCCGCGCTGGCGACAAAGCGCAGCTCGCCCGCGCCGTCGAGCTCGCGCAGCGAGGCCGCGGCGCCGGCGACGTCATCGCGATGCTCGAGCACGAGCCACGGCCGAAACCGCTCGCGCTCGCAGATCAGCTCGCCGGCGACGCGCCGCCACACGGTCGCCGTACCGCCCGGCTCTGCCCACACCGAGACGATGCCGGGCGTCGGGTCCCAGCCCCACAGCCATTCGTCCTCGCGGGTCAAGGCGACGCAGGCTACCACCCGCATCTGACGCGGGCAGGTCGGCGCGGGCGGGCGCATACTCGGGCGATGAAGGCGCTCGTCGTCGCGCTGCTGGTCGCGCGCACCGCCGGCGCGACCGGTCCGTGCGAGAACGTCGGCGTCCGCTACGATCCGCCCGAGCTGTTCGACGAGGCCACGCAGTCGTTCGCGATCCCGGCAAGCCAGCCCTGGTGCGACGTCGAGGAGCACGGCGGCGCGCTCGACGAGGTGCGCGGCGAGGTGGCGTTCGTCGAGCTGCGCGACGTGTCCGGCCACGTGCTCGGCACGCTGTCGACCGCGATCGGCGCGGACGCCGATCATCTGAAGGCGGCGCGCGGCGCGTTCGAGGCCATCCCGTACGGCAAGCTGCACGCGACCCTGGTCAAGCGCGGCTACGCGCCGCTCGTGGCGATCGGGCACTGCAAGCTGGCCACCACGTGGACGGATCTCGGACCGCCGGCCGGCTGGCGCACCGGGACGCTGCAGCTCGACGTGATCGCCGGCGGCAAGACGCTCGTGCGCAGCAAGCTCGGCGACGGCTCGGTCGCGCGCCGCGGCGACCCGATCGTCCGCGCGCAC
Source organism: Kofleriaceae bacterium (assembly GCA_035516595.1). Classification (GTDB taxonomy): domain Bacteria; phylum Myxococcota_A; class Polyangia; order Haliangiales; family Haliangiaceae; genus JABFXX01. The sequence continues at coordinate 247 of DATJAE010000276.1, read as the reverse complement.
GGGCTCGCCAGGGGCGGCGCGGTGGCGGTGTTCGCGATCGTGCCGTCGTGCGCGGGTCCGCCGCCGGGCTACTTCGGTCCGGACGATGGCGGTGACTGTTACCACGTCGACACGCCGGTCGTGATCCGGCTCGAGGGCCTCGCCGCATGCTTCTGATCCGTCGGGACGGTGAGGCCTGGGGCCTCCAGATCGATGCCCGACGCCGCCGGCGATGCGCAGCGCGGTGCACTTCGTGTCCCGCCGGCGT
>DATJAE010000275.1:0-15284 GCA_035516595.1 Kofleriaceae bacterium | reverse complement strand
CAACCGCGGGCGGCCGCGACGGATCGGGCGCGAGCTCGCGGCGATCGCCGCCGCGCACGTACACCCGCGAGGTCACGCCAGCTCGCACCACGCATCGACGACCAGCGAGCGCGCCCCGCGCCCGCCGACCACGACGCGCGGCAGCTCGAGCGCGCGCAGCCGGTCGCCGAGATCGACCGCGAGGTGCGACGCGCGGCGCAGCACGTTGGCCAGGCCGGCGCGATCGGGCTCGGCGTCGCCGGCGCGGGTCGAGGCGAACGCCGCGGCGAGCGCCTGCGCGTCGATCAGGCGCAACGGCGCGGGCGCGGCGGCGATCCCGCCGGGCGCGTCGAGCACGACCGTCCAGCCGAGCGCGGGCAGCTTCACGATCGAGGCGGCGACGTCGCGGCCGAGCGGCGGGGCCTCGCGCACGATCACCGCGCCGGCCTCGGTCTTGCTCGGCAGGCGGCCGGCCGCCGCGAGCACCGCGGCGAACGCGCGCCGCACCAGCGCGTCGCTGGTCACGCCGCGCTCGATCGGACAGCCCGCCGGCTCGGTCGGCAGATCGTGGCCCCACGGCTTGAGCTCGACCGGGTACTTGACGAGCCGCGCCTTCTTGACCGCCGCGGACGGCGTGACCGCGACCGCCTGCCGCGTGATCGGCACGCCGTACGCGGCGAGCAGGATCTTGGTCTCGTGATCGCCGACCCGCATCGCACCGGGCAGCTTGGCGAGCTGGCGGGCCAGCCGCTCGCGATCGATCTCGAGCTCGGCGGCGGCGTCGCGCGGCGCCGGCCCCAGGCCGATCGCGGCGCGCTCGGCGGCGCGGCCGAGCACGTCGATCGCGGCGAGCGCGGCGCGCGCGCCGTACAGCGCGATCGCGCCCTCGGCGAGCTCGCCGCGCGCGATCACCGGCACGGCGAGCCCGGCGAGCTGTCCGGGGGGCGGACCGAGCGCGGGATCGAACAGCACGGCGTCGGTGGGCTCGTCCGCCTTGCCGCGGCCGAGCACGATCGGGCGCGCGCCGGCGGCCTCGGCCTCGGCGATCAGCGCCTGCGTCTGGGCCTCGAGCCACGAGCCCGGCGGCGCGATCACGGCGCTGCGCGGGCCGCGCGGCACGCCGAGCTTGACCAGCGCGACGATCGCCTCGAGCCAGGCGTCGACATCGTGCGCGAGCGCGGCGCCGTGCGCGCGCACGTAGGCCAGCGCCGCCGCGCGCTCGATCGCGGCGCGCCCGCTGCCGCGCGGCACCGGCGCGAGCAAGCATACCGGGCGCCCGGCGGCCGCGGCGCGCGCGCAGGTCGCGGCGAGCTCGAGCGCGGCGCCGCCGGTCGGCGAGCCCTCGAGCGCCCAGGCCAGCGCGTCGTCGGCCACGTCGTCCGGGCCGGTCGCGATCCGCGCGTCGATCCCGCGCACGCGCAGCGCCGCGAGCGCGGTCTCGCCGATCCGGGCCGGCGCGATCACCTGGACGCGCGCGGGCTGGGGCGACACGGCGGAGCGGGCCTGCGCCATCACCGCCCCGGCTGCGGCGCGACGTGCACCGCGAGGTAGTCGGCGATGCGCTCCACCGTCTTGCGGCTCGGCGCGCTCGTGCGCGGCGGCAGCGCGCGGTGGGCGAGCACGACCGGATCGAGGCCGATCTCGTCGAGCTCGAGCCGGCGCATGTGGCTCGACGGCATCGGCGTGGGGTACTCGTCGACCTGCGGTCCGGCGATGCGCAGGCCGATCACCGCGGGGCCGCGCACGCGCACGGTCTGGAGCTCGCGGCCGGCGATCCGGCTGGCGTGGATCACGCCGTCGCCCTGCGCCAGCGCGACGACGTGGGTGAGCTGGACCGCGCCCTGCAGCTCGGCGACCGCGCCGACCTCGGGGAAGCGCTCGGGCCGGCTGGCCTCGTCGATCAGCACGGTGGTCGCGCCCAGCTCGCGCATCACCGCGGCCACGACCTGCGCCCAGCCGAGGTAGTCGAGCTTGAGATCGGTCGGCACGCCGGCCGAGGCCAGCCCCGCGCGGAACGCGCGATCGGCCGCGAGATCGAGCCAGGTCGGCTCGCCCGCCGCGACCACGGTCGCGCCCAGCTTCTTGGCGATGCCGAGCGCGCCGTCGAGCCAGCGGATCGTGCGCGCCGGCGCGGCGCTGCCGGCCCAGATCGCGACGGTCACGGCGCCTCCAGCCGCTTGACCAGCTCGGCGAGCTCGCTGTCGACCGGGCCGAGCAGGGCGCCGTCGACCAGCTTGCCGGCGGGCGCGCCGATCTTGACGACCGCGCTGGCGCCGGCCGGCTCGACCAGCGCCGCGCCGACCGCGATCAGCAGCTCGGGCGCCATCGCGCTGTGCGGCTCGACCACCGCGCCGGGCTCGATCGCGCCGGCGCGCGCCGCCGCCGCGCTGCCGATCAGCTGCGCGCCGAGCAGGTTGGCCAGCTGGCGCGCGTGGCGCGCGATCTGCGGCTGGTCGACGACATCGTCGCCCAGCGCGACCACCGCGCCGAGGCTGTGGCCGATCTCCGCCGCGGTCTCGGTGGCGAGCTCGAGCCGGGGATCGACGCCGCCCGGCAGGTTGAGCACGACCAGATCGACGTCGTCGTCGGCGCGATCGATCGGATCGGCGCGGCCGATCAGCGCGACCGCCGCGCCGCTGTCGGCGACCCGCGCGTAGCCCCCGTCGCGATCGCGCAGCTCGACGTCGTCGAGGCCGAGCGCGCGGGCGCGGGTGAGCAGGCGCGCGCCGATCCGCGCGCCGGTGCGCGGCGCGAGCTCGGCGGCCGACGGCGCGTCGGCGCCGAACAGCACGAGCCGCGGCCGCAGGTGATCGAGCACGCCCTGCCACGCGTTGCCGACCATCGCCCACAGCGGCGCGAGCGGCGCGTCGGTCACCGCGACGACGATCTTGTCGGCGCCCGAGCGCGCGAGCGTGGTCTCGGTCGCGTCGAGCCCCTGCGCGTCCCGCACGATCAGCGCGGCGTACAGGGTCGCGCCCCACGACGACGCGACGTGCCGGCCGGCGGCGAGCGCGACCAGCGACGAGGCGTGCGGCCGGTCGCCCTCGAGATCGATGTGCACGATGACCACCGCCAAGACGGATGACACTAGCGTCGTTGCAGGACGTGGATCAAGAATTCTAGCTAGTTGCAGTTTGCGCGCCGGCAGCCGGTGTCAGAGCCGCCGCCTACCTTGCGCGCGTGGGCCCGCTGTCCGCACAGATCCTCGACCAGCTCGGCTACGACCCCGACGACGGCCGGGTCGCGCTCGAGGCCGTCGCCGCCGACGCGCTGCCGGTCGGCGCCGTGGTCGCGGCCCGCGACGGCGCCCGCCCGGTCGCGGTCGCGCGGCTGGGCAGCGGCAGGCTGGTCGTGATCGACGATCGCTGCCCGCACGACGGCGGGCCGATCAGCGACGGCTTCGTCGACGGCGATCGCATCGTGTGCGCGCGCCACGGCTGGGAGCTCGTGGTGTGCGAGGGCCGCTGCGTCCGCGGCTAGGCGCGGGTCATCTGGCGCAGGCAGTGGTCGGCGAGCACGAGCGCGAGCATCGCCTCGACGATCGGGACCGCGCGCGGCAGCACGCACGGATCGTGGCGGCCGCGCGGCTCGAGCACGGTCGGGTTGCCGTCGCGATCGACCGTGTCCTGCGGCCGCATGATCGTCGCGGTCGGCTTGAACGCCACGCGCACGGTCACCGGCTCGCCGTTCGAGATCCCGCCCTGGATCCCGCCCGAGCGGTTGGTGCGGGTGCCGATCGCGCCGTCGTCGCGCCGGTAGAACAGGTCGTTGTGCGTGCTGCCGGTGAGCAGCGTGCCGGCGAACCCCGAGCCGATCTCGACGCCCTTGACCGCCGGGATGCTCATCATCGCCTTGGCGAGGTCGGCATCGAGCTTGTCGAACACCGGCTCGCCCCAGCCGGCCGGCACGCCGCGCGCGATCGCGCGGATCACGCCGCCGACCGAGTCGCCGTCCTTGCGCGCCCGCTCGACCCGCTCGATCATGCTCTGCGCGGCGCCGGGATCCGGGCAGCGGATCGGCGTGGCGTCGACCGCGTCGCGCGTCACCGCGGCGTCGTCGACCCGCGCCGGGATGCCCGCGACCTCGTCGACCCACGCCACGATCGCCACGCCGCGCGCCTCGAGCAGGCGCTGCGCGACCGCGCCGCCGGCGACCCGGCCGAGCGTCTCGCGCGCGCTCGCCCGGCCGCCGCCCGCGACCGCGCGGATGCCGTACTTCGCGTCGTAGGTATAGTCGGCGTGGCTCGGCCGGTAGGCGCGTGCGATTTCGTCGTAGTCCTTGCCGCGCGCGTCCTGGTTGCGCACCAGCATCGCGATCGGCGTGCCGAGGGTCTGGCCGTCGAGCACGCCCGACAGGATCTCGACGCGATCCTCCTCCTGGCGCTGGCTTACCAGGCGCGATTGCCCGGGCCGGCGGCGATCGAGCGCGGCCTGGATGTCCGCGGCGTCGAGCGCGAGCCGGGGCGGGCAGCCGTCGACCACCACGCCGAGCCCCGGGCCGTGGGACTCGCCGAACGTCGTGATCCGGAACAGCACGCCGAAGCTCGAGCCCATCGCCGACGAGCATACCCGGCTGGATCGCGGCGCGGTGCTGGGTTACCCTCGATGAGCTGATGGTCGATCCCGATCGCCGGCCTACGGCACAAGAAATCGAGGAGCTGATCGATCTGGTTCGCCGCGACCCGTCGTCGCCGGCGTTCATCGATCTCGGAGAGGCCTATCTCGCGCTCGGCCGGCCCAAGGACGCGATTTCGGTGGGGAACGTCGGGCTCGAAGCCGCGCCCGATAGCCTCGAGGGTCGGGTCATGCTGGCGCGCGCGTTTGCCGCGATGCACCAGTGGAAGGAGGCGCAGGGCGAGCTATTGCGCGTGGTCAAGGTCGATCGCTCGAACCGCCAGGGCTTCGCCCTGCTCGGCGAGGTCCTGCTCCGCCGCAACGACTTCGAGCGCGCGGTGCCGGTGCTGCAGCACGCGCAGAACCTCGATCCGACCAGCCCGCACATCCTCGCGATGCTCAAGCGCGCGCGCGCCGGGCAGGCGCTCGACGCGCCGCCGCCGATCCCCAACGCGATGCCGCCGCGCGGCGAGACCAACTACGGGATCTCGTTCGACGAGCCCCCGGCCGCGCGATCCGCGCCGCCCAGGCCCGCACCGCGCAGCCAGCCGATGGCGGCGCCGCCGGTGCCGATGGCCGCGCCGGCCGCGCCGACCATGGCGCTGCCGCCGGCGCCCGCCGCGCCGCCGCCCCGCGCACCCGAGCCGCCGTCGAGCCGCACCCAGAAGCCGACCGCGCCGCCGCCGGCGAGCGTCGAGGGCGTGCGGCCGCGCATGATCGCGGCCAAGCAGCAGAACGCGGCGGCCGCGTCGCTGCGCCAGTCGGCGGCGGTCGGCGAGACCTACCTGAACGATCTGCTCACCGGCGGGCTGCTCGACGTCGCCGGCGTGCGCGTGCCCGACGCCGACTTCGACCTGCGCCCGGATCGCCGGTGGGGTCGCTCGACCCGGCGCGCGTTCATCTTCCTGTTCGTCGTGCTGGTGCTCGGGATCGGTGGCGGCGGGTTCTGGTACTACTGGAGCGAGCGCCAGAAGAACGAGGCGGTCGCGCGCCTGCAGAAGGAGGCCAAGACCTCGATCGTCGCGGGCGACTTCGACGGCCTCGAGCAGAGCCTCAAGAAGCTGCAGGAGGCGCTCGACAAGGATCCGGGCAACCTCAAGACGCTGGCCTACGTCGGCGAGACCACCGCGATCGAGGCGCTGCTCTACGGCACCGACGTCGATCGCGCGGACACCGCGCTCAAGCGCGCCGCGCACGATCTCAAGAACGACGAGCCCGGCACGCGCGAGCTGGTGATCGGCCGCGCCGCGGTCGAGCTGTCGCGGCTCGGCACGCTCGAGGCGCCGGCGACCACGCTCGGCGAGGTCGAGAAGTCGCTCGACGCCTACCTCGCCAAGAACGACGGCGACAAGTGGGCGCGCTGGCTCAAGGGTCGCGCGCTGCTCGCCGCGGGCGAGCGCAAGGCCGCCAAGGCCGAGCTCAAGAGCGCCGCGGAGGGCGACGACGGCCTCGAGGTCGCGATGATCGACGAGGCCGACCTGCTGGTCGACGAGGGCTCGCTCGACGAGGCGTTCGCGCTCTACGACAAGGTCACCGCGAAGACCAAGGACCACCCGCTCGCCGTGCTCGGCAAGTCGCTCGCGCGCGCCGAGGCCTCGGTGCAGCTCGATCAGGCGATCGACGACCTCAACGTCAAGCTCGACAAGAACATCGGGCCGCGCGTGGCGAGCTATCGCGCGCTCGCGCTCGCGCTCGCCGAGGCCAGCATCGAGGACTACACCAAGAGCGGGGAGTCGCTCAAGCTCGCCACCGCGTCGCACCCGCCGATCGAGCCGCACTTCCTGACGCGCATCGCGTGGATGCACTACATCCGCGGCGAGTACAAGGAAGCGGCCGACGCGCGCGGCCGGATCGCGTGGTACGGCAAGGGCAAGCCCGAGGACGATCCGTCGGTGATGCTGGTCGATGCCGGGCTCGCGTTCGCGTCGGGCCTGCCCGAGAAGGCGCTCGACATCGCGTCCAAGCTCGACAGCGTGCGCTCGCGCATCCTCCGCGCCGGCGCCGAGCTCGATCTCGGCAAGCCGAAGGACGCGCTCGCCGACATGGACGACGTGCTCAAGAAGGCGCCCGACAACTTCGAGGCCCAGATCCTGCGCGAGGAAGCCCACATGGAGTCGGTGACCGACAAGGAGCGTCAGGCCGCGGCCGACGCGCTCGAGAAGGTCGCGCACAAGTTCAAGACCCGGCTATCGCGCCACGCGCTCGGCATGGCGTACTTCGCGGTCGGCGACAGCAAGGACGCGCAGCCGCAGCTCGAGCAGGCGGTCGCCGAGCCGACCAGCGACGACACGCCGAACCCGCTCGCGTACCGCACGCGCACCACGCTCGCCGAGATCCTGCTCGCCGCGGGCGATCTGCCCGGCGCGGGCACGCAGCTCGACAAGGCGCTCACGCTCAACTCCGGCTACTACCCGGCGCGCGCGCTCCAGGCCAGGATCGTGCTCAAGAACAACGAGCCCGACCGCGCGCTGACCCTGCTCGAGCCGCTGATCAAGGAATCGGGCGCGGTGACCCCGCAGGTCCAGCTCACCCTCGCCGAGGCGCTGTGCACCCACAAGGGCGCGACCGCGCGCGACAAGTCCGACGCCGAGGCCCAGCTGACGCAGATCAAGGACAAGGTGCCGCCCGAGGAGATCGGCCGGGTCGCGGTGCAATGCGACCCCAAGCTGCCCGAGAAGCTCGGCGTGCCGGTCCCGCCCGAGGCCGGCAAGCCCGGCGCGCCCGCCCCGCACCATCACCATCACTGACGGGCCGAGCGCGAACCGGGTCAGCGCCGGCGGCCCGCGGCCGCGCGCGGCGGCTCGACCTCGATCACGTCCATGCCGTCGATCGAGCCCTGGCCGAGCCGGAGCAGGCGGACCTCGTCGCCATCGACCTCGAGCACGGTCGACGGCTCGGCCGGGGTCTGCGCCGCGTCGATCACGACGTCGACGAACTTGCCGAACGCTTCGAGCACCTCGTCGGCGTCGCGGCACGGCACGCCCTCACCGGGCGGGATCGCGCTCGACGTCAAGAGCGGCCGGCCCAGCCCGCGCGCCAGCGCCTGCGCGATCGGGTGGCTGGTCACGCGGATGCCCACGGTTCGGCGCTTGGCGTCGGTCAGGAGCTTGGGGACCTCGCGGGTCGCGGGCACGACGAGGGTGTACGGCCCGGGAAAGATCCGCTGCGCGAGCCGGAACGCGGTCTGCGAGAACATCCCGAACTGCGACGCGGTCGACAGGTCGGGGCAGATCAGCGCGAGCCGCTGGTTCTTGCTCATCCCCTTGGCGCGGTAGATCGTCTCGATCGCGTCGCGCGCCTCGATCGCGCAACCGAGCGCGTAGATCGAGTCGGTCGGGTACGCCGCGACCCCGCCGGCGTGCAGCACGTCGACCGCCTGCTGGATCTTGCGCGGTGGCGGCTCGCCCCAGGCGTCGATCGCGATGCGCAGCGGCGCGCTCATCGCGGCGAGAACCCCGTGCCGACGATGTACTGCTCGATCGAGATCTGTCGGCTCGACTCGGGCTTGGCGGTCTTCGCGGTCGCGAACCGCGCGCGCACCGCGTCGAGCAGCTTCTTGAAGTCCGGGCCCTGGAACAGCTTGCCGACGAACGTGCCGCCGGGCGCGAGCAGGGCGATCGCGAGCTCGAGCGCGCGCTCGAACAGCGCCTCGGAGCGCGCCTGATCGAGGCTGCGCACCCCGCTGGTGTCGGGTGCCATGTCCGACAGCACGACGTCGAAGGCCGGCAGCTCGCCGCGCAGCTCGGCCGGGTCGATCGTCATGACGTCGCCGACCACGATGCGCGCGCCCGCGACGTCGCCGCGCAGCGGGGCGCGGTCGAGCCCGACCAGCACGCCGCGCTCGCCGACCTTGCCGCGCGCGTATTGCAGCCACGAGCCCGGCGCGCAGCCGAGATCGAGCACGCGCTGGCCGGGCGCGAAGATCGCGAAGCGCTGGTCGAGCTCCTCGAGCTTGTACACCGCGCGCGCGAGGAAGCCCTCGCGCTTGGCCTTCTGATGAAAGCGATCGCGACGGATCGATCGATCGGCGAGCTTGTGGCGCGACATGAACAACCTCTGGATCGCGCCGGAGCCGGTGCTAGCCGCGGCCCGCCGCCGCCTTCTTCGACGCCTTCAGCGGGTTCTTCGAGCGCACCTCTTCCTTGCCCATGCCCTTGCGCTTGTAGCCCGTGCGCGTGGCCGCCTTCGTGATCACGACGTAGTCGTTGGCCGCGCCCGGCACGGCGCCGCGCACCAGGATGCAGTTCTCGTCGGCGAGGATCTTGAACAGCTGGAGGTTCTGGACCGTCTTGGTCTCGTTGCCCATCTGGCCCGACATGCGCTTGCCCTTGTGGACGCGCTGCGGGGTGAGGCGGCAGCCGATCGATCCACCGTGGCGGAAGTACTCGTGCGTGCCGTGGCTGTTGCGCATGCCCTTCATGTGGTGCTTCTTCAGCACGCCCTGGAAGCCCTTGCCCTTGCTCGAGCCCTCGACGTCGACCGGGATGTTGTCGGCGAACACGTCCTTGGGGCCGAGCACCTGGCCGACCGTGAACTTCGCGACCTCCTCGGGCGCCAGCCGGATCTCGCGCACGAAGCGCTGCGGCTTGCCGTTCCACGTCTTGGCGACGCCGAGCTCGGGCTTGTTGGCGAGCCGCACCGGCTTCTCGTCGAAGCCGAGCACCAGCGCCGAGTAGCCGTCGCGCTCTGCGGTGCGCGTGCCGATGACGTGGCAGGGACCGGCCTGGATCACGGTGACCGGGACGGCCTCGCCGTCCTCCGCGAACACCTGGGTCATACCGAGCTTCTTGCCGAGCAGGCCGATCTTGAGCGACATGGACATGTCTCCGAAACGAGGAGCGAATCTATACCGGCCAAAGCCTTGGCCGTCAACTACCGGAAACTCGAAGCCGCCAGCGCATATAGTGGCCGCCAGGGGATGGAGACCAAGTCGTATACCTCGACCCCCGACGACACGGAAGGCGAGGACGAGGACCCGGGGACGGGCGAGCTGCCCGTGGTCGACCGCGACCGCTACGTTTTCGGAGGCGAGCTCGGGCGGGGTGGCATGGGCCGGGTCATCGAGGCACGCGATCGCCGGCTCGGCCGCGATGTGGCGATCAAGGAGCTGCTGCGCCGGACCCGCGATCACCAGGAGCGGTTCGAGCGCGAGGCGCTGATCACCGCGCGCCTGCAGCACCCCGCGATCATCCACGTCTACGAGGCCGGGCGGTGGCCGAACGGCAAGCCGTTCTACGCGATGCCGCGGGTGATCGGCCGCTCGCTCGACAAGGTGATCGCCGAGCGCGCGACCCTGGCCGAGCGGATCGGTCTGTTGCGCCACGTGATCGCGGCGGTCGACGCGCTCGCCTACGCGCACGCGCAGCACGTCATCCATCGCGACCTCAAGCCGTCGAACGTGCTGGTCGGCGAGTTCGGCGAGACCGTCGTGATCGACTGGGGGCTCGCCAAGCTGCGCGACGAGGCGGCGCCGGCACCGGGCGGCGCGCCGGCGGGTCCGGCGTCGCACACCGCGTTCGGCAGCGTGGTCGGCACGCCCGGCTACATGGCGCCCGAGCAGGCGCGCGGCGAGCCGGTCGACGAGCGGGCCGACGTCTACGCGCTCGGCGCGATGCTCTACGAGGTGCTCGCCGGGGTGGCGCCGTACGCCCGGGCGGCGCCGGAGGCGGTGGTCGCCGCGGTGCTCGCCGGTCCGCCGCCGGGGATCCGCGAGCGCGAGCCCGGCGTGCCGCGCGATCTCGCCGCGATCGTCGGCAAGGCGATGGCGCGCGATCCGGCGGCGCGCTATCGCGACGCCGGCGAGCTGGTGGCCGATCTCACCCGGTTCGAGACCGGCCAGCTGGTCGCGGCGCGCCACTACACCGCGTGGCAGCGTGCGGCGCGATTCGTGCGCCGCCACAAGCTGGTGCTCGCGTCCGCCGCCGTGCTCGCCGCGGTCGGCGCGGTCAGCGTCGTGCGGATCTCGGCGGCGCGCGACGTGGCGGTCGCGGCGCGCGCCGACGCCGAGGCCGCGCGCAACGTCGCGACCGCGCGCAACGAGCAGCTCGTGCTGCTCCAGGCGCGCGCCGAGCTGACCCGCGATCCGACCTCGGCGCTGGCCTGGCTCAAGCGCTATCCGACGACCGCGCCGGACTGGCCGACCGCGGCGGCGATCGCGGCCGATGCGCGGGCGCGCGGCGTCGCGCACGACGTGTGGGCGCTCGCCCGGCCGGCGTCGTCGATCGCGTTCTCGCCCGACGGCAAGACGATCGCGCTCGGCGCGGCGGACGGCACGCTGACCCTGATCGACGTCGCGACCGGTGCGCGCCGCGACGCCCACGCGCCCGACGGGATCGGCGACCGCGCGGTGTTCTCGCCCGACGGCGCGCTGGTCGCGACCAGCGACGGCCACGAGCGCGTGCGGGTGTGGCAGGTCGCGACCGGGCAGTCGCGCCTGCTCGCCGGCGAGCACGTCGGCGGGCCGAACGTGCAGTTCTCGCCGGACGGCGCGCTGCTGATGGTCCGCCACATCGAGGGCGGCGCGCGGCTGTGGCGGATGCCGGGCGGCGAGCCGGTGAGCCTGCCCGGCGACGACGCCTCCCGCCAGATCGCGTTCGTGCCGGGCTCGCGCGCGGTCGCGATGGCGATCGGCGCCGAGCTGTCGGTGCGCGACCTCGCCACCGGCACGATCACCGCGCACACCCGGCTGGCCGCGCCGCCGCGCGACCTGGTCGCGTCGGGCGACGGTCAGTGGATCGCCGCGGCCGCGGGCGACGCGCTCGTGCTGTGGCGCCCGACCACGGGCGAGACCCGGCGGATCGCGGCGGCGCCCGACGCCGTCGCGCTGATCACGCCGTCGCCCGACGGCGCGCGGTTCGTGACCTGCAGCCTGGTGGGCCGCACCCACGCGCTGTGGCTGTTCGATGCGGCGACGGGCACCGCGCAGCTGCTCGCGAGCGACGAGCGGTGTTTTCGCCAGGGTCTGGCGTTCTCGCCCGACGGCGCGGTGTTCCTGTCGGTCGGCTTCGGCGGCGAGATCCGGCTGCACCTGATCGACGAGCTCCGCGCGCGCGAGCTGCTCGGCCACCAGACCGCGGTGGTCGACGCCGCGTTCTCCGGCGACGGCAGCGCGATCGCGTCGGTCTCGGGCGACCGCGCGGTGCGGCTGTGGCGCTGGCGCGACGGCGACGTCCGTCGCGATCGCGGCCTGATCGCCGACGATCGGATGTCGACCACGGGCCAGCTGCTCGCGCGCGATCCCGAGGGTCACGTCATGATGATCGACGTCGCGACCGGCGCGCGCCGCGAGCTGCCCGACGTGCCGCCGCACGTCGAGGACTCGTGTCTGTCCAGCACGGGCAGGCACGCGCTGGTGATCGCGGAGGACAGGTCGCTCGAGGTCTACGACCTCGCGGCCGGCACGCACCGCCGCGTCCCGCCGCTCGCCGGCCTGGTCGCGCCGGGCACCGGGCCGTCCGCGCTGTCGGCGGACGGGGCGTGGCTGGCCCAGGCGGATCCGAGCGGCGCGATCCGGCTCGTCGAGGTCGCGACCGGCGCGGTGCGCCCGCTGGTCCAGCTCGGCGACCGCGCGTTCACCGTGGTGTTCTCCGACGACGGCCGGCTGCTCGGGGTGTCCAGCCGCGACGGCACCGCGCGGGTGATCGACGTCGCGAGCGGCGCGGAGCGCGCGCGTCTGGCGTTCCACGGCATCCCGTGGAACCTCGCGTTCTCGCCCGACGGCACGCTGCTCGCGGCGGCGTGCACCGACGGCCTGGTGCGCGTGCTCGACATCCCGACCGCCCGCGTGCAGGAGCTGCGCGGCCATGTCGGTTCGCTCGACGGCGTCGCGTTCGCGCCCGACGGCAGGCACCTCATCAGCACGGGCAGCGACGGCACGGTGCGGCTGTGGGATCGGACGACCGGCGCGGGCGCGGTGATCCGCCGCGAGCCGTTCATGCTCGGCCCGGCGAGCTTCGTCGGGACCAGCTCGCTGGTGCTCGAGTTCTCGTTCGCGTCGCGCACCCTGCGCACCTGGGACACCCGGGTCGTGCCGCCGCTCGACGGCGACCCCGCGGCGCTGGTGCGCTGGCTCGACGCCGCGACCACCGCGCAGGTCGACCTCGCCGGCGAGCTCGCGACCCCGGTCGGCGATCAGGCGACGCCGTAGATCCGCCGCGCGTTCGCGGTGGTGAGCTCGCACAGCTCGTCGAGGCCCACGCCCGCGGCCGCGGCGACCGCGCGCGCGGTGTGGACGAGGTGCGCCGGCTCGTTGCGCCGGCCGCGCAGCGGCACCGGCGACAGGTACGGGCAGTCGGTCTCGATCAGCAGGCGATCGCGCGGCACGAGCGGCACGGCGTCGCGCAGCGCCTGCGCGGTCTTGTAGGTGACGATGCCCGAGAACGACACGTAGCAGTCGAGCTCGGCGTAGGCGCGGGCGTCGTCGGGCGTACCGGTGAAGCAGTGGATGATGCAGCCGAGCTCGGGCGCGCGATGCTCGCGCAGGATCGCGCGGGCGTCGTCGTGGGCATCCCGGATGTGGCAGACCACCGGCTTTGTGACCGCCCGCGCCAGCTCGATGAACCGGCCGAACGCGCCCTGCTGCGCGTCGCGCGGCGAGTGGTCGTAGTAGTAGTCGAGCCCGGTCTCGCCGATCGCGACGACCCGCGGATGCCGGGCGAGCCGCTCGTGGGTCTGCCACCACGCCGGCGTCATCTGGGCGACGTCGTGCGGGTGGGTCGCGACGGTCGCCCAGATCGCGGGATCGCGCTCGGCCAGCGCGACCGCGCGCTCGGCGCTCGACGGATCGCCGACCGCGCCGATCACGACCAGCCGCGCCACCCCGGCGGCGCGGGCGCGCGCGAGCACGGCGTCGCGATCGGCGTCGAACTCGGGGCCGTCGACGTGCGCGTGCGAGTCGAACAGGCTCACGGGGCCGCCTTGGCGCGCCCGTCGATCGCGCGGATCGCGGTCGCGATCGGCTCGAGCAGGTCGATGCCCTTGCCCGAGCGCGCCAGCTTCTCGAGCGGCGCCCTGGCCCAGGCGCCGCCGACCAGCCCGAGCTGCTCGATCGCGAGCCCGCGGACGTGGCCGCGCCGCGCGACCAGCGCGTCGAGCAGCACGCGGCGCGCCGCGACATCGTCGCCGTCGATCCGGACCAGCGCACCGGCGGCGAGCACGGCGGCCTCGTGCGGCGTCTTCTTGTTCGCGATCGCGCGCGCGAGCTCGTCCTTGGCGTCGAGCCAGCCCAGCGCGGACACCGCGTCCCACGCGCGCTCCTGGTCGTCGAGCGCGCGCGCGAGCACGCGCAGGCCGCGCCGGTCGCCGAGCTCGGCGAGCGCGTACGCGACGTCGAACCGCGCGCCGTCGTCGGGGTGGTCGAGCTCGCCGGCCAGCGGTTCGAGCGCGCGCGCGTCGTGGATCGCGCCGAGCGACAGCGCGACCGCGCCGACCACCTTCGGATCGCGATCGCGAAGCGACGCGACCAGCAGGTCGTAGGCGCGCGTCGGATCGATCTCGGCGAGCGAGGTCGCGGCCTGGAAGCGCAGGTCCGCCGGGCCTTCGCGCAGCGCCGCGGCGAGCGGCTGGAACCCGGCCGGATCGCCGAGCGTGCCGAGCGCGATCGCGGCGTTCTGGCGCACCGTGGTCGCGCCGTCGTCGAGTCGCTTGATCAGCGCGGGCAGGGCGCCGGCCTGGCCGAGCTCGCCGAGCGACGCGCACGCCTCGGCGCGCACCTCCGGGCGATCGTCGTCGAGCGCGCGCACCAGTGCGTCGCCGGCGCGGCGCTGCTCGGCCGGGTCGGTCACCGCGCCGAGCGCGTGCGCCGCGAGCGCGCGCGCCTTCGGGCTGCCGCTCGCCAGATCGCGCAGCGCGGCGTCGAACTTGATCGTGCGGGATGGCAGCAGGTACGACACGCCGACACCCTAGCATCACGCCTTGGCCTTGCGCGCCGCCTCGAGCGACGCGACCCGCTCGACCTTGGCGGGGTCGACGTGCGCGAGGATCGCGTCGTAGAGCGCGCGCTTGTCCTCGAGGTCGTACGGCGCGGGCGCGCCGACCCCGGGCACGAGCAAGCTGCGCTCCGGCGCGCCGCCGTCGACGAAGCAGGTCTGCGAGCTCGGCGCCGCGATCACGCGCACGACGTCGCCCCACGCGATGCGGAACCGCGGCCGCCTGGGGCCGCGCACCTCGAGCCCGTCGTCGTCGACCACCACCGCGAGCTTCCACGACGGCGACAGCAGGTAGCCGGCGCCGAGCACGACGCCGACCGCGCCGGTCGCGAGCGGCAGCAGCGCCGCGCCCAGGGTCGCCACCGCGACCACGCCGAGCCCGCCGCCCACGCCGATCGCGGTCAGCGCGATCCCGCGGTAGCGCGGCTGGAACCGGAAGCTACGCGCCACCCTGCTTCTTGGCCTGGCCGACCAGCGCGGCGATCGCGGCGCGGGTGTCCATCGGGATCGCCTCGAACAGCACCCCGAAGCCCTTGGGCAGCATCGTGGCGGTCGGCGCCGACGGCAGCTCGCAGTCGTCCATGCGCTGCCACAGCACCCAGCCGATCGCGTCGATCGGGCCGATGCCCTTGACCTCGAACTTGATCGCGACGCGCGCGAGCAGCGGCAGCGGCGCGCCCGAGATGAACGCGCCGTTGGTCGAGAGGTCGCGCACCACGGCGGGGAACTTCGTGCCGATCGAGCTCTTGTCGGCGTCGACCCGGCG
>DATJAE010000274.1:0-25590 GCA_035516595.1 Kofleriaceae bacterium | reverse complement strand
CCGTCGAGCTGCGCGACGTCGTCGACCACGACCGCGCCGTCCTTGGTCGCCTGCAAGGTGTTCTGGCGGAACTTGGTCGTCAGCGACGAGATCTCGACGTTGATGTCCTTGAGCTTCTGCTTGTCGGCATCGGCGAGCCTGGCGCCGGCACGCAGGAACGTCCGCTCGTAGCGCTCGACCAGCTGGAGCGACTCGGGATCGAGCCCGAGCTTGTCGCGCTGCTGGTAGACCGCGTCGACCCGGGCGAACAGCGCCGGATCGAGCAGGATCGCGTCCTGGTGCGCCTGCAGCTTCGGCGTCACGTCGGACTCGATCTTCTGCATCGCGTCGTCGCTGTTGGACTGGTTGAGGTTGGAGAACGTCTTCTGCACGCGCGCGAGCAGCGCGCCGGTCTTCTCCATCGCGACGATCGTGTTGTCGAACGTCGGCGCGGCGGGATCGTGCGCGATCGCGTCCATCTCGCGGCGCTGCTCGGCCATGCCCTTGTCGAACGCGGGCATGAAGTCGTCGTCGTGGATCTTGTCGAACTGCGGGTAGTGCAGGGGCAGCGGGCTGGGCTCGAAGAACGGGTTCACGGCGACCGGGGGGGCTGGAGGTGGCGGCGGCATCGGCGCGGGCGCAGGGGCCGGCGGCGGCGCGACCGGAGCGGTGGGAGCGACGGGGGCGGTGGTGCTCGAGCCGCAGCCGGCGAAGGCGAGGGCGGCGAGCGCGAACGAGGCGCGGCTGGGTCGGGTCACGGCGACGGCATACCACGGTCCGGCGGTCGTACATTCCGGCCATGATGCGCAGCGCGGATGGCTGGTGCTGGCAGGCTGCGGCGCCTCCGCCGCCGGATGACCAGCGGCCGGATCTGCGCGGCGCGGGCTTCGCCAACGATCGCGGCTTCCTCGTCGTGGAGCGCGCGCTCGACGCCGCGTCGCAGAGCTCGCGCCGAGCTCGCGGCGATCGATACGTCGAGCCCGTCGCGCGGCGCGATCGCGAAGGCGCTGGCCGAGGCCGCGGTCGGCTTCGCGAAGCGGGCCCGGCTGTACCAGGCGATCGCGGAGGCCGACGGCGCGCACGAGGCGAAGGCCCGGTCGCGCTCGTAAGTCCGCGATCTCGCGGCGCGAATTTTTCGCGGGAAGATCGCCCGGGCGCTGCGTTCTGGCAGCGTGACGGGTCACATCGATACCTCGCCGGCGGCCTCGCTCGCCGCGCTCGAGGCGTTGCGCCGCACCGTGCTGCTGGTCAACCGGGGCAGGCCGATCGCCGCGCGCAGCGTGTGGATCCGCGACGGCGCCGCGCTCGCGCCGCGCGAGGTCGAGCGCCGCTATGCGGTCGCGATCGCCGATCGCGGACCGCTCGAGCTGCCGTCCGACACCTACGTGTGCATGGGCGCCGCGACGCTCGGCTCGGGCCGCTCGGTGTTCGTGGGCGGCATGCAGGTGAAGGGCGTCGGCCGCACCGCGCACGCGCCGCCGCTCGCGCATCCGCGCGTCACCGACGGCCGGCTCGCGGTCGATCGCGTCGTGCGCGCGATCCACGGCTCGGCGATCGTGCGCGAGCTGTCGGCGCTGCCGCAGATCCCGCACGACTTCGCGCTGCTCGTGCCGCGCGCGCGCGGCGAGCGCGAGGACTTCTTCCTGCTCGGCCGCCAGGGCAGCCCGCTGCGGCTCGGCCACCTGCATTACCTGCGCGGCGCGCTGTGCGTCAAGCCGTACTTCACGCGGATCGTGCTGTGGCGCCAGCTGGTCAATCGCTTCGTCGGCCGCACCGGCGACGGGCTCGAGCTCGACGACGTCCACGCCCTGTTCGACGCGATCGTCGACCACGCGATGCTCGCGCTCGCCGAAGCGCGGCTGTTCGGCCTGACCGACGCGAGCTGGCACGACAACGCCGATCTGTTCACCCGCGTGTTCGACACCGAGGACGTCGAGTTTCACTTCGGCCGCCCGCTCCGGCCGCCGCTCGGCCGCCACGTCGTGCGCCCGGGCGAGACCGCGCGGCTGTACTTCACGCGCACCACGTTCGCGACCAACGCGAACGTGATGAGGGACGCGTACACCTGCTCGCTGCAGTACCTCCAGAACGCGCTGCTCGCGATCGAGCACATCGCCGAGGGCGTGACCTACGAGCTGCGCGCGCTCGATCGCCGCTACGGCTGGGCCGCGCTGCGCGCGCGCTATCGCGACGCGCTCGCCCGCGTGCTCGCGCGCTGGCTCGCCGTCGCGCCGGCGCCCGCGACCGCCGCCGCCCGCGAGCTGGCGCGCCAGCTACCGTTCGTCCCCGAGGCATCGAGCCGGCCGTTCGCGCCGCGCGATCTGCTGATCGGCCTGCGCGATCGCAAGGGCAGGACCGCCGGCGCAACGATCGGCGCGCGGCTCGCCCGGCACAGCGCGGTCACGCCGGAGCGCGCCGAGCGCATGCTCGACGGCCTCGACGCCGAGCGGCTGGTGCGCGAGCGCGCGCGGTTCGTCGCCCGGGCCGACGCGATCGAGCGCCGCGGCGCGGCGCATCGCATCGCGGAGTACCGGACCCTGTTGCGCGAGGTGGAGCGCGCCGCGTGTGCGGTGCGGCCTGGCGCATCGAACCAGCAAGGAGACTGACATGAGGAAGCCGACACGGACGCTGCAACCGAAGCTCAACCCGATCAAGGTCCGCGAGATCCAGCTCGACGACCTGAAGCTGATCACGGGCGGCGGAGACCCGGGGGAGGAGCCCAAGAAGCGTCGCTGAGTCCTGTCGTGGTGGCGTGGCCGCGGGCGTGGCGTCAATCCGTCACGCCCGCGGCGGGTGGCGTTGCCGGAGCGGCACGGCGCGGCCCTACCGGCGCGGCTAACCCGCCGGAACCTGGAAGGCACGGCGCTTGCGAAGCCACGCCTGCGTGAAAGCCTCGCTGCTCGTGATCGCGCTCGCCGGTTGCAACCTCGCCCAGCAACAGACGCTCGAGCCGAGCCAGGTCGTGACCGGGATCTACGAGATGAACGCGACCACGCAGACCGATACCTGCGATCCGCCGCGCTTCGTCGGCAGCGCGCTGACCAGCATCTACGCCGATTCCAGCGTGATCACGTTCACCGACCAGAGCTCGTCGAGCAACGTCCAGCGCTACGAGCTCGAGTCCGCGGAGGGCTACACCGCGCGCGTGCCGCCGCTCGGCTCGACGATCACGCTGTGTCCGGACGGCACCGGCTCGGTCGAGCTCGACTACACGCTGACCGCCGCCGACGCGACCGCGTTCACCGTGACCGACGACGAGACCTGGACGATCGCGAGCCTGTGTGCAAACGCGTCGGTCGGCGGGTCGACCGTGCCGGTGGCGTCGTGCAGCGCCGAGCGCTCGCTGGTGTTCACGCTGGTCCAGGCGTGCGCGCCGCCGTGCGAGGTGCTCGATGTCGGCACCACGCCGACGCCGACCTGCAGCTGCCAGGGCGGTTCGGCTACGGGATCGGGGTCGAGCTCTCCCTGATCAGCGCGAGGCCGTACGCCCAGCGGCCGTCGGGCGTCGCGAGGTCGAGCGCGCGGGTGCGCATGCGCCGGTGGCAGTCGGCGAGCGTGCCGCCGGGGTCGTCGCTCGCCCCGGCATGACCGCTCGCGCGCGCCAGGTGCAGGAACATCACGCCGACCGCGACCGCGATGAGGCGGCGGAAGTAGCCGAAGCGCTGCGGCAGCGCGGCCGGCGGCGCGCCGTCGTGCGCGGCGATCAGCGCCGCGCAGCTCGGCCGGTCGAGCCGCAGGAACAGCGCGAGCGCCGCGAGATCGAACAGCGGATCCGCCGGCCCGGCGGCGTCCCAGTCGAGCAGCAGGACGCGCTCGCCGTCGTGGATCAGGTTCGACGGGTTCACGTCGTTGTGCGAGAGCACCAGCGCGCGCTCGCTCGGCGGCGCGACCTCGGCGAGCGCGCCGGCCACCGCCTCGCCGACGAACGACGGCGTGGCGATCGCGGCGACCGACGACCACACCTGTCCGAGCAGCGCGCGGAGGTCGCGCGGCTCGGCGCCCTCCGGCAGCGGCAGGTCGTGGACCCGGCGCAGCGTCGCGCCGAGCTGGTCGATCGCGCCGGCGCGCGTGCGCGGATCGCCGAGCAGCGCGAACAGCGAGCGATCGGCGACGAACGCGCTGGTGATCGCGCGATGCGCCTCGTCGACGTGGATCACGCGCGGCGCGAGCCCGGCGGCTGCGGCGAGCTGGTAGACCTCGGCGCGCCGCCGCCACGCGGCGATCGGCTCGGCGTCGGCCGCGACCTTGAGCACGTAGCTCGCGCCCGCGGCCTCGACGCGGTACACCCCGGCGCCTGACAGCCCCGCGGCGATCCGCGTGATGGTCGCGCCGGCGAGCTCGGCGGGCAGGCAGGCATGCAGCTCCATGCGCGTAGCTTGTCACGGCGGCCGGCCGCTCGCGCTCGCCGCGTCGCCGCGATCGCCCGCGTGCTACAACGCATCGGTGCGCCGCTGGTCGAGACGGATCTGGATCGCGCTCGCGATCCTCGCCGCGACCCACGCCTACATCTGGTGGCGGCTGGTCGATCGCGCCGAGCTTCCCGCGCCGTGGCACGCGCTCGCCAGCGCCGCGGTCGTCGTGCTCGCGCCGTGCCTGCCGATCGCGGTGCTCGGCTTTCGCGGCATGCCCCGCGACGTCAAGCGGCCGTACCTGCGCGTGCTCTACACCGCGTTCGCGCTGTCGCTGTATCTGCTGCTCGGCGCCGCGGCGAGCCACGTCGCGACCGCGTTCGGCGCGAATCCGCGGAGCGCCGCGCTGGTCTGCGCCGCGCTCGCCGGCGCGGTCGTGGTCTACGGCCTCGTCCACGTCGCGCGCGGCCCGGTGGTGCGCCGCGTGCACGTGCCGCTCGCCCGGCTGCCCGCCGACGCCGCGGGCTACACGATCGTGCAGATCACCGATCTCCACATCGGCGCGCTGCTCGGCCGCGCCTACGCCGAGCGCGTGGTCGCCCGGGTCGCCGCGCTGTCGCCCGACCTCGTGGTGCTGACCGGCGATCTGGTCGACGGCCGGGTCGGTGACCTCGCGCCGCACGTCGAGCCGCTGCGCGAGCTGCGCGCGCGCGACGGCGTCTACGCGGTCACCGGCAACCACGAGTACTACTGGAACGCCGACGCCTGGATCGCTCACCTCGCGACGCTCGGCATCCGCACGCTGCGCAACGAGCGGGTCGCGCTGCGCGGCGCGTTCGAGCTCGCCGGCGTCGACGACTCGTCGGCGCGCGGCATGGCCCACGGCCACGGCGAGGACATCCCGCGCGCGACCGCCGGCCGCGATCCGGCGCGGCCGCTCGTCCTGCTCGCGCATCACCCGCACTCGATCACCGGCGCGATCGCCGCGGGCGTCGATCTCCAGCTCTCGGGGCACACCCACGGCGGGCAGCTGCTGCCGCTCGGCTGGCTGTCGCGGCTGTTCGAGCCGCGCGTCGCCGGGCTCGGCCGGTTCGGTGACACCTGGCTGTACGTCAGCGAGGGCACCGGGTTCTGGGGACCGCCGCTGCGCGTGGGCACGTCGTGCGAGATCGCGGTGGTCACGCTGGTCTGCGGCTGAGTTGCGCTCACGTTACATCGCGCGCGCCGCTGAATGTTCGCCCGGGCCGTGCGTCTACCGCGCGCCGCCGTCCCGGGAGGATCTCGAATGCGTGCCTGTCTCTCGATCGTGCTCACGGCCTGCGCGGCCGCGGCCGAGCCTCCGGCGACGATCGTCCAGCTGCCCGCCGCGCTCGGCGGCGGCTCCGGCGTGACCTCGACCGCCGGCCCGAACGGACCCGCGCGGCACCACGGCTACGGCGCGATCCACACCGCGCCGAACCTCACCGGCGACGAGCCCGACCTCGTGCTGCCCCCGAGCGCGGACATCTCGGGCTACGCGCCGCCGCCCGGCGATCAGGGCCAGACCGGCTCGTGCACCACGTGGTCGACCGCGCACTCCGCGCTCGGATGGTGGGCCAACCACGACGGCTACACCGGCGCGACGTTCGCGCCGATGTTCCTCTATGCGCAGATCGTCAAGGGCGATTGCTCGGCCGGCTCCACCGTCGAGACCGTGCTCGGCATGATCCAGCACCACGGCGTCGACACCCAGAGCGACTACGAGCCGATGCAGTTCGATCTCGACTGCGCGACCCAGCCGTCGAGCGCGCAGCAGGCCAACGCGGCGCGCTTCGAGATCACGGGCACCAAGCGGAGCAACCTGTCGGGCGGCGTGCAGAAGGCGATCGAGGCGACGATCGCCGAGGGCCGGCCCGCGATCCTCGAGATCAACGTGTATCCCGAGCTCGACAACGCGAGCTCGAGCAACTACCTCGTCGGGCCGCCGCACGACGGCGACGCGCTGCTCGGCGGCCACGCGATCACCGCGTTCGCCTACGACGAGAACGGCGTGTGGGTCATGAACTCGTGGGGCACGGACTGGGGGCTCGGCGGCTGGGCCGAGCTCGGCTGGGACTTCGTCAACGGCAGCTTCGACGGCATGGCCAACGTGTACGACGTGAACTCGATCACCGGGATCGCGCTCGACGCGTCCGACGACAACAGCGAGTGCCCGCTGTGGGCGTTCACCGCGCAGTGCCAGGACAACCCGAGCTACATGCTCGCCCATTGCAGCCTCAGCTGCGCGAATCCGAGCCCGACGTTCACCACGCCGGCCGAGTGGTTTCACGTCCAGAACCTCGCGCTCGGCTCGAGCTACTCGCTCGACACCGGCGTGATCGCGGCGACCGGCAACTACTCGGGCCAGTACTGGGAGCTGTCCCCGCTCGGCGGCGGCTACTACCGCCTGACCAACATGTTCCAGGGCGAGGCCATGGCGTTCGACACCACCCGGATGGCGGCGACCGGGAACTACAGCGGCCAGTACTGGATCCTCGCGCCGATCACCGACGGCGTGTACCGGCTGACCAACGACTTCCTCGGCCCGGGCACGTCGCTCGCGGTCGATCCGTACACGCTGGCGGTCGAATCGCAGCCGACCCGCGACGATCCGACCCAGTACTGGGCGATCTTCTCGGCGGACTAGCTCATCCGGCCTTTTCTAGCTCGCCGCTGGCCAGAGTGAGACCCGCCGCCTCGGAGAGACCGGGTCACTCCCCGGCCGGATGCAGCGTGAACGGATAGTTCACCTGCACGCCGCCGCCGCCCTTCGGCTTGGGGAACACGAGCGTCTTGATCACGCCCGCGATGCAGCTCGCGACCTCGGGGCTGACCCCGGCGGCGTTCGCGCTCGCCACCGTACCAGCCGGTGTGATGAAGAACTGCGCCTGCACCGTGCCCGACAGGTTCGGCTGGGTCTGAAGCGCGGTCTCGTAGCACGCGGTGATCCGCGGCACCGAGTGCTTGATCACCGCGCGGATCGTTGCCTTGTCGAAGTCGCCCAGCGCGACGGGCGGCCCCGCCTCGGTCGTCGCGATCCGATGGCCGCGGCGCGCGAGCTCGTCGGCCGAGGGCATGGCGCCCATGCCGATGGTCTGGACGCCCGCGGTGTCGAGCGCGACGATCACGTCGATCATGCGCTGCACGGAGATGTCGGGATCGACCAGCACGTCGACCGGCGCGTCGGGTCCGGTGCCGTGCGCGGCGCGTGCCTTGGCGACCGCCGCACCGAGCTGATCGAGCGCGCCGACCTCGAGCGGCACGTCGGGCACCGCCTCGACGACGATCTTCGCCGCCGACACGCGGGCCTCGAGCCAGGATCGCGACGCGGTGTCGCGCATGCCGAACTGCAGGTGCAACGGCCGGATCTTGCCGCCGTAGGAGACCGCGATCGCCGCGCCGGTGTCGCGGACGGCCTCGATCAGCTTCGACGCCTTCACGGCCGGCGCGACGAGGATCATCGCGGGCAGCCGATCGAGCTTGCCGTCCTTGGCGACCACGCCGGCGACCTGCGCGACCCGGCTCGGCGTGCCGTCCTCGTTCGGCGCGCCGGGGCCGCCGGCCGCGATGAGGCCACGAGCCGGCGCGCCGAGGATGCCCGCGGCGCGCGCCTGGTCGATCGCCTGCTGGCGCGCGAGCGCCGGATCCTCCGCCGCCTGGCCGCGACCCTCGTCGAGCGCCATCGCGGTGCCGGTGCCGCCGCTGTCGTCTTCGTCGTCCGGCGGCGGCGGCGGCGGATCATCCTGGTCGGGAGCGCCCGGCTTGGTCGCGTCCTCGAGCTCGCCGAGCGCGCTGTCGTCGAGCTTGTCCCACTGCCCGGCCGTGTCGGCGGGATCGCGCCCGAGCTCGTACTGCTCGCGAACGAAGCGACCGACCACGCCGGTCTTGCCGGCCTTGTTCGCGATCGCGAGCGTTCCGCCGTCGAGGTCGGCCCAGGTCCTGGCCGTCGCGAGGCGCACCCCGCCCACGTCACCGACGAGCAAGAGCAGCGGCGGCCGCCCGTCGTCCTTGGCGAGCACGGTCGCGACGCCGACGCTCGGGACCGCGATCGCCGGCTTCGCCGGGGGTGTCGGAGCCGGCTGGTCCTTGCCGGTACCGCCCTTGCACGCCACGACCGCGATCGCGACCACCCATGCACGCATGGCTTCGCGATAGCACGAACGCCTGGCGCGCGCGATATGCTCGCGCGGTAGTGCCCACCTCGCCGCGATCGCTTGCGCTGGCGCTCGCGCCGGGCACGCTGCTCGCCGGCATCGCGGGCGGCATCGTGTTCCCGATCTTCCCGATCGTCGGCGAGCAGGTCGGGCTGTCGCTGGCGTTCATCGGCGTGATCCTCGCGGCCAACCGCGCCGCGCGCGTCTTGTGTGCGCCGGTGATCGGCGTGGTCGCCGACCGGATCGGCGGCCGGCGCACCCTGCTCGTCGGGCTCGCCGTGCAGATCGTCGTGATGGCGCTCTACTGGGTCGGCCTGGTCACGCACCACGAGGGCGCGCTGTTCCTCGCCGGGCGCATCCTGCACGGGCCCGGCTCGGCCTGCGTGTTCATCGCGGCATCGACGCTCGCGCTCCAGGCCGGCGGCGGTGCGACCGCGGCGGCGATCCGCGCGTCGATCGTGATCGGCGTGCCGATCGGCTTCGTGATCGGTGGGCTGGTGTCGGAGGCGGTCGGCAACGCCGGCATGTTCGCGATCGCCGACGCCGCCGTCGTGATCGCCCTCGGCGCGGCGTGGTTCTCGGTCCCCGATCTGCGCGCGCCGGTCTCGATGCGCCCCCACATCCTCGCCTCGCTGCGCGAGCTGCGCGATCGCCGGCTGGTCGGCGTCGGCGGCCTCAACTTCGCGCTCGGCTTCGCGGCCGGCGGCATGGTGCTGAGCACGCTCGGCTTCCTGGTCGCGAGCCGCCACCTCGTCGTGTTCGGTCGCGACGAGCGCGGCACCTCGGGCCTGCTGATGGCGGTCCTGTCGATCACCGACGCGTCGTTCACCACGTTCGCCGGCCGCTACGGCGATCGCCACCGCGCGCACGCGCGCGTCGCGGCGGTCTCGCTCGCCGTGGTCGCGCTCGGCCTGGTCGTGATCGCGCTGGCCGGCGAGGCGCTCGGCACCGCGGGCGGGATCGCGCTGGTCGGGCTCGGCACCGCGGGGCTGGGGCCGTCGGTGCTGGTGCTGACCGGCGCGATCGTCCCGGCCGAGCGCCGCGGCACCGCCGCCGGTCTGCTCCAGCTGTGCGGCGACGCCGGCGGCGCGCTCGGTCCGCTGGTCGGCACCGCGCTGTTCGCGACCACGACCGAGCTGCCCTATCTGCTCACCGCCGGCTTCGTGCTGTGCTTCGTGCCGGTCGCGGTGTGGCTCGCGCGCGTCGAGCGTGCCGCGACGTAAGCCGCCGGGCGCGCTCGTGGATCACGGCGACCATGAGACTCGCGTTGGCCCTGGCGCTGATCGCCTGCACGCGCCCGAGCCCGACCGTCACTCCCGGCTGGCAGGTCGATCGATCGACGTTCGATCCGGCGGGGGATCCGTGCACCGACTTCTACCAGTACGCGTGCGGCGGGTTCGCGACCCCCGCGCACGTGCCGGCGGACCGCGACGAGGCCGAGTGGGCACTCGACCAGGCCAGCGCGACCAACGACCGCGAGATCCAGCAGCTGCTCGCCGGCACCGGGCCCGCCGATCCGGAGCTCGGCCGGCTGCGCACGTTCTTCGCCTCGTGCATGGCCGACGACCGCTCCGCCGATGCCACGCTCGCGGCGTGGCTGGCGCGGCTCGATGCGATCGAGACGCGCGGCGACGTCATGGCCGCGGTGCGCGCGCTGCATCGCGAGGGCGTCCCCGCGCTGTTCGACTACGCCGGGCAGCCCGATCCCGGCGATCGCACGCGCTATCGCGGCGAGCTCGACAGCGGCGCGCTGCCGTGGCGGATCTACGTCGAGCCCGACCGCGCGGCCGATCTCGCGGCATATCGCGCCCACGTCGCGACCATGCTGCGGCTCGCCGGCGTCGGCGACCCGGACGGCGATGCGTCCGCGGTGTTCGACCTCGAGCGCGCGCTCGCGCTGGCGATGCCCGCGCCGTCCGACGACCCGGCCGCGACCGAGCACGTGATGACCGCCGACGCGCTCGCCGCGCTCGCGCCGCACCTCGACGTGCCGGCGTACCTCGCGATGGTCGGCTATCGCCCCGACATCCAGCTCAACGTCACCTCGCCCGCGTACCTCCAGGCGGTCGACCGCGCCGTCGCCGAGCGGCCGATCGGCGAGCTGCGCGCCTACCTGCGCTGGGCGTTCGTGCGCGCGCTCGCGCTCGAGCTGCCGCCGCGCCTGGCCGACGAGCGCCGGCGCTACCTGGCGCTGCCGGGCGTCTCGCCGCCGCCGCGCACCGAGCAGTGCCAGCTCGAGACCATGAAGGCGCTCGGCGTCGAGCTGTCGCGCCAGTTCGCGCTGCACGCGATCGGTCGCGCGGCGCGCGATCGCGCCCGGCCGATGGCCGACCGCGTGCGGGCGCGCATCGCGCGCGCGGTGCGCTCGGCCGACTGGTTGTCGCCGGCCGGGCGCGAGGCGACCGCGCGCAAGCTCGACCAGCTCCAGCTCAAGATCGGCTTCCCCGACGCGTGGCCGGCGACCGGCTCGTTCGCGCTGCGCGCCGACGCGTTCCTCGGCAACGTGCTCGCCGCGCGCGCGTACGAGCAGCAGCGCAGCTGGCAGCGCGCCGGCGCCGCGCGCACGCGCGCGTCGTGGGAGAACATCGTGTACCCCAACGCCGCCGAGGGCATGGCCGCGGCGCGCCTCACCATCCCCAACGGCTTTCCGGATCCCGAGTCCAACGCGATCGTGTTCACCGCGGCGCTGCTGCGCCCGCCGCTCTACGACGCCGACGCGCCGCCCGAGGTCGGCTACGGCGCGTTCGGCACGGTCGCCGGCCACGAGGTCATCCACGTCGTCGAGGAGCACGAGTTCACCGCGACCGGCCAGCTCGACGAGACCTGGTCGCCGGCCGACCTCCAGATCCACGAGGCGCGCCGCGCGTGCGTGATCGATCAGGCCGCCGGCGACCAGCTCGACGGCCCGCGCATGTACAGCGAGAACGTCGCCGACCTCGCCGGCGTGCGCTACGCCTACGAGGCGATGGTCGACGAGCTCGGCCCGCGCATCGCCGAGCGCGGCGCCGACGGCTTCACCCGCGCGCAGCGGTTCTTCGTCGCGTACGCGCAGCACTACTGCCGCGCCGAGCGCCCCGAGTTCACGCGCCAGAACCTGCGCGACGATCCGCACGCGCCGAACCGCTACCGCGTGAACGGCCCGCTGTCGAACCTCCCCGCGTTCGCCGCGGCGTTCCAGTGCCGCGCCGGCGCGGCGATGGTGCGGCGCCAGGCCTGCGCGGTGTGGTAACGAGGCTCAGTGCTCGGGGTCGATGATCGCCGTGTGCGACGCCACGATCTTCTGGTTCAGCGCCGGCACGTCCGTCGCCACCACGTGCTTCCACGCCTGCGCCTGGGCATCGACGCGCCGCGCGTAGCCGGCCTCGAGCTCGGCCTGCGCGCGCGTCGGCGGACGGTCGGCCTCGATGACGCCGCGGAACGTGTCGAGCTGCTCGTTGAGCATCGCCGGGAAGCGCAGCATGCCCTCGGTGCTGCCCAGCTTGACCTGGATCAGCTCGGCCTCGATCGGCGCCATCTTCGCGAGCAGCGCGTCGATCGTCGTCGCCAGGTCGCGGGACGCGTGTGCGCGCAGCGCGGTCAGCTGCGCGCGCGTCGACCGGATCTGGTTGACCGTCACGTGGAGCTGGTCGATCACCGCGCGCGTCTTCTGCTGGAGGTCGAACGACGCGCGCAGGTCGGCGTCGCTCGCCTTGCTGCGCGGATCGTTCACCAGCTCGAGCGTCGCCGTCTCGGGCTTGCCCGCGACGGTGAGCTTCACGGTGTAGCGGCCGGGCAACGCCAGCGGCCCCCACGGCGGCAAGCCCTGGTAGAACGCACCCGGGATCTGGGTCGGCTCGCTCCACCGCAGGTCCCACACGAAGCGGTTCGCCCCCGCCTTCTTCGGCAGCTGGTCGGGCGTGCGCACGACATCGATCCACTCCGGCGGCTGGTCGGGGCCGCGGCTGGGCGGCGCCGAGGTCAGCCGCCGCACGACCGCGCCCGCGCTGTTCACGATCTCGATCGTCACGTCCCCCCTGGGCTCGCTGGCCAGCCAGTAGTCGAGCACCGCGCCCTGCGGCGGGTTCTCGCCGACCGGGCGGCGCTTGTCGGGGAACACGTTGTAATACAGGCGAACCGCGCGCTCGGGCGCGAACAGGTGCGCCGCCGCGCGCGCGAGCTCGGGATGTGCGGCGAGCTCGCGCAACGGCGCGATGTCGTCGAGCACCCAGAAGCCGCGCCCGTTCGTCGCGATCACGAGGTCGTCACCGTGCACGACGAGATCGTTCACCGGCGCGTGCGGCAGGTTGTTCTGCAGCGGCTGCCAGCGCGCGCCGTCGTCGATCGACACGAACACGCCGAGCTCGGTCGCCGCGTAGAGCAAGCCCGCGCGCACCGGGTCCTCGCGCACCGCGTGCACGTACGCGCCGTCGGGCAAGCCCGCAGCGATCGACGTCCACGTCGCACCGAGATCGCGGGTGCGCCACGCGTACGGTCGGAAGTCGTCGAGCCGGTGGCGGTCGACCGCGAGGTACGCGCCGTTCGCCGCGTGGGGCGACGGATCGATCATGCTGACCGTGCCCCACTCGGGCATGCCCGGCGGCGTGACCTTGCGCCAGTGCGCTCCGGTGTCCCTGGTCACCCACACCAGGCCGTCGTCCGTGCCGGCCCACAGCGCGCGCTGCAGCGGCGATGCCGCGAGCACGAACACCGTGTCGTAGTACTCGACGCTCGTGATGTCGAGCTGGATCGGCCCGCCCGACGGCTTCTGCTTGGACTTGTCGTCGCGCGTGAGATCGCTCGAGATCGCGGTCCACGTCGCGCCGTCGTCGGTCGACCGCCACACGGCCTCGCCGCCGACGTAGAGCACGCCGGGCTCGGAGCTCGGCGCGATCAGCGGCGTCGTCCACTGGAAGCGGTGGCGCTGCTCCGCGGCGCTGCGCCCCGACATGTCCTCCGGAGCGACCGAGATGTCCTGATAGCTGTCCGCACGATGGTCGTAGCGATAGATCGAGTGCTCGTTGTCGGAGAACACGATCTCGGGGTCGCGCGGGTCGGGCGCCATCCAGCCGGTCTCGCCGCCGACCTCGTACCAGTCGCGCATGGTGATCGTGCCGTCGTCGCCGTAGCTCTTGATCGCCACGCCGCTGTTGTCCTGCTGCGTGCCGTAGATGCGGTACGGGAACTGGTCGTCGGTGATGACGTGATAGAACTGCGCGGTCGGCTGGTTGCTCTGCTCGGACCAGGTCTTGCCGCCGTCGATCGTGAGCGTGGCGCCGCCGTCGTTGCCGGCGATCATGCGGCGCGGGTCGCGCGGATCGATCCACAGGCCGTGGTTGTCGCCGTGGCTGACCGGCAAGAGGTCGAACGTCTTGCCGCCGTCGGTCGAGCGGAACAGGCCGGTGTTGAGCGCGTACACGGTGTCCGCGCTCCTGGGATCGGCGAACACGTGCGAGAAGTACCAGGCGCGCTGGCGGAAGCGCTCGTCCGCGTTGACCCGCGTCCACGTGGCACCGGCGTCGTCGGAGCGATACAGCCCGCCATCGGCGGCTTCGACCGACGCGTAGACCCGCGCCGGGTCGGCGGGCGACACCGCGATGCCGATGCGGCCGTAGATGCCCGGCGGCAGGCCACCTCCCGAGAGCCGCTTCCAGGTCGTGCCGCCGTCGGTCGATTTGTAGAGCCCCGAGCCCGGACCGCCCGACGACAGGTTCCACGGCGAACGCCGGACCTGCCACAGCGCCGCGTACAGCGTGCTGCTGTTCGACGGATCGATCTGCAGGTCGATCGCGCCGGTGTCGTTGTCGCGGAACAGCACCTTCTGCCAGTGCGCGCCGCCGTCGCTGCTGCGAAACACCCCGCGCTCGGCGTTCGGGCCGAAGGCGTGGCCGAGCGCGGCGACGAACACGCGGTTCGGATCGTGCGGATCGACCACGACGCGCCCGATGTGCCGCGTGTCGCGCAGGCCGAGGAACTGCCACGTGCGACCGGCGTCGAGCGACTTGTAGACGCCCGCGCCGTACGAGATGTTGCCGCGGATGCATGCCTCGCCGGTGCCGACGTAGACGACGTTCGGGTCGGACGGCGCGACCGCGATCGCGCCGATCGAGGCGATCGCCTCGTGGTCGAACACCGGCGTCCAGGTCGCGCCGGCGTTGGTCGACTTGAAGACGCCGCCGGCCACGCCGCCGAAGTAGTACGTCGACGGATCCCCTGGCACGCCGGCGACCGCGAGCACGCGGCCGCCGCGGAACGGGCCGACGTTGCGCCACGTCAGCTCGGAGATCGCGGCCGGCGGGATCGCCGGGCCGGCGGCAGGCGCAGCTGCAGCCGCGGACGCGGCGACGAGGGTGGCGCAAGCGAGCAGTGCACGCACGGGCCGACTATATGCCCGTCGCGCCGAGCGAGTTGGCCGCCGGCGGGTTCCGATGTAGCTTCCGCGATGGAAGCGCGTGCCGGACTGGTGCCGGCCTCGGTCTTCAAAACCGATGAACCTTCGCGCGAGCGACGGGTTGGTGGGTTCGATTCCCATGCGCTTCCGCCACAGACCAGCTTGTCGGAGGCGCGCGATCGCGCCGCGGTTCACGCGTCCGGAACGATCTCGGCTCTCATGTGCGCGGGCGCGCTCCACCGGGCGCCGGCGGCGAGCAGCTCGCGCGCCTGCTCGGGCGTGACCGGACAGGCGGCCTTCGGACTCCCCTGGGGATGCTCGGCATCGGGGCTGTCGAACAGGTAGGCGACGCATCGCTTGATGGGTGCGTCGCGCGGCGGCAACACGTTGACGTGGACCAATCCGGCGCGGTCGCGCTGGGCCGCCAGCATGTCCTCGTAGGGCAGCTGCGCGTACGGCTCGTGTGGCTCGGTCATGCGAGCAGCGTATCGCGCGCCGCGACGCGCGAGTAGCCATTTGCCGCGCAACGGATCGAGATCGGAGTAGGGTTCGCCGATGGGCGCAGACCTGATCGGTTGGCGTGACTGCGAGCTGCAACGTCCACTCGGGCCGCAAGGCTTCCTCGGCAAGCTCAAGATGAAGAGCTACCTCCGGGTGATCGAATCGCAGGTCCCCGAAGGCCAGCGCGACGGCGTCAAGGTCACCGTGGTCGTCAACGATCGCCAGCGCGAGCTCGGCTACCCCGAGATCCGCGAGCAGGCCGAGACGTTCCAGCGCGGCATCCCGGCGTGCGCGCAGTGCCCGCTGTCGGGCGGCACGCCGCTCGGCTGCTATCGCTACGTGACCTATCCGGTCGACGCGGCGTTCGAGGAGCTCGCGTTCGAGCTGTTCACGAGCCAGCTCCCGACCAAGGACTCGATCTCGGACCAGATCTATCGCGACATCGTGTCGAGGCAGCCGCAGGACACCGGCTGGCACACGCGGCGCGGTCCCAAGGGGCCGCTCGCGCGCCGGCCCCAACCGCTGGTGCACGCGTGGGGTGGGCTGTTCTCGAAGAAGCGCGTCGACAGCGCCCAGCTGCTCGCGTCGCTGTTCATCCCGCTCGAGTCGCCGCCGCTGGTGGTCGGCTACGCGCGGTTCTGGCGCGAGCTGGTCGCGTTCATCGACGGCAAGCTCGCCGCCGAGCTCCGGCAGCGCGGCCTGGCGCTCGCACCGGACGGCACGCTCGAGATCGCGGTCACGGCGCAGCAGCACTCCGATCCCCAGGCCCTGTCGGCGAAGATGCAGGCCGATATCGCCGCGCTCGAGCGCTACACGGGCGGAACGGTCGGTGAGATCCGCGGCGTCGCGAACCTGCTGGCCGTCGTCGCGCCGAGGTCGATGGCCGAAGGCTGGCGCGTCATCGTCGATGGCTGATCGCACGACAGTCGGATCGACTTCGGCCGGGGAAGGTATGCTTCGGGCGTGGCAGATCGCGACTCGACGACGGTCGACTCGTTCGTGCGAGCGGTCGCGCGTGTCGAGATCGGTCTCGCGCCGGGTCAGGTGCTCGACGACACCTACCAGCTGGTCCAGCGGATCGGCGGCGGGGGCATGGGCGTGGTCTACCGCGCACGCGACGTGCGGCTCGGGCGCGACGTCGCGATCAAGTTGCTCAAGCCGGGCGACGGCGCGCAGGGCGAGCACCTCCGGCAGCTGTTCGAGCGCGAGGCGCGGACCACCGCGCAGCTCCTCCACCCGAACATCGTCACGCTCCACCACATCGGCGAGCACCAGGGCCATCCCTACCTCGTGCTCGAGCTCCTCGGTGGCGAGACGGTCGCGGAGCGGATCCAGCGCGCCGGCGCGCTGCCGCTCGGCGAGGCGCTGGCGATCTTCGACGGCGTGCTCGCCGCGCTCGGCTACGCCCACGAGCGCGGCGTGCTCCACCGCGACATCAAGCCGAGCAACGTGTTCGTCACGCTCGACCACCGGATCAAGGTCCTCGACTTCGGCGTCGCGTTCTCGCTGGCGACGGTCGCGGGCACGGCGACGCGCTCGGCCGGCACGCCCGGGTACATGGCGCCCGAGCAAGCCGTCGGTGCGGCGCAGGACGCGCGCACCGATCTGTGGGCCGCGACCCGGCTGTTCGCCGAGTGTGTCGCCGGCCGGTTCGTCGATCTCCAGGACGCGATCGGCGTGGTCGGCCGGCTGCCGCTGCCACCGCCGGTCTCCGCGATGCTCGCCCGCTCGCTCGCGATCGATCCGCAGTACCGGCCGGGTTCGATCGCCGAGCTGCGCG
Organism: Kofleriaceae bacterium; assembly: GCA_035516595.1. GTDB lineage: Bacteria > Myxococcota_A > Polyangia > Haliangiales > Haliangiaceae > JABFXX01. The sequence continues at coordinate 8,442 of DATJAE010000274.1, read as the reverse complement.
CCGCGCTCGCGGCTGGGCCGCCCGCGGCGGCGCCGGCCGCGCCGGCGGGAGGCCCCGATGCCAGGCCCGCACCGCCGCCGGCGAAGCGGGCGCGCTGGGCCTACGCGGTGGTCGGGATCGCGGCCCTCGCGGCGGTGGTCGCGGTCGCCGCGAGCCGGTCGAGCGCCCGCTCGCAGGACGGTGGCGCGGTCACGCCCGGTCCCGGCGGCTCCGCCGGCGGGGCGCGGCCGCCAGGTCCGATCGCGGATGCGTCGGTCGCGATCGCGATCCCGCCACCCGCCGACGCGCCGAACGCCGAGGTCGAGGCGTGCAAGACGCTGGCGTCGATCCGCCAGTGGGCGCAGGCCGACGCGTGCGCGCGAAAGATCGCGGGCATCGATCGGGCGGCCGCCGTCGCCATCCTCGACCAGGTCGCGCGCGAGACCCCGAACGAGGCGATCTTCCAGCAGCTGCCGACCACGCTGCAGGAGCAGGGCATCGCCGCCGGCGAGGCCCTCGTCGCGAAGCTGTCGGCGCACTCGGTCTACCAGGACGACGCCAAGAACTACATCGATCTCGCCAAGAACCTCCGCGAGACCGCGCGCCGGTTCGGCGAGGAGGGCGACTGCGAACAGCTCCACAAGGCCGCGGACAACAAGCTCATGGTCTACGAGGTCGCCCACATCGCGTGTCGCGCCGAGCCCGACGACCCGCCGTGCAAGGCCCAGGACGTGCTCGAGGACGCGCGCTTCGAGTCCAACCGCGGCAACGCGAAGAAGGCGCTCCAGATGATCGAGGGGCTGATCGCGTGCCAGGCCCGCGCGCACCAGCCGACCATGCCGGGCACCGAGTTTCGCGCCCTCGAGGTCGCTTGTCTCGATCACGACGAGGCGGCGGCCAAGGCCCACTTCGCCAGGATCGCCGAGTCGTCGCAGCGCAGTGCGATCCGGTTCTGCCACACCGCGAACCTGGCGCTGCCGTAACAGGTCGACCGCCGCCAGGCCGCGTTGTATGACTCGGGCGTGTCGGTGCGCGGCATCGCGGCGGTTCTCGGGCTCGTGGTCGCGGGCGGCTGCGAGCGCGCGAGCCACGAGCCGGATCCGGTGACGCTGCCGGTGCCCGACGTGAAGGTGATCCTGGTCGACGCGGGCGCCATGCCGCGCGCGGCGCTGCGCTTCCATCCGCGCGCCGGCGAGACCGTGATCAGCCGCTACACGCGCCGCACCGACATCGATCGCGGCTCGCGACACGACGTGCGCGTCCTCACCGAGAAGTACGACGTCGTGGCCGTCGAGGTCCGGCCGGGATCCATCCACACGCGGGGCATGGTCGGGGACGCCGCGATCGAGCCACCGCTGCGCACCTTCGATGCCGGCGAGCTGATCGGGACGGTGCAGGAGCGCTGGTACGATCCGCGCGGCGTCCACCTCCGGCCCACGCTGATCCGCAACGATCGCCGCGATCCGGCGACGTTCGTGTCGCGGCCCGAGCTGCTCGGGGTGCTGCCCGAGCAGGCGGTCGGCGTCGGGGCGCGCTGGCACGAGGACATCGCGTATGGCGCGTCGAGCGCCAGCGTCGATATCCAGCTGGTGGAGCGCGACGGCGACCGGGTTCGCGAGCGGCTCGACTACAAGGCCGAGCACCACAGCGCGCGCGAGTGGGTGACGGTCTCGGGGACGACCACGCTCGACCTCGACCTGGGGTCGGTGGACGCGACCTATCACGGCGAGAACGCGCTGGTCCTGCACCATCCCCGGGGCGACGAGAACGGCACCGAGACGATCGACGTGGTCCGGGTCGTTCGCTGAGCGTCGCGCAACGCGCTCGATCGCGGTGCGTCAGGAGCACGGGGCTGGGTGGGCCACGATCGCAAGCCGGTGCTCGATCCGCGCGTCACGTGGGTGAGCGGCGCCCCGGCACGACGGGCCGAACGAGCTGATCGGCGTGCTGGAGGTACGCGCCGATGGCAGCTGCCGCGCGGCGCTCGCCGAGCGGGTCGAGGTCGACGGGCGTTGTCATATCCGGCTCGCCCGGACCGCGTGGCACGGCAAGGATGCGCTCGAGACGCGATGGTGGAGCATGGTGCTCGACGGTGAGGGCAAGGCGTTCACCGTGCGCAACGGCTCGTGCGGCGACACGCTCGCGTCGGCCGACGTGCCGCGCATCGTCGCCGCGCTCGAGTCCCTGCGGTTCGCATCGCCCCGGACCATGATCGCGGTCGACGACGGCCCCTCGGTGTTTCCCTGGCGAGTCGGTCGCTAACCTGCCGCCCGGACTGGCGGCGCGCCTCGCCCGCCGAAAAAACGTCCGGCGATGTCGACCCGGGGGCTGCTCGTTCGTCATCCCGGTATGGAAGCGATCATCACCACCCCCAAGTCATCCATCGCTCTCTGGATCTCGCGCGTGCTCCAGGCGCTCGTCGTGCTGTTCCTGCTGGTCGACGCGATCGGAAAGATCCTGAAGCTCGCGCCGTACGTCGAGGGCACGACGCGCGTCGGCTACGCGCCGGGCGTGCTCGTCCCGCTCGGGCTCGTGCTGCTGGCGAGCACGATCCTGTACGTGGTGCCGCGCACCGCGGTGCTGGGCGCGATGCTGCTCACGGCATACCTCGGCGGCGCGACCGCGACCCACGTCCGGATCGGCGAGCCGTTCGTCCTCCCGGTCGTGTTCGGGATCGTCGTGTGGGGCTGCCTGTACCTGCGCGATTCGCGGCTGCGCGCGCTGCTGCCGTTCGGCGGCTAGCCTCGCCGATTCATCGCACGTGGCTTCGACCTGCTCCGGCGTTAGGCTCTCGGCATGGCGAGCGCGCGGATCGGGTCGCGATGACGCGGCTGTTCCACATCGCGGCGGCGGCCGAGTGGCAGGCTGCCCGGGCGACGGGCGTGTATCGGCCGGCCTCGCTCGACGCGGAAGGCTTCATTCATCTGTCGACCGATACACAGTGGGAGGCGACCGCGCGCCGCTTCTTTCGCGGGCGCACGGACCTGGTGCTGCTCGCGATCTGGGCCCACCGCGCCGACATCCGGTTCGAGCAGGTCGATGGCGTCCCGTTTCCGCACCTGTTCGGTCCGCTCGCGGTCGCCGACGTGCTCGACGCGTGCCCGCTCGCGCCGTCGTTCGAGGTGCCCGCCGAGATCGCAGCATGGCGCGCGTTCCATCACGCGCCGCCGCGAGTCGTCGGCTTGCCGCCCGAGTACATCGCCGCCGTGCGCGCTGCCGACGACGGCGTGCAGGACGTCGCGCTCGTGGCCGTGCGCGAGCACGGGCGCCCGGCCTTCTATGTCTGTCTCGGCGCGAAGCCCGGTCGAGAGGGCCGGCTGTCCATGCGCCTGCCCCTGCGCGTTCCGGTGCGCTTCGTCGATCGGACCGGCACGCTCCAGATGCGGGCATTCCCGAGGACACCGCCCGGCGACATCGACGAGGTCGCGCTCCTCGCGTTCGTGCACGCCGTCGTCGAGCACGATTGACGTCGCGTCGGCGCTCGCGACGACAGGGTCACGCGCGTGCTCGGCTCGGTCGTGGGCCGTGTCCAGGCTCGGTAGGTCGAGCGGGCAGTTCGTGCGTCGATAGCCGCATGTGGCATCGTGCCTTCGTCTTCTTGCTGGCGGTCGGCTGCAGCCGGCCGCCGTCGAGCCCCCGACCCGCGACGACCGCCGCCGGGATGCGCCTCGCGGGGCGAGTCAGCCGGCCGGGCGTGAACGGCGATCAGCCGTGGAGGTTCGAGATCGTCGGGTTCGGCGCGCGCAGCTACCTGCGGCGCGAGTGGGGGCCGTCGTTCTGCGTCGTCCAGCTCGTGGATGGCAGCTTCAGCGGCAGCGGCAGCCAGTCGGGCGAGCGCGGCGGCTCCAACCACGACGACAGCGGGGAGCCGGTCGAAGCGCCGATGCTCCGGTTGTGGAGCGAGCCCGGGCCCCACGCGCGAGTCGCGACCATGCCGCACGTCGTCGAGGAGCTCCGCGGCACCGCGGCGCGCCCAGGCGTCGGCACCGCGGTGCCGCGCACCGTGCTGTGGACGGACACGACGTCGGCGATGCCCGAGCAGACCACGACCTACGAGATCGATTCGGTCTCGCCGGCCGCCTCGCCCGACGCGGCGCTGTTCGCGCGCGCGCGGCGCGCGATCGTCGGTGGCACGGGGCTGTGCGGCGACGGCGGCGCGTGATCAGCGCGCGCGCAGGTAGGCGTCGACGTGGCGCGCGCAGTCGCGGCCTTCGGCGATCGCCCACACCACGAGCGACGCGCCGCGGTGTGCGTCGCCCGCGCAGAACACGCCGGGCGCGGTGGTCGCGAACGCCGCGTCGCACAGCACGTTGCCGCGGGCGTCGAGTGCGAGCCCGAGCTGGTCGACCAGCGGCCGCGCGTCGGGCCCGACGAAGCCGAGCGCGAGGATCGCGGCGTCGCACGGGATCGCGACGCGCTCGCCGGTGTCGACCCGCACGCCGTCGAGCGCGACCAGCCGGCCGGCCTCGCCGACCAGGCGCGTCGTGCGAAGCGCGAAGTCGCGCTGGCCGCCTTCTTCCTGCGAGCTCGACGTGCGGAACACCATCGGCCACGCGGGCCACGCGTTGTCCGGCGCCCGGACCATCGGCGGCGCGGGCAGGAGCTCGAGCTGCGCGACGCTCGCCGCGCCCTGGCGCAGCGCGGTGCCGAGGCAGTCCGAGCCGGTGTCGCCGCCGCCCAGGATCACGACGCGCTTGCCGCGCACGTCGTGCGCGTCGCGCTGCACCAGGTAATCCATCGCGAGCACGACGCCGCGCAGCTCGCGGCCGGGCACGGCGAGCTCGCGCGGCCGCTCGGCGCCGATCGCGATCACGACCGCGTCGTGCGCCGCGCGCAGCGCCGCCCAGTCGTCGATCCGCGCGTTGCAGCGCAGCTCGACGCCCTCGGCGACGAGCAGCGCGAGGCGGCGATCGACCACGCGCTTGTCGAGCTTGAAGTCGGGGATGCCGCGGCGCAGCAGCCCGCCGGCCTCGGCGGCGGCCTCGTGGACGATCGCGGTGTGGCCGGCGCGGTTGAGCGCGGCGGCGGCGGCGAGGCCCGCCGGACCCGAGCCGACGATCGCGACGCGCCGGCCGGTGCGCGCGCGGGGAGGGCGCGGCGCGATCCAGCCCTCGGCGAACGCGCGCTCGGCGATCGCGCGCTCGAGCGACTCGATCGTGACCGCGGCGTCGTTGATCGCGAGCACGCACGCGGCCTCGCACGGCGCGGGGCAGATCCGACCGGTCATCTCGGGAAACTCGTTGGTCGTGGCGAGCCATTCGCTCGCCGCGCGCCAGTCGCCGCGCCACACCGCGTCCGCGAAGTCCGGGATCGGGTTGCCGAGCGGGCAGCCGCTCGTGCAGAACGGCACGCCGCAGTCCATGCAGCGTCCCGCCTGCTCGCGCGCCTCGGCCGGCGCCGCCTCGTGCTCGACCTCGTGCCAGTCGAGCACGCGCAGCTCGGCCGGCCGGCGGTGCGGTGCGGCGCGGGCGGTGGTCAGGAAGCCGTCGACCTTGCCCACGGCCGCTGCCTCCGCGCGTCGACGACGCGCTTGTAGTCGGTCGGCATCACCTTGACGAAGCGCGCGACCAGGTGCTCCCAGTTGTCGAGGATCTTCGTGCCGCGCGGGCTGCCGGTCAGCCGCACGTGGTCCTGGATCAGCCCGACCACCAGGTAGAGGTCGCTGTCCGACGCCAGGGTCTCGAGCTCGACCATCTCGAGGTTGCACGAGCTGCGGAAGCTCCGGGTCGGGTCGAACACGAACGCGGTGCCGCCGCTCATCCCGGCCGCGAAGTTGCGGCCGACCGCGCCGAGCACGATCACCACGCCGCCGGTCATGTACTCGCAGCCGTGATCGCCGACCCCCTCGACCACCGCGCGCGCGCCGGAGTTGCGCACCGCGAAGCGCTCGCCGGCCAGCCCGTTCGCGAACAGCTCGCCGCCGGTCGCCCCGTACAGCGCGACGTTGCCGACGATCACGTTGTCCTCGGGGGCAAACCGCGCGCCGGCCGGCGGTCGCACGACGATCCGGCCGCCCGACATGCCCTTGCCGACGTAGTCGTTGGCGTCGCCGACCAGCTCGAGCGCGACGCCGGGCGCGAGGAACGCGCCGAAGCTCTGCCCGGCGTGCCCGGTGAAGCGCACCGACAGCGAGCCCTCGGCCAGGCCGGTCGCGCCGTACCGGCGCGCGATCTCGCCGGAGACCAGCGCGCCCGCCGCGCGATCCCGGTTCGTGATCGGCAGCGCGACGTGCGACGGCAGGTGATCGAGCTCGGCGACGAGCGCGCGATCGACATGATCCGCGAGGTCCTGCGGCTGCGCGCGCACGAACCGGCGCGGCACGTCGGGCGGCGCGACCGGCGGCGACAGGATCGCGGCGAGGTCGAGCTGGCGCGCCTTGCCGCGCAGCTGCTTGCGCACGCGCAGGCGCTCGACGTGGCCGACGATGTCGTCGAGCGTGCGCGCGCCGAGCCGCGCGAGCTGGCGGCGCACGCCCTCGGCGACCAGCGTGAAGTACGCGACGACATCCTCGGGGCGGCCGGCGAACCGCGCGCGCAGCGCCGGATCCTGGGTCGCGATGCCGACCGAGCACGTGTTGAGGTGGCACTTGCGCAGCATCACGCAGCCGGTCGCGACCAGCGACGCGGTCGCCATGCCGAACTCCTCGGCGCCGAGCAGCGCCGCGACGATCACGTCGCGCGACGTGCGCAGCCCGCCGTCGACCTGGAGCCGCACGCGATCGCGCAGGCGGTTCTCGACCAGCACCTGCTGGGCCTCGGCCAGGCCGAGCTCCCACGGCAGTCCGGCGTGTTTCAAGCTCGACAGCGGCGACGCGCCGGTGCCGCCCTCGTAGCCGGCGATCACGACGCACGCCGCGCGCGCCTTGGCCACGCCGGCCGCGATCGCGCCGATGCCGACCTCGCTGACCAGCTTGACGCTCGTCCGCGCCTGCGGGTTGACCGCGGTCAGGTCGTAGATCAGCTGCGCGAGGTCCTCGATCGAGTAGATGTCGTGGTGCGGCGGCGGCGAGATCAGCGTGACGCCCGGGGTCGAGCACCGCACCTTCGCGATCCGCTCGTCGATCTTCGTGCCCGGCAGCTGGCCGCCTTCGCCCGGCTTGGCGCCCTGCGCGATCTTGATCTGGAGATCGTCGGCGTTCACCAGGTAATGCGTCGTCACGCCGAACCGGCCGGAGGCGACCTGCTTGATCGCGCTGCGCCGCCAGTCGCCGTTGCGGTCGCGCTCGAACCGGTGCGGCTCTTCGCCGCCCTCGCCGCTGTTCGACTTGCCGCCGAGCCGGTTCATCGCGATCGCCAGCGTCTCGTGCGCCTCGGCGCTGATCGAGCCGAACGACATCGCGCCGGTGACGAAGCGAGCCGCGATCGCGCTCGCCGGCTCGACCTCGTCGAGCGCGATCGGCTCGCCCGGCTCGATCTGGACCAGGCCGCGCAGCGTGACCAGCTCGCGCTCCTCGTCGTCGCACAGCCGCTCGAACTCGTCGAACCGCGCGGGGTCGTTGCGGCGCACCGCGTCTTGCAGCGCCGCGATCGTCTGCGGGTTCCACTTGTGGAGCTCGCCGCTGCGCCGCCAGCGGTACTGACCGCCGACCGGCAGGCGCGCGCCCGCCCGGGGCCCGAACCCGCGCGCGTGGCGCGCCACCGCCTCGTCGCCGAGCTCGTCGAGCCCGATCCCGCCGAGCCGCGACGGCGTGCCGGCGAAGTGGCGCTCGATCAGCTCGCGATCGAGCCCGATCGCCTCGAAGATCTGGGCGCCGCGGTAGCTCTGCACGGTCGAGATGCCCATCTTGGACATCACCTTGAGCAGGCCCTGCTCGAGCGCGTGGATGTAGCTCCGCTCGTCGAGCCCGCGCGCGCGCACGCTGTCGAGCGCGAGGTCGGGATTGACCACGGCCGCGCCGTAGCCGACGAGCAGCGCGATGTCGTGCACCTCGCGCGCCTCGGCGGTCTCGACCACGAGCCCGGCCTGCATGCGGATGCCCTCGCGCACCAGGTGCTGTTGCACCGCCGACAGCGCGAGCACCGCCGGGATCGCGACGTGCCTGGCGTCGATCCCGCGGTCGCTGAGGATCAGCACGTTGTGGCCGTCGTCGATCGCGGCGGCCGCCGCGCGGCACAGCTCGTCGACCGCCCTGGCCAGCCAGCCGCGGCCGTACGCGAGCGGGTAGAGCAGCGACAGCGTGACCGGATCGAACACGCCCTCGCGCACCGCCCGGATCTTGGCGAGCTCGGCGCTGTCGACGATCGGCCCGCGCAGGTGGAGCTGGTGGCACTGCTCGGGCGTCTCGTCGAACGTGTTGCCGTCGGGACCCATCGTGGTCTCGAGCGACATCACCGCCGCCTCGCGGATCGGATCGATCGGAGGGTTGGTGACCTGCGCGAACAGCTGGTGGAAGTACCACGACAGCATCGGCGCGTGCTCCGACAGCACCGCGAGCGGCGTGTCGGTGCCCATCGAGCCGATCGG
>DATJAE010000273.1:0-70464 GCA_035516595.1 Kofleriaceae bacterium | reverse complement strand
CGCCACTCGGCGCGCTCGCGTCCGGCGAATGGCCGCCCGGTGAATCGTGCGCGGAGCCGCAGGCGGCGACCAGGACGAGCGCGAGGCGGACGTGACCCGAGGCAGTCATGACGCGCGTAGTGTAGGCAGGAAGATCCCGGCGCGCCGCCACGAACGCGCGGCTTCACATCTCGCAACCGTGAATCGGACCGCGCGACCTGGCCGCGGTCTCTCGCCTGTCCCGGGACAGCCGAACGTCCGCCGCAACCGCTCGAATCTCCGAGCATGCGCCTGGCGCGCGCCGTGCTCGTGCGGGTCGCATGCAAGAGCTCGCAGGCCGTCTCGTTCCGCAGACCACGACGAACGCTCGTGCCCACCAGCGTGCCCACGATCGACTCCTCGCGGCGGTCGAGCGCATCGAAGAGCTGGTCGAACGCTGCGATCGGATCGCCCACCTCGAGCCGCTGCCGCAGTCGCTCGCGGAGCTGGTCCTCCGCGAGCTCGACGCGTTCGTACACGAGCTCGATCGCCAGGTCCGCGAGTCGGCGCCGAGCGCTGCTCGCGAGCTCGGTCAGGCGGTGAAGGCGGCGCTCGTTCCGATGCTGCAGCGCGCCGACAACGGCTGGCGCTGGTGCGCGAAGCCACGCGGCTACGCCGGCGACTACCTCACGATCGCGCGGATCTACGACGACCGCGCGAGCGGGGACGGGCCGGTCGGCGCGCTGCTCGACCGCTGCTGTCTGAACGTTCCCGCGGCGATCGCCGTGCGCAACCGCAGGCACCTGCTGGCGGAACAGATCCGCGCGACGGTCGCCGCGGCCCGCGGCCACGCCGCGCGCGTGACGAGCCTCGCCGCCGGACCGGCGCGCGAGCTGTTCGATGTCTACGCGCGTCTCGACCAGCCCGGCGCGCTGGTGTCCACGCTGGTCGACTTCGACGTCGAGGCGCTGCAGGCGTGCTCGGTCGAGAGCGCGCGGCACGAGGTCGACCACCTGGTGGCGCTCGTCGACGCGAACCTGATCCACGTCGCGGTCGGGCGGCGCGCGCTCGAGCTCGCGCCGCAGGACCTCGTGTACAGCATCGGGCTCGTCGACTACTTCGCCGACGATCTGGCGGTGAAGCTGCTCGACGCGATCCACGCGATGCTGCGCCCTGGCGGTCGCGTCGTGCTCGGCAACTTCCACCCGCGCAACCCGACGCGCGCGTTCATGGACCACGTGCTGGACTGGCCGCTGGTTCACCGCGACGAAGCCGCGATGCACGCGCTGTTTCGTGCGTCCGCGTTTCGCACCGGCTGCACGCGGATCTTCTACGAACCGCTCGGGATCAACCTGTTCGCGGAGTGCGTCCGAACGTAGCAGCGCCCTAGCACGGTCACGCGTGTGCAGCGTTCGAGCGTCGCCGGCAGATCAGCGCTTCGACCTCGGCGCTGGCGCGACCCGATCCTCGAGCGGATGTCCGGCACGATCGCGGACCTGCACGCCGCGCCGAGGTCGGACTGGGTCAAGCCGATCGGCGGCTCGCGCGCAGAATGATGCCGCTCGTGCGATCGGGCGACATCCGCCCGCAGGTCAGTCGCTCCGACCGGCCGCGCGCGTGGTCGCCCGCGGCGTGCGCACGCGGCGCACGATCCGCCGCCCGATCACGATCGCCGGCGCGAACACGACCAGCCACGGCAGCAACGCGATCGCGATCATCGCGAGCGCGGCGCCGAACGCGCGCAGCGCCGCGAGCGATCCGTGCCAGCTCTCGCCCGCGCGATCGCCGAGCGACGGCGTCGCGGGCGCTGCCACTGGCGGTGCGGGCCGGTCGATCATCAGGTCGATCGTGATCGTGCTGAGGTCGATCTGATCGTTCCACTGGCGCATGCGGCCCTCGAGCTGCTCGATCTCGCCCTCGACGCGCGCCAGCTCGCGCTCGACCGCGAGCAGGTCCTCCATGCGCGCCGTGCGGTCGGCCGCGAGCTCGCGCAGGCGCTTCGCGAGCACCTGCGCGTTGTCGAGCCGCGCCGTCGTGTCGACGTACTGGTCGGTGATGTCCTCGGTCTGGGTCGACTCCGCGACCACCCTGCCGACCTGGCGCAAGCGGGGCAGCGCGGCGTCGAAGCCGAGCGCCGGGACGCGCACGACGATCGTGGCGCCGGCGGCGCCATCGCCGTCGCGCAGGACCGCGGTCGCATCGACGTAGCCGCCCGCCTGCGTCACGATCGCGTCGATCTTCGCGCGCGCGGTCTCGAAGTCGCCGACCCCGAGCGAGAGCTTCCCGGTGCGGATCAGCTTGCGCTGCTCGGTCGCCGGCACGCCGAGCCCCGCCGGCGCACTCGCGGATCCTGCGGCGGCCGGCGCGGCGCCAGATCCGGTGGCGCCCACCGGCGCGGCGCCAGATGCGGTGGCGCCCACCGGCGCGGCGGCGGGCGAGCCGGAGCCGTGCTTGCTCGCGCATGCGGCGGCAAGCGCGGCGACGATCGCGAGGACCAGGAAATTGCGATGCACCATGCGATCGGCAACGCACGGCGAGCCGCCGGGCGTCGTACTTTCTCGTCGTCGATTGTCGCGCGCGAGCGACCACCGCGTCGCCGCGGCGTGACCATCGGCCCCGGCGAGCCCGCGAGCGACCGCGTCGCCGCGGCGGATCCCGGCGTGCCGCGCGATTTCGACTGACCGATCGATCAGTTTTCGATTGACCGTGGGCCTCTCGCGCGCGTAGAGTGCCGCGCATGCGAACGGCGATCGCGGCAATCGCGGCGTTTCTCGTCGGATGTAGCGGCAACACCGAAGCGGATCTCGCGACGACCGCCCAGGACGCCACGATGCCGAGTGCGAGCCAGCTCCAGATCTGGCAGTTATCGATCGATCAGTTCGACGGTGGACTTCGGCCGACCGGCAGCGCCGCAGACGAGGCGTTCATCGCGTGGCTGGTCGACCAGCTCACCGCGCTCGGCGTCAGCGACGTCCACACCGAGCCCTACACGTTCACGCGCTGGATCCCGACCGCGTGGTCGCTCGAGCTGGTCGGCGGACCGGCCTCGGGATCGGTCGCGCTGTCGGGCTACGTGCCGTACTCGGGCGCGACGCCGCCCGGCGGGTTGACCGCAGGCCTGGTCTACCTGCCGGCACCCGCCACGCTGGCGTCGCTCGATCCATCGCAGCTGCGCGCGCGCGTGGCCGCGTCGCTGTCGGCGATCGGCGGCGTGACCGGCCGCATCGTCGTGTTCGACGTGCCGGCCGAGACCGTGCCGCTGGCGGCGCTGACCGGGCCGCTGCTCTACACCAGCGGCGGGCTCACCGAGGCCACGCCGGTCGCGCGGCTCGGCCTGTCGGCGATGCTGTACGTCCCCGCGGTGCTCGACGCGCTCGCGGCGGCGGGCGCGGTCGGCGCGGTCGGGATCCTCGACGCGCCCGAGCCCGAGGCGCGCGCGACCTACGCGCCGTTCTTCGGCACGACCACGCCGGACCTGCCTGCGGTCTACGTCGACCGCGCCACCGGCGCCGGCATGCTCGACGCGCTCGATGCCAGGCCGCTGCAGCTCGCGCACCTCACGCTCGACGCGACGCTCGCGCCGGCGACCTCCGAGAACGTGGTCGGCGTGATCCCCGGCGTGCGGCTCGACCAGGAGATCCTGCTGTCGAGCCATACCGACGGACCGAACTCGCTCGAGGACAACGGCCCGGTCGGCATCCTCGCGCTCGCGAGCTACTTCCTGCAGCTGCCGCAGGCGCAGCGCCCCCGCACGATCCGGATCGTGCTCACCGGCGGCCACTTCGTCGGAAGCCGCGGCATCCTCGACTACGCCGCCGTGCACCTCGCCGAGCTGCGCGCGCACGCGCTCGCGGTGATCGAGCTCGAGCACCTCGGCGCGCTCGAGTGGGACGAGGTCAGCCCCGGCGTCATGGCAGCGACCGGCGACGTCGAGCCCGAGCTCGTGTACAGCTGGCCGAACCCGCCGCTAGTCGCGGCCAGCCTCGCGCTCGCGCGCCAGCTGCCGCGCAGCGTGGTCGCGGGGCCGGCGGTGCTCGGCGAGGGCCACAACTTCGGCGTCGTGCCGCTCGTGCAGTTCCTGACCGCACCGAACGACCTGCTGGTCGGACGGCTGCCCGAGATCGCGACCCAGCTCACCGACTACGACCTGATGCGGACACAGCTGCTCGGGTTCGCGCAGATGACCCGGTCCCTCGCGACCGCGCCGGCCGACCAGCTCGGGGTACACCCGTGACGCTTGTAACCGACCGATCGATCGGTATGCTCCCGGCCATGAAGGGCGCGGTACCTCGCCTGGTCGCGGAGCTGCCCACGCTGCCGCCGGAGGAGATGCGCGACGGTACCGCCGGCCGGATCCTCGCGACCGGGCTCCTGCTGTTCGCGCGCAACGGCTATCACGGGACGTCGATCCGCGACATCGGCGAGGAGCTCGGCCTCAAGCCCGCCAACCTCTACGATCACTTCCGGTCCAAGGAGCACCTGCTCGCCGAGCTGGTCCGGATCGGCCACGCCGAGCACCTGCGCGCGATGCAGGCGGCGGTGGTCCGCGCCGACGGACCGATCGCGCAGCTGCAGGCGCTGGTGCGCGCCCATGTCCGGATCCACGCGGAGTACGCGATGCTCGCGACCGTCGCGACCAGCGAGATGCACGCGCTGTCCCCCGAGCTGGTCGCGCCGGCGCTCGCGCTGCGCCGCCAGGCCGAGGCGTTGCTGCGCGAGGTCGTGGCGCGCGGCGTCGCCGCCGGCGTGTTCGATCCGCCGCACGCGTGGGTCGCCACCGCGGCGATCGGCGGCATGGGCATCCGCGTGTCGTTCTGGTTCCCCGGCGACCAGGGCCTCACGATCGATCAGGTCGCCGACCTCCACGCCGAGCTCGCGCTGCGCATGATGACGCCGCGCCCGGGTGCGCGGTGAGGGCGGTCGCGCTGCTCGCGCTGGCGGCGTGCTCGCACGCGCCGGCCGGTCACGACTCGGACGCGAGCGCCGGCGACGCCGCGATCGCGACGCTCGATGGCGCCGGCGCGTACACCGCAGGCACGTTCTCGAGCGACCAGGGCCAGCTCGACTACGAGGTCTACACGCCGTCGGGCTACCACGCCGGCACGCCGGTGCCGCTGGTGCTCGCGATCACCGGCTGCCTGCAGTCGATCGACCAGCTCGAGCAGGTGTCGCGGTTCAGTCAGCTCGCCGACCAGCAGACGTTCGTGGTGGTCTATGTCGCGCAATCGGCGGCGCGCAACCCGACGCAGTGCTGGAACTGGCCGCTGCCGGCGGACCAGGCGCGCGACACCGGCGAGCCATCGCTGCTCGCCGGGATCACGCGGACCGTCGGCGACACCTGGTCGATCGATCCGGCGCGCAGGTTCGTGATCGGCGCGTCGGCCGGCGGCGCGATGTCGGTGATCCTGGGCGCGACCTACCCGGACGTGTTCGCGGCGATCGGCGTGATCGCGGGGTGCGAGTACAAGGGCGCGCCGTGCGGCCCGGTCGGCGGACCGGATCCGGTCGGCCAGGGCCAGGTCGCATACCAGGCGATGGCCGGCCAGGCGCGCGTGGTCGCCGCGATCGTGTTCCACGGCCAGGACGACACCGTGGTCGCTCCGGTCAACGGCCAGCAGGTCGCCGAGCAGTGGGTGTCGACCGACGACTACGCCGACGACGGCGTCCACGACGGCTCGATCCCCGCCGCGCCGAGCTCGACGACGCAGCACCAGGTGCCGGGCGGCCACGCGTACACGGTCACCGACTACGGCGGGGCGCAGCCGATCGTCGAGCTCGTGCTGATCGCCGGTGCCGGTCATGCCTGGCCCGGCGGCACGGCGGGCGCGCTCTACGCCGACCCGGCCGGGCCCGACGCGACCGCGATGAGCTACGCGTTCTTCGCGGCCCATCCCGCGCCGTGATCGCGACGCTCACGAGGCGGTGGCCGTCGCGCCCGGGCTCGGGGCGTACAGCCCGGCGAGCACCTGGCCGTAGCGCGCGTCGACCTCGCGGCGCTTGAGCTTGAGGGTCGGCGTGAGCAGGCCGTTGTCGATGGTGAACGCGGCGTCGATGAGCGCGACCGCGCGGGGCCGTTCGTACGAGCGGAAGCTCTTGCTCAGCCGCGCGACCTCGCCCTCGATCAGCGCGCGCACCCGCGGATCGGCGATCAGGCTGTCGCCGAGCGCGACGCCGCGCTCGTGGCCCCACGCGCGGACGCGCGCGCCATCGATCGCGACCAGCGCGACGCTGTGCGGGCGGTTCGCGCCGTGCAGCACGACGTTGGCGATGTAGGGCGACATCGCGAGCTGCTCCTCGAGCGAGCTCGGCATGACGTACTTGCCGTTCTCGAGCTTGAACTGCTCCTTGATGCGGCCGGTGATGAACAGGTAGCCGTCGCGGTCGACGTACCCGAGATCGCCGGTGTGCAGGCCACCGTCGGCGGTGAACGCCCGGGCATTTTCTTCCGGGCGCCCGTGGTAGCCCTTCATCACGTTCGGTCCGTGCACGATGATCTCGTCGTCGGGCCCGATCTCGACCCGCACGCCGTCGATCGGCAACCCGACGCTGCCGAGCTTGCGCTGGCCCGGCCGGTTCAGCGTCACGATCGGCGAGGTCTCGGTCAGCCCGTAGCCCTCGTACACCGGAATGCCGATCGCGTCGATGAACTCGGCGACCTCGCGCGACAGCGTCGCGCTGCCGCTGAGCGCGTAGCGCAGCCGGCCGCCGAGCTGATCGCGCACCCGCGCGAACAGCCGGCCCGCGAGCCACGCGACCATGCGATCGCCGAGCCCGACCCGCTCGCCGCGACCGCGCCGGATCGCCGCCGCGAGGCCGCGCCGGAACACCGCGCGGATCACGCGCCCCCGTGCCGCGATGCCGTCGCGCACCGCGGCGTAGAGCTTGTTGAACACGCGCGGGACCGCGACCAGGATCGTCGGCTTGACCTCGCGCAGATCGGCGAGCAGCTGGTCGATGTTGGTGTTGAACGCGGTCGAGGCACCGGCCGCGACCAGGATGTGCAGCTCGCCGACCTGGCCGTAGACGTGCGCCCACGGCAAGAACGACACGGTGCGATCCTCGGGACCGATCGGAAAGCAGGCGAGCGTCGCGAGCACGTTGCTCGTGAGGTTGCGGTGGGTGAGCATCACGCCCTTGGGACGACCGGTCGTGCCCGACGTGTAGATCAGGCCGGCGACGTCCTCCGGCTGCGGGTAGCGCACCGCGACCGGCTCGGCCGCGGCCGGCTCGTCGCCCTCGATCGTCACGACGTGGCGCAGCGCCGGCAATCGCGGTTGCATCTCGCGCAGCTTGGCCGCGAGCTCGGGCGTGCGCGCGAGCACGACCGCCGCGCCGCAATCGCGCAGGATAAACTCCCAGTCGTCGGCGCGCTGCGCCTCGTACATCGGCACGAACACCGCGCCGAGGCCGTAGGTCGCGTACGCGGCGGTCGCCCACGCGGCACTGTTGCGCGAAACGATCGCGACGTGATCGCCCGCGGCGATGCCGAGCTGCGCGAGCCGCGCGCGCATCGCCGCCACGCGGTCGTGCCAGCCGGCATAGCTGAGCCACTCCCAGCGACCGTCGTGCCGCTCGCCGAACAACGGCCGGCGCGCGAAATGCGCGACACTTGCTTCCGCGAGCGCGACGAGGTTCGTGTAGTCCGCCATGCTGCCATGCGGTGCATCGGACATGCCCGAGGCACGATCCTTGCGAGGTTCCCGGGCATGTGGCGCGAGCTGACCGACTGGCTGACCCGGGCGCGGCGCCTGATTCCCGCCGACGACCGCTCGATCCTGCTGTCCCCTCCCCGGCTCGTCGCGCGCTTCCTGCGGTTCGCGGAGCACCGCGTCACCGGGGTCGCGGGCCGCAGCACCGCCGACGACGTGCGCGCGAGAGATCCCGAGCTCGTGACGCTGCTGGTCGATCTCTGGCGCGTGCTCGCGCGCTACTACTTTCGCGCGCGCTTCGAGGGCGTCGACCACGTGCCGGCACGCGGGCCGGTGCTGCTGGTCGGCAATCACTCGGGCGGCCTGCTGCCGACCGAGGGGTTCCTGACCGCGCTCGCGATCCACGACCGGTTCGGCCCCGAGCGCGCAGTTTATGCGCTCGTGCATGACTTCCTGTTCGAGGACCCGACGCTGCGGCGCTACGCGGCGCGGCTCGGCATGCTGCGCGCCGGACGCGACAGCGCGCACCACGCGCTGGCAGCGGGCACGTGCGTGCTGGTCTATCCCGGCTCGGATCTCGACACGTTCCGGCGGTTTCGCGACCGCTACCGCGTCGTGCTCGGCGGCCGCACCGGCTTCATCGAGCTCGCGCTGCGCGAGCGCGTGCCGATCGTGCCCGTGGTCAGCGCGGGCAACCACGAGCAGTTCGTCGTGCTCGCGCGCGGCGACCGGATCGCGCGCTGGACCCACGCGCACCGCTGGGCGCGAACCGAGGTCATGCCGCTGGTGCTGGCGCTGCCGTGGGGCCTGACCTCGGGGTTCGTGCCGTACCTGCCGCTGCCGGCGCAGACCACGCTCGCGTTCCTGCCGGCGATCGCCTGGCCCGAGCTACCGGTGTCGGCCGCCGACGATCCGGAGGTGGTCGCGCGCTGTTACCGCGAGGTCGAGCGCGCGATGCAGGCCGAGCTCGACCGGCTCGCGCGCGGCCGCCGCTACCTGCGCGGCGTCACGCGACCGAGCGCAGCGCCCATGCCTCGTCGAGAAAGCGCACCAGCTCGCGATCGAGCCGCGCCGGCTTCACCCGCCACTCCGCGATCGAGCTCGCGGTGACCAGCTGCGCCTGCGGCAGCTCGCGCGCGATCCGGTCGGCGTCGCTGAACGGATGGATCGGATCGGAGGGATGGCCGATCACGAGGGTGGAATGGCGGAGCGCGCGGCGCTCGTCGATCGGCGGCGCGACCCGGCCGAACAGCAGGCCGTCGAGCACCGCGAGCGACGCCGCCGGATCGCGGCGTACGAAGTCGAGCATCAGGTCGACCGCGAAGCTCGTGCGCGGGATCCGCCGCGTCAGCGCGGACAGCCCGCGCATCACCGGCAGGCTGGAGCGCAACGCCAGCGCGAGCGGGACGAACGCGGCCGCGGCCGCCGGCAGCGCGTTCTCGAGCACCGGCATCTCGAGCACGAGCGCGCGGACCCGCGCCGGCGCGGCGACCGCGACCTCGAGCGCGACGTTGGCGCCGAGCGACGTGCCGCCGACCACGGCCTGCGCGAGCTCGAGGTGGTCGAGCAGCGCGATCACGTCCTTGCCGAACTGCGGCATCGAGTACTCGGTCATGTCGTGCGGCTGATCGGACTCGCCGTGGCCGAGCATGTCGACCGCGATCGCGCGGTGACCGGCGGCCGCGAGCGCCGGCGCGAGCTTTCCGTACATGCGGCTGTCCATCAGCAAGCCATGCGTGAGCACGACGACCCGCGGCCCGGTGCCGTGCTCGCGGTAGGCGATCCGCCGACCCCGATGCGTGAACGACGACATTTTCCCGCCACTGTAGCAACTCGCCTGCAAGACGTGCGCGAATTCGCTGCCCCGGCGCGAGGCGTGGTTCTTGCTGCACCACGGGGCATGCGCCCCGTCGAGGTCCGTGCCGCCACCGAGATCGCCGCGCCCGCCGATGCGGTGTGGCGCGTGCTGACCGATCTGCCGATGTTCCACGAGTGGAATCCGTTCATCCGCGACGCCCGCGGCTCGACCGATCCCGGCGCGACGGTGCACGTCCGCGTGCGGTCGTCGCTCGGCGTGCCGCTCGCGTTCTCGGCGCAGGTGCTCGGGCACGCGCCCGGCCGCGAGCTGCACTGGCGCGGCCACGTCGTGGCGCCTTGGCTGGCCTGCGGCGATCACGTGTTCTCGATCGAGCCGCTCGGCGACGGCCGCGTGCGCTTCGAGCAGCGCGAGACGTTCTCCGGCCTGTTGCCGGCGCTCGCGCGCCGCCTGCTCGCCCGCGAGGCGAAGCGCGGCTTCGACGCGATGAACCGCGCGCTCGCCGAGCGCGCCGGCGGAGCGCCGCGATGACCTGGATGCTCGCCGAGGCGACGCGCGACGCGAGTGCGCCGTACACCGCGCGGATCGCGGCGATCGGCGCGAGCCTGCCCGAGCGCCGCGTCACCACGTCCGAGCTGATGGCGACCACGCGCCACCACACGCGGATCGATCTCGAGCGGCTCACCGGCATCCGCGAGCACCGCGCGTGCGGGCCCGAGGATTCGTCGCTCTCGCTCGCGATCGCCGCGGCGCGCGACTGCCTGGCGCGCGCGTCGTGCGGCGCCGGCGATCTCGACATGGTGATCGACGCGAGCATCACGCGCTACACCGACGAGCACGCCCACCGCATCGAACCGCCGCTGTCCGCGACGATCAAGCACGCGATCGGCGCCGACCGCGCGATCAGCTTCGATCTCGCGAACGCGTGCGCCGGGATGCTGACCGGCGTGTTCATCCTCAACGACTTCATCCGGCGCGGCGCGATCCGCCGCGGCATGGTGGTGAGCGGCGAGCGCATCACCGGGCTCGGCGCGAACGCCGCGCGCCACATCCGCAGCCTGTTCAGCCTGCAGCTGGCATCGCTGACGCTCGGCGACGCCGGCGCGGCGGTGATCGTCGAGCGCGCGTGCGACGGTCAGCCCGGTATCGTGCTCGCCGGGTTCACGACCCTGGCCGAGCACAGCCGGCTGTGTCTCGGCCTGCCGGCGTGGCACCAGCCCGGCGCCCAGATGTTCACGCGCGCGCGCAAGATCCACCAGGTCGCGATGGCCGACGGGCCGCCGCTGATCGAGGACGTGCTCGCGCGGGCCGGGGTGCGGCTCGGCGACATCGACTGGCTGATCCCGCATCAGACGTCGGTGCGCGCGTTGCGCTCCGGCGAGCACGTGCTCGCCGAGCGGCTCGGCGAGCGGCCGCGCCACCTGGTCGTCACGGTCGACGAGTACGGCAACACCGCGTCGACGACGCTGTTCCTCGCGCTGCACCGCTACCTCGGCGATCACCGGTTCGCGGCCGGCGACAAGATCCTGCTGCTGTCGGTCGCATCGGGGCTCGAGGTCGGCGTCGTGCTGTTCGTGGTCGACGAGCTGGAGGCAACGCATGGGCACCTGCATTGAGGCCGTCGCGACCGCGCACCACCGCGGCCACCTGCTCGGGCGCGGCGCGCTCCACCTCGCCGAGACCGCCGCGCGCGCCTGCCTGGACCGCGCGCACCGCGAACCCGACGAGCTCGATCTGCTGATCGACACCGGCATGTACCGCGATCTCAACATCGCCGAGCCCGCGCTCGCCGCGATCATCCAGGACGACCTCGGCGCCAATCGCGGCAGCCCGCCGCGCATCGGCCACCACGGCACGTTCTCGTTCGACGTGATGAACGGCGGCTGCGGCGTGGTCAGCTCGGCGCAGCTCGCCGATGGCCTGCTCGCGGGCGGCGGCGCGCGCCTCGGCATGGTCGTCGCGGCGGATGCCGACCCATCACCGCGAACGTCGCGGCACTTCCCGTTCGCGCCGGCGGGCGGCGCGGTCCTGCTCGCACACGTGCCGGGCGAGCACGGCTTCGCGCGCTTCGCGATCCGCACCTACCCGCAGCACGCCGGCCTGTTCGAGACCCAGCTGGTGTGGGACCCGCGCGCCGGCCTCGCGCGACGCGGCCGCAACGTGCTCGAGGTCTACGAGGCGCCCGACTTCCGCGCGGCGTGCGTGGCGCGCGGCGCCGAGCTGGTGCGCGAGCTGCTCGACGGCGCAGGGCTCGCCGCGGGCGAGATCGAGCTGCTGATCGCGAGCCAGTACCCCGCGACGTTCGCGCAGGAGATCGCGCGCGCGCTGGGGATCGCGCCCGACGCGGTGCCCGCGGTCGCCCCCGAGCTGGCGTGCTCGCATTCCGCGGGCCCGATCGCGGCGCTCGACGCGGCGTTCGCCTCGGGCCGGTTCACCAGCGCCGCGCGCACCCTGTTCGTCACGTGCGGCGCGGGGCTGACGATCGCCGCGGCGCTGTATCACCGCGGCCGGTGATACCGTCACCGCCGTGATGCGCGAACTGGTGCTCGTGGCCGCCGTCGCCGGGTGCGGCGGCAAGAAAGCGGCCCCCGCGCGCGGCAGCGCGAGCGCTCCGCCAGGCGCGCCCGCACCGCGCGTACCGCACGACGACGTGCCGCTGCCCGACGGCGCCCGCGCGCGGCTCGGCGGCACGAGCTTTCGCCACGCCGCCAAGCTCGAGGTCCTCGCGCTGTCGGCCGACGGCAAGCTGCTGGCGACCGGCGCCGCGGACGACACGCTCGCGGTGTGGGACACCGGGTCGGGCAAGCGGCTGTACGTGTCCAAGGGCGAAGGCCTGATGGACCGCGTCGACGTCGCGGCGTTCGCCGGCGACGCGCTGGTGTTCGCCCACGGCGAGGCGGGGATCACGGTGGTGTCGACCACGGACTGGAGCGAGCGTCCGCTCACCACCTGCGGCAAGGGATGGACCGAGGGCATCGCGCCGTCACCCGATGGCAAGACGCTCGCGATCGCATGCGAGAACACGCCGGCGATCCGGCTGCAGCCGATCGACGGCGGTGCGTTCACGCCGCTCGGCACGCTCGACCCCTTCAAGTACGGCCCGATCGCGTGGTCCGCCGACGGCGCGTGGATCGCCGCGGTCACCGTGCGGGACGGCAAGCTCCACCTGTTCGATCTCGCGAACAAGCGCGAGGTCCCCGGCCCGCAGCTCGACGAGCATCCCGAGGTGCTCGCCTTCGCCCCGCGCGGCGCGGTGCTCGCCTACGACGACCACGCGCACTACATGCGCGAGCGCGTCGCGCTCTACGACGTCGCGGCCGGCAAGGAGCTGGGTAGCTACCCGGTGAAGGTCGACGCCGACGCGATCGCGTTCTCGCGCGACGGCAAGCGCCTCGCGTTCGGCCAGGCGACCGGGAACCGTTCGGTCATCGTGATCGATCTTTCCGCCGGTACGCGCCACGAGCTGGTCAACCCGACGCGCACGATCGTCGGGCTCGCGTTCGCCGATCCGGCGGGCAGCCAGCTGTGGATCGGCCACGATCGGGGCGCGCGGCTGTGGGACGTCGCGACCGATCGCGAGGTGTTCGGCCCCGCGGGTCACATCGGCGGGATCAGCGCGCTCGCGTACCGTCCCGATGGCAAGGCGCTGGCGTCGGGCGGCAGCGACGGCACGATCCGGCTGTGGGACGTCGCAGCCGGCACGTCGCGCGTGCTCGACGTGGTCACCGACGAATACGGCGTGATCGTGGTCGAGGGCGACGACGACTGGAAGAAGTTCTCGATGTCGGCGGTGACCGGGCTCGGCTGGTCGAACGACGGCGCGACGCTGTACGAGAGCGACGGCGAGCTGCTGCGCTCGTGGAACGCCGCCACCGGCGAGCAGCTCCACGCCAAGGGCCTCCAGGGGATCGGCATCAAGGCGTTCGCGCTGGCGCCCGACACCAGGCGCGCGTTCGCGCTGGGCACCGAGGACAGCGACGACCCGGGCGTCACGCTGCGGATCGTCGATGCCGACAGCGCGCGGGAACAGCGGCGCATCGACAAGCTCGTCAGCGGGGCCGTCGCCGTGTCACGCGACGGTACGAAGCTCGCGGTCACCTCGCCGGATCACGTGCTCGTGCTCGACGCGGCCACCGGCGCACAGCTCGCCAGCGTCGATGCGGATCAGGTCGAGGCGCTCGCGTTCTCGCCCGACGCCAAGCAGCTCGCCATCGCCACGTACTCGGGCCTCCTGGTGTACGCGGTGACCGGTGACCCGGTGAACGGCCTGGGGACGAGCGACTGGTGCACCGCGGTCGCGTGGTCGCCCGATGGTCGGGTGCTCGTCGGCACGCACCACGGCAGCGTGTCGATCCTCGACGCGAAGGGCGAAGGGGTCACGCACGACCACGCGCACCACGGCGACGTCCACGCGATCGCGGTCGCGCCCGACGGCAAGTCGTTCGCGACCGGCGCCTCCGACGGCGAGATCTTGATCTGGCCGCTGTGAGCTTCTAGTCGTGCTCGCGATCCTGCGCTTCCATGAAGCGCACGAAGCGCGGACCCGCGAGCCCCGGGAAGGCGCGCTCGTCGATCCAGTCCCAGTAGCCATCCTTCCACTTCGCATGGGTCACGGGCGCCACGGCGAGCGGCGTGCCGTCGTTGCACCAGATATCGAGGTACGCGAACGTGTCGCGGAAGCCGTCGCGCGTGTCGCGATAGCTCGCGAGATCGTCGACGCCGTCGCCGGTGAAGTCGTACGCGATCACCGTGCCCGCGCCGAGGCAGCGCGCCAGCTCGCCGCGCTCGTACGCGCACGGCTGGTCGTCGTAGACGATCGCGAGCGTGCGGCCGCCGAACGTCACCTCACCCGGGTTCGTGGCGAGCCCGCAGCCGGCGAGCACGACCGCGAGCCACGCGCGCATGCCAGATCGACGCGCGACCGCGCCGCCGCATTCCCGCTAGCGCGTCGGGCCGAGCAGCTTGGCGAGGTAGATCGCGGTCTCGCCGGGCATGTAGCGCCCGTAGTACAGCCGGTCGGCGCCGCACAGCTCGTAGCCCAGCCGCTCGTATGCCGCGACGCCCGGCACGTTGACGTTGCTGGTCTCGAGCCAGACGTGGCTCGCGCCGAGCTCGCGCCCGTGGCTCTCGACCTCCGCGAGCAACGCGCGCCCGACGCCGCGCCGGCGCCACTCGGGCGCGATGTAGAGGAACCACAGCACGAGGCGCTGGTGCCACGGCTCGTGCTCGACGGTCGCGAACCCGCGGATCGCGCCGCCGGCCTCGGCCACCCAGCCGCGCTCCCACTGCGCCCACGGCGCGAACACCTCGGCGATCGAGTAGCGCTTCGCGAGCGGGCGCTCGAGCCGGCGCTCGACCAGCTCGATCCGGCGCGGGGTGGTCACCAGGTCGAACACCGTCGCGGTCTCGAACGCGGTGTCGATCGCCAGGACCCCGGCGCGGTCGCGCTCGCGATCGAGCTCGCGGATCGCGAACGCTCCCGACATCGCCACACCATATGGCATGCTCGACGCCATGTCGATCTCCGGTCGCGCCGCCGTCCTGGTCGCGCTCGCGCTCGCCGCCGGCCGCGCACGCGCCGACTCGCAGGCCTCGATCGCCGCGCGCGAGAACGCCGAGGGCGAGAAGCTGCTCGCCGCCAAGAAGCCGGCGCAGGCCTCGGAGAAGTTCCGCGACGCGGCCGCGCGCGTCCCCGAGCCGCGCTACTTCTACAACCTGTGCGACTCGCTCGATCAGGAAGGCAAGTTCGGCGACGCGATCACCGCGTGCAACGCGGCGATCAAGGCTGGTCCGTCGCCCTACGACGCCAGGGCCAAGGCGTTGATCGAGAAGATCAAGGACGAGGCGCGGCGCCAGAAGATCGAGCTCGCGCCGCGCTGAGTCACGGCCCGCACTCGAGGTTGAGCCGCTTCATCTGGTCGAGCGTGCCCGCGAGCTTGATGTGGAAGTTGCCGTCGCCGCGCAGCTCCGCGCCGGTGGTCTCGATCACCGCGTAGGTCCGGGGCGCGCGCGTGACGAGATCGGCGGCGGGATGGAACCGGATGCAGCCGTCGACCTTGGAGTCGCCGAGCTTCGGCGCGAGCTCGAGCTGGAGCTTCAGCGCGAGCGCGAGGTCGGGCGACTCGAACACCCAGCGCGACACCGTCGCCTTGCCGTTCGCGAGGTCGACCGCGACGTCGAGCTTGCCGACCGCGAGATGGCCGAAGTCGACATCGCCGAACGCGGTCGAGATCTTCGCGCGATCGTCGCCGAGCTGGCAGGCGGTGCAGCTGATCCGGATCGACCCGGTCGCGCGCGCGTAGTCCTCGACCCCGCGGTCGTGCGGGACGTCGATCGAGATCGCGACGGTCGCCTTGCCCGAGACCGGCACGCCGATCACGGCGAGCGCGTTGCGCAGCACCGGATCGCCGGCGAGCGACGCGTCGCGACGGTCGAATCGGATGTGGGTGGCATCGTCTTTCGGCGAGCCAGACGAGCAAGCGGCGGCGATCACCAGCAACCAGGCGCGCGACATGGCGAGGACATAGTGCACGAAGCGAGCCGATCATTCCCGGCGAGCGAGCCGCACGAACAGCAACGCCAGGATCGCCACGGCGACCCACGCGAACCAGTCACCGAGGCACACGAACACCGTGCGTCGTGACTTTGTGGCACGCGGACCAGCAGTGTCGAGAACGGCGCGGCGTGCACGGCGCAAAGCCCGAGCCCGAGGCGCTTGACGTCACGCGCGGATGCCATCGAGGTACCTCCGGAAGGTGCGCCGGTACAGCGCGCGGAACCGCTCGGGCGTCAGCGCGATGCGCCCGCCGAGGAACAGCATGATGAGGCCGTGCGAGATCGCGCCGATCTCGAACGTGATCTCCCAGTGGTCGTCGCGCCGGAGCTCGCCGCTCGCCATGCCCTCGGCGACCACGTCGGCGGTGAGCGTCGCGGTCGGCGACCGCCGCGCCTTGAAGTCCTGCGGGTAGCGGCGCGCGCCGGCGCGCCTGGTCAGGAACATCAGCTCGAACAGCTTCGGATGGGCGAGCGCGTGATCGAGATGGATGTCCGCCATCTTGAACAGGCGGGTCTCGACATCCCCGGTGAAGCGCTTGCCGCGCAGCGACGCCGACAGCTCGCGAAAGCCAGCATCGGCCAGCGCGTCGAGCAGCGCCGCGCGGTCCGGGAAGTGGCGATAGATCGCCATCGCCGTGATGCCCACCGCCTGCGCGACGCGGCGCATCGTCACCGCCTCGCTGCCGTGCCTGTCGAGGATGCGCCGGGCGGCGGCGGCGATCCGGTCGGCGGTCGGGGCGGCGGCCAAGTATACAGTGTATACATCAAGCCCGGCGGACGCGCCGCAGATCACGCCGTGAGGCGCGGGCGATACATGTATCGCGGGCGCCACTTCCGGTGATTTCCCGCGCGTTCCGTGGAGCCGGCGACGCGCTGGCCCCATGCTGCGCGACATGCGTGCCTTCCGTCTGCTCGTGCTCGCGATCGCGCTGCCGGCGTGCATGCGCGGCTGCAATCCCGGCTGCTCGTGCAACGGCCGGGTCGAGCCGTGCACCGAGCCATCCGACTGCCCGTCGCACGAGACCTGCCGGCGCGGCTACTGCGTCGACGAGCACTACGCGCAGATCGACGACGACTGCCGTGCCAGCGCCGGCTGCGCCGAGCGCGGCGAGTGCTCCGCGATCCCGCGGAGCAGCTTCCTCGGGCTCGACTCGACGCTCGAGTGCGCCGCGACCACCGACCGGGACTGCCGGCAATCGAAGCTGTGCCGCGAGCGCGGGCAGTGCGCGCGCAATTCTTACGACGTCGGCTGCGCCGCGAGCGAGGTCGCGGCGTGCCGGGCGTCCGAGCGCTGCGCGACGCACGAGGAGTGCGAGCTCGAGAACGGCCAGTGCGTGCGGCACTGGAATGGCTGTCCCCCGCTCGCCCCGCCGGGCGCGCCGGCGTGGCTGGCGCCCGAACGCCTGGTGTGGGACTACGACTCGCTGCGCGAGCCGTGGCATCCGGGCGACGACCCGCACGCGACCCTCGCCTGCCAGGTCACCGGCCTCGGCACGCCGGCGACGACGCTGCGGGTCGCCGGCCGGTGCGCGCCCGGGCCGCGGCTCGACCGGAGCGGCACCGGCACGTTCCTGCGCGCCGACGTCGCGCTGCGCGCCGGCGATGCGATCGCGTTCGCGGCCGACAGCCCCGCCTCGGGAAGCCCGTTCGCGCAGCTGCGCTACGACGGCAACTCGCCGGCGTTCGGCGGCAGCGGCGGCGAGACGATCGAGTGCGTCGTCGTGCCGCACGCGGTCGCGCTCGAGCGCTCGCGCCGCGAGCTCGCGGCGGTCGATCGCGGCCTGGTCGCGGCCGGCCGCGAGCAGCCGGACCTGTCGAGCAGCCGCGGCGACCTGAGCCCGTCGATCGAGGACGCCCGCGTGCACGCCGAGCGCGCCGCGATGTGGCTCGGCTGGAACGACTCCGAGCTCGCGCTGCGCGTGGTGCGGCTCGATGCCGCGGCCAGCGCGTGGCGCGCGCGGCTCGACGCCGCGATCCGGAAGCTGGTGGCGACCGACAAGCCGGTGCACGCCGACCACATGACGCTGACCCGCACCGGCCGCGTGTGCGGCGACGCGCTGCGCGCGCGGCTCGGCCCGGCCGGCAGCTCGATCGACGCGACCAGCTGCGCGCTCGAGCTCGCGATCGACAATGCGGGGCCGGATCCGATCTCGCTCGCGCCGGGTCGCGATTCGATCGGCGAGGTCGACGAGCTGGTCTGGCTGCGTCCGGCGCACGCCGACCAGCCGGCCGAGGTCGCGCCGGCGCTCGTCCTCGCGGTCCAGCTCGGCACGGCCGTGACGACCTCCGGCATCGCCGAGCTCCCGCCCGGCCAGCACGGGATCGTCCTGATCGACGGCGCGGCGCCCGACTCGCTGCTGCGCGGCCGCGTCGGGCTTCGCGACACGTTCGTGCTGCGGCCGTGATCAGCGCTCGTGACACGCCGCGAGGTAGCGCGCCGCCGCGGCGTCGACCGTCCCGGTGTCGCGGCGCGCGTCCCACCCGGTGATCGCGGCCAGCGCGGCGATCGCTGCCTTGCGGGTGTCGACCTGCGAGCGATCCGGCTTCTTGCCGGTCACGCGGAGCCGCGTGACCAGGCCCGGGATCACCGGCGGCGTCCCCAGATAACGCGCGAGAGTGACGAAGTCCTCCTTGACCCACCAGTAGAACTCGTCGTCGAACGCCGGCGCCGCCGCGACGAAGCGCTCGGCGAACAGCGCGCGCGCCTCGGCGGTCGGCGCACCCGGCGCGGAGGCGAGCGACGTGATCGGAGCGAGCGCCGGCTCGGCGGCACGCAGGCCGAGATACTTGCCCTGGTCCATGTTGCTGCCGTAGCCGGTGAAGCGGCGCTCGACCGCCCGGCCATCGTCGTCGACCAGCCGGATCAGCACGTGGAAGTCGTTGGAGCTGAACGACGCGGTGATCCCGGCGATCGTGCCGGGCGGCAGCGGCGGATCGTCCTCGCCGATCGTCGCGGTGATGGCGGCGCGGACGCGCGCGAGGTCGGGCAGCGCGACCGTGCCGGTGACCAGCTCGAACGGCGGCTCCTTGGCGTCGGCGATCATGCTGTCGCCGCGATACGCGATGCCGATCACGTCGTAGCGGCCGTCGCCGGCGCGCCGCGCCCGCCACAGCGACAGCGTGCCGCCATGGCCGCTGCCGGTCTCGACCACGATCTCGCGGATGCCATCGCCGAGCCCGTCGCAGCCGTACTCGATCTTCGCCTTGCCGCCGGGATGCTCCGGCTCGAAGCCCTTCGCGATCGCGGCGGTCACGGTGCGCGCGGTGGCGGGCGGCGGCCGGTGACAGCTCGCCGCGGCCGGGGGCGCCGGCGCGGCGGGCGGCGCTGGATACTCGCACGGCGCGGCCGCCGCTTCACCGCCGATGATCGCGAGCACGAGGAGAGCGCGCATCGCGACTGTGACACCGCCGTTCCATCTACGTTCCCGGAATCAGGCTCCGCGAGCCCTTCTCGAGCACGCCGCGGATGAAGCCCGGCGCCATGCGCGACATGAAACGCAGCCCGCCGGCCTGCCCGGGGCAGATCTCGAGCTTGCCCTTGTGGAGGGCCTTGAACGTCCGCGCGACCAGCTCGTCGGTCGAGATCACCTTGAAGCTCGGATCGTCGGGGTAGGCCGCGAGCTCGGTCCGCACCGCCGGCGGCATCAGCTCGATCACCTCGACGCCATGCGGGGCGAGCTGCTGGCGCAACGTGATCGTGTACGCGTGCATGAACGCCTTGGTCGCCGAGTAGATCGGCGCGGCAGTCAGCGGCACGAACGCCAGCCCCGACGACACGTTGATGATCGTCCCGTGGTTCGCCTGGAGCTGCTCGATCAGCGCCGCCACCAGCCGGACCGGGCCGGCCACGTTGGTGTCCACCTCCGAGGTCAAGCCGGCGAGGTCCTCGCCCGGGTGCGCCAGGTTGCGGTACGTCATCACCCCCGCGTTGTTGACCAGCACGTCGAGCTCGGGATGAGCGTGCTTGACCGTGCGCGCGAGCTCGGCGATCGCCACCGGGTCCGCCGCGTCGCTGCACAGCACCTGGAGCTGCGGGGTGGCCTGCCTGGCCGCGTCGAGCCGCGCGCGATTGCGGCCGGTGATGATGACCTCGTTGCCGAGCTCGACGAACCGCTTGGCGAGCGCGAGGCCGATGCCGCTGCTGCCGCCGGTGATGAGAATCGTCCTGCCGGTGAGTTTCATGAGCACGACGCTAGCGCGCCCGGATCGATCGCGAGCCTCCCCGAATGGCGAGGCCGGCGCGCCTTGCCGCGTGATGCCGCCCTGGCCGAGCTGTCGCCTGCACGCAAACCGGTGTCGCGCGGACGACAGTGCGCGCGTCCGATTGCCGTTATGGTGGCGCGCATGACCCGGTGGATGCTCTCGCTCGCCGCGCTCGCCGGCTGCGGCGGCTCGCTCGCGACCCCGACCGCGCCCGCCCCGGCGTTCGGGCGACCCGAGCTGGTCTACGCGTGGACGCGCGTCGCGTACGACTTTCCGAGCGCCGACGCGGCCCGCGCGTACGAGCGCGACGGCGTGTACGAGAAGACGCTGCTCGCCGGTGTCGACATCGACCGCCGCGGCCGGGTGTTCGTGACCACGCCGCGCTGGCTCGACGCGCGCGTCCCCGCGACGCTGTCCGAGGTCGTGCGGCGCGATGGCAAGCCGGTGCTGCGGCCGTTCCCCAGCTGGCAGGCCAACGACCTCGGCGATCCGCGCGCGCTGCGCAGCGTGCTCGGGGTCGACGTCGACAGCCGGAACCGGATGTGGATCCTCGACATGGGCTGGGTCGCGGGGATCGATCCCACGCCCGACGGCGCGCAGAAGCTGGTCGTGATCGATCTGGACACCGGCCGCGAGCTCGCGCGCTACGCGTTCCCCGACGACGTCGCCGATCGCAAGACCTCGTTCCTCAACGACCTCGCGGTCGACGAGCGGCGCGGCGTCGCGTACATCTCCGACAGCGGCAACCGCGCCGGGTCGCCCACCGCGAGCGGGATCATCATCTATAGCCTCGCCGACAACCGCGCGCGCCGCGTCCTCGATCGCGATCCGCACGTGCAGGACGATCCGGCGCGCACGCTGTACGTCGAGGGCGAGCGGGTGCTGCCGGGCGGGCGGCTCGCGGTCGGGATCAACGGGATCGCGCTATCGCCCGACGGGGCGCGGCTGTACTGGAGCATCACGACCGGCGACGCGATCTACGACGCGCCGACCCGGGTGCTGCTCGATCCGCGCGCGACGCCGCAGCAGATCGCGGCCGCGATCCACGGGCCGCGCCGGATCGGCGGCGGCAGCGACGGCCTGGCCGCCGACGACCGCGGCCGGATCTACGCGACCAACCTCGGCAAGGACGAGGTCGACGTGCTCGATCCCGCGACCGGCGCGCTGCGCGCGATCGCGTCGGGCCCGGACTTCGCGTGGCCCGACTCGCTGACCTGGGACGATCGCGGCGGGCTCTACATCAGCACGAACCACCTGAACCGCGGGTTCGCCGGCGCGATCCGGTTCGACGGCCCCGCGCCCAACTTTCGCATCTTCCGGATCCAGACGGATGCCCACAAGGGCTTCGTTCGATAACGTAGGAGACCGCCATGAAGACCATCGCCACGTATCTCTCGCTCGCACTGTTTGCCGCGACCGCGGCCGCCGCACCGTTCAAGCTCACCAGCAAGGACTTCAAGGAGGGCGGCGCGATCTCCGACAAGCAGGTGTTCAACAGCTTCGGCTGCACCGGCGGCAACGTGTCGCCCGAGCTCGAGTGGTCGAATCCACCGAAGGACACCAAGAGCTTCGCGCTGATGGTGTACGACCCCGACGCGCCGACCGGCTCGGGCTGGTGGCACTGGGTCGTCTACAACATCCCGGCGTCGGCGACGTCGATCCCCGGCGGCGGGCCGGTGCCCACCGGCGCGGTGCAGGGCAACACCGACTTCGGCGTGCCCGGCTGGGGCGGGCCGTGCCCGCCCGCGGGCAGCGGAAACCATCACTACCAGTTCACGCTGTTCGCGCTCAAGGTCGACAAGCTCGACCTGCCGGCCAACGCGACCGCGGCGTTCGTCGGCTTCAACGTCATGGCCAACTCGATCGGCAAGGCGAAGCTGACCGGAATCTACAACCGCAAGAAGTAGCGCTCACCGCCACAGGCTGGCGTACATCGCGACGAGCTTCGCGAGCTTGTCCTCGCCGAGCGCGAGGTCGAGCGTGGACGTCTCACCGTGGACGGTCACGCCGATCCGATCGAACAGTGACTTGAAGCTCTCGCTGCCGAGCTGGTCCCCCACGACCTCGGTCAGCTGCTTGGCCTCGTCGCTCGTGCCCAGCACGAGCGAGACCTCGACCGTCAGCTGCGTGTCGAGGTCGAGATGGCCGGAGAGCGACTCGAGGTGGACGCCCAGCTGCTTCCACGACTCGGCGACCGCCGCGCTGCCGGGGCGCGAAGCCAGCGTCACCCCGGCGTGCGGCAGCGCGTGCAGCACGCGGCTCAGCGCGGCATCGCGGGCGAGCGGCGCATCGCGCACGATCTGGATCGCCACCGGCTTGCGGGCATCACGGCCGCCCTGCATCACCAGCGTCGTCGGATCGACGAAGCTCAGCGCGTAGGCACCGCCCGCGCCGTCGACCCTGGTGACATCGCCCTCGAACGTGACGCTCCACGCCGGATAGAGCGCGAGCAGGCATCGCCGCAGCTTCTCGCGATCGATGCCCCGCAGCACGCTGCGCGCCGGCCCCGCCGCCGCCACCTGGATACCGAACACGAGCGACGCCGCCTCGTCGAGGGGCTGGTAGCCGCACCCGACCGTGAACGGGATCACGAGCCGTGCGACCTCGCCCTCGTAGGTCGGCCACAGCTTGCTCGCGCGCAACCGGGGGAGGTCGAGCCGCACCACCAGATCGGTCTCGCCGGGCAGGTAGGCCAGCTCGCCGTCCTGCGCGGTCCCGGCGGGCGCCGGCGGCGGCGGCCTGCCCTGATCGCACGCGACCAGCACGGCCATCACGATCGCGAACGCGCGCGCCACGATGGACGGTAACGCGCGGCCTCCGCGCGACATTCCCCTCAGATCGCGTCGAGGCGGATCGACCCGTCGCCGGTGCGGACCACGATCGGCGGCCCGCCGCCGTTGAGATCGCCGGCGGCATGCGACGCGTCGCGCCGATCGAGCGGAAACGTCGTGCGCAGGCTGCCGTCGTGGGTGGCGACGTCGACGTGGGCCGCAAGGCCGCGCGGCAAGACCAGCGCGACCGAGCCATCGCCGGTGTTCAGGTCCCACGGCGCCAACACGCGCGAGCCCGGCCGCGCACTGGCCCGCAGCTCGCCGTCGCCGCTTTGCACCGCGAGCCGGTCGAATCGACCGTCGAGCTCGATGCTGCCGTCGCCGGAGGTCGCCGACACCGCGCCGTCGAGCTCGTGGCCGTCGATCGAGCCGTCGCCGCTGTGCAGCGCGATCCGCCCCCAGGCCCGTCGGACGTCGACCGCGCCGTCGCCGGTCGTGATCTCCAGGCCGCCCGCGATCGCGGTCGCCGACACCGCGCCGTCGCCCGAGCGGATCTCGACCTCGGCGTCGCGCGGCACGCGAACGTCGACCTGCAGGTAGGTGCGCGAGCGCAGCACGTGATGGCGGATCTTCGCGACGATGTCGACGACGCCGCCGCTCGGGGTCATCCCGAGCTCGAGGTCGTCGCGAGCGTAGCCGGCGGCGGTCACGGTCATCTCGACCTGTGCGAGGTCGGCGCCGACCACGTTGACGCTGCCATCGTCCGCGGTGATCCGGACGTGGACGCGGCCCCCCACGGGCACGACGCCGCGGGCGAGCTGCTGGGTGGTGGGCATGCAGCCCGTGGCGAGCGCGAGCCCGATGAGGATGCGAGCGGTCATGCACCGTGGTGCCCGGAGCGCGCCGGATCGTTCACGGGTCAGCGGCGGAAGAACTCCGGCCAGAACACCGCGAGGATCGCGAGAAAGTAGCCGACCACGAGCGCCGCGCTCGCCGGCACCAGCCACGCGTCGCGCGGGCGCCGGTCGGGGTGACGCGCGTACGCCCAGATCAGCAGCGCGATCAGCGCGAAGTGATCGATCCCGCCCAGCCCGCCGATCAGGTTCATCGCGCTGGTCACGCGCTCGCCGGCGGCGATGCGGTGGAGCTCGTGGAAGCCGGCCTGGATGAAGCCGGAGACGAACAGGTTATAGGCGTTCCACACCACCGCGATCGTGAGGCCGATCGCGTAGCCGAGCTTGTGCCGACGCCAGCACAGCCCGGCGGTCGCGACGTAGATCAGCGCCTGAAACGCGTGCAGCACGATGATGTCGTGCTCGAGATAGGCGCTGCCGAGTAACACCGCGATGAACGCGGCGCACGCGACCGCGATCGCGACGCGCAGGCGATGGTCGGTGGGCGGCATGCCGCGCGGTGCCCGAAGCCGGCCCGATCGTCGGGCGCGGCGCGCAGTTTGCCGCGATCTGCCTCGTGCCTCGCCCGAGCGCGAGGCGCCGCGACGCCGCGCTACTCTGTGGCTACTACGTGCCGCCCCTTCCGTGATCGACCGCCGCCCGGCCGCGATCGGTCAGCCGGTAGATGCCGTGCGCGCGCTCCATGTAGCGGCCCATGATCCACTCGCGGCGGATCGTGCAGTAGTCGGCGAACACCGCCTCGATGAAGCGGTCGAGCTCGCGCTCGCGATACTCGCGGCGGCGCGGCAGGCGGCGCAGCACCTCCTCGAGCACGATCTCCTTCTTGCGGCGCTGCGCCGGCAGCGCGCGCAGCCGCGGGCCGTCGAAGAATGCGCGCAGCACGTCGCGCGTGTCGTCGTCGACCGGCGCCGCGGTGGCGAGCTCGCGCACGCGCTTGGGCGAAGACACCGCCTTGACCGCCGCGCGCAGGCCCTCGAGGTCGAGCTGGAAGAACGAGTACGGCGGCTGGCGGGTCTCGACCACGAGCCCCGCGTCCGCCAGCACGCGCAGGTGATGCGACACGGTCGCCGGCGAGACGCCGACCTCGGCCGCGAGGTCCTGGCCGCAGCGCGCGCGATCGACGATCGCCGCGATCATGCGCAGCCGGGTCGGATCGGCGAGGCCCTTGAACAGCCGGACCAGGGACGCCATCGCATCGGGTTCGCCGGTCATGGCGATGTCATAGCTGACGATTCGATATCTGTCAAATCGACATCGGTCGATGTGCGACGGGAATGACCGACCGGGCCCCCGCGTTCGATCGCCATGTCGCCTCGCCCGCTCGTCACCCTCGTGCTGCTCACCGCCTCCGCGCACGCCGGCCCCAAGCTCGGCGAGCTGGTCATGGCCGGCCACGACGCCGGCGAGATCATGTACGCCGATCGCTGCAGCAACGGCGCGAACGCCGACCAGGCCGGCTTCGATCAGTTCATCGCGGCGATGCGCGCCGACCCCAAGTCCAGGCTGGCGCGCACGCTCGCCGAAGCGCGGGCCAGGTTCGTCAAGGATCCGACGTTCGCCGAGGTCGTGCTCGGCGACTGGGTGCAGACCTTCCACGACCGCGACGGCTGCGCCGACAGCACGAGCAGCTACTCGGCGTTCGTGTTCGTGAACTCGAAGATGAGCAACATCGACCACGTCGCCACCAAGTACCTGATCACGGTGGACGACGACGTCGCCTCCGAGCGCCGCGACCTGAAGCTCCGGAGCGTGGTTCCGTTCGTCGTGCGCTGAGATCCCGGGCAGTTGACGATGTCGGGACGGGCGCCGTGCGATCGTCCTTGCAGCATGGAGCCCAGCCACGTCCCCGTGAACGGCCTCGACTACTACTGCGAGATCCACGGCGAGGGAGCGCCGCTGCTGCTGCTCCACGGCGGGCTCGGCTCGATCGAGATGCTAGGCCCGGTGTTGCCGGCGCTCGCCGCGCACCGCCAGGTGATCGCGGTCGACCTGCACGGCCACGGCCGCACGGCTCTGGGCACGCGCGAGATGAGCTTTGTCGACATGGGCGACGACCTGGCGGTGATCCTCGACAGGCTCGGTCATCGCGAGGTCGATGCGATGGGCTACTCGCTCGGCGCCGGCGTCGCGCTCCGGCTCGCGCTCCAGCACCCGCGCTCGGTGCGCAGGCTGGTGCTGGTCTCGGCGTGCCCGTCGCAGGACGCGTTCTATCCCGAGGTCGCCGAGGCGCAGGCCCGGGTCGGCGCCGGCCTCGCCGAGATGATGAAACCGTCGCCGCTGTACCAGAGCTACGCGCGGATCGCACCGCACCCCGAGGACTTCCCGAGGCTGCTCGATCGGCTCGGCGCGCTCATTCGCAGCCCGTTCGACTGGCGCGGCGATGTCGCCAAGCTCGCGGCACACACCCTGCTCGTGTTCGGCGACAGCGACACGTACAAGCTCGACCACGTCGTCGAGTTCTACCGGCTGCTCGGCGGCGGCCAGCGCGACGCCGGCTGGATGCGCGAGCACGTCGCGAAGAACCGGCTCGCGATCTTGCCCGACTGCACGCACTACGACATCCTGACGTCGCCGCTGCTGATCGCGGCGATCGTGCCGTTCCTCGACGCCAAGCCCAGGCGCTAGGCACCTCGATGCGCTCGAGAAACCACCCGGCTGGTGTCGGAACGCAGCTTGCTCGAACGTCGTTGCAACAAAGGAGCACGTCATGGCGAACATCATCACGTTTCTGACCTTCAAGGACCGCGCGGACGAGGCCGCGAAGTTCTACTGCTCGATCTTCCCGGGCGCGCGGATCAAGAGCACCGTGCCGTATCCCGAGATCTCGATCGCGCCGCGGCCGGGCGCGGTGATGATCGTCGAGCTCGAGCTGTTCGGGCAGACCTACGTCCTGCTCAACGGCGGGCCGCACTTCCAGTTCACCGACGGCGTGTCACTGGTGGTGCAGTGCGACAGCCAGGCCGAGATCGATCACTACTGGAGTGCGCTGACCGCGGGCGGCGGCGAGCCCGGGCCATGCGGCTGGCTGAAGGACAGGTTCGGGGTGTCCTGGCAGGTCAACCCGAAGAACATCGCCGAGCTGATCGGCAAGGACGATCCCGCGCGCGCCAAGCGCGTGATGGAGGCGGTCATGAAGATGGGCAAGCTCGATCTCGCGACGATGGAGCGCGCCGCGGCGGGCCGCTAGTCTTTCCGGCCGATCCGCAGCTCGACCAGCTTGCCGCTGGCGAACCCGCAGGACAGCTGGATGCCCTTGGACCGCCAGGAGTCGGTGGCCTCGTACGTCGAGCTCGGCTTGCCGAGCTTGTTCGCGACCGCGGCGCGCGGCTCGCCGAGCACCAGCCCGCGCGGCAGCTTGCCGGGAAAGCCGGCGAACTCGACCGTCGCGCCGATCCCGCGGATGTACGAGCGCTGCTTGGCCGCGTAGAACCACACCGCGTCGACCCCGAGCTGGGGCTTGCCGGCGATCTCGAGCTTCGCGCCCATGTACGCGACGCCGAGCGCGGGGTTGGCCTGCTGGTCGATCCGCTTGCCGACCGGCAGCCCGGCGCGCGCGAGCACGGCCTTGACCTCGGGATCCTTGAGCGACTTGCCGATCAGCGCCACCAGATCGTCGGCGAGCGCGTCGTCGGCCTTCGGCGCGGCCACGCCAGCGCGCTCGGGCTCGATCGCGACCTTGTCGCGCAGCACGGCCGCCTTCTCGTAGAGCGCGACGTCGGGTGCGCTGGCGAAGCCGGTCGCCTGGAAGTCGGCGAGCCGCGCGTCGATCACCGGCGCGATGCGATCGACCGCGGCCCAGCTATCCGGCACGTGAAACGGGCTGTCGAGCACGCCCGCGAACGTGGCGAGGTAGTCGTCGTTGTAGGAGCGCCGCTCGGGATCCGCCAGACCCAGCAGCCTGGCGATCTGCTTGTCGGCCGCCGCGCGCGCGCCGTCGTCGTCGACCACGTGGTGCAGGTACTCGTGGACGAAGTCGCCGAGCTCGGGCGCGAGATCGAGCGAGGACAGGCGCGAGCCGCACGCCTGCACGAGGAACGTGCGCGGCGAGATCGCGCGCTTGCCGAGCGGCGAGCCGGCGTGCTTGGCCGGCAGGCCGAAACGATCGGCGGCCCAGGCGACGAGCAGCGCCATGCCCACGAGCTCGGCGCCGGGCGGCGCGTCGACCGGCCGGGTCGCGAAGTGCAACGGATGAGTCGAGAAGTCCCGGCCGCCGGTCGCCTCGTCGGGCAGCGAGATGTTGTAGTGCCGGATCGCCGTGCCGCCGCGATACGACACGCAGACGTCGAGCCCGTCGATCGTCCAGGTGTCGTGCAGGACGTCGCTCGAGTGCACCGGCACCTTGCCCTTGCCGAGCTTCCAGCTCTGGCGCGGCGCGGGCACGCCGGCGAGCAGCTCGGCGCGCGTGCCCCAGCGAAAGCCCGCCGGCAGATCGCGATAGCCGCGGTGCTTGTCGACGCCCTCGTCGAACAGGAACAGCGTCTGCAGCACGCGCGGATCGTTGCGCTTGGCGTTCTCGGGCTGGCCGACCGAGAAGTCGAAGCCGGCGTCCTTGGCGACGATGAAGTCCTTGTTCACCGACACCTTGCCGGCCTTGGCGATCACCTTCGCGACCGCGGGATCGGTCGGCTGCTTGCCGAGCAGGCCGACCAGCGTCTGGTACGGAATCGCGATCGGCTTCTTGTCGGCCATGGCGCGCGAGCCTACTACGCGCCCGAGCTACCATGCGCGCGATGGCGACACCCGCGAGCGCACAGGACGACAGCGTCACGATCGTGACCACGCGGCGCGTCCGGCCGGGCCGCGAGCCCGAGTTCGAGCTCTGGCTCGACGGCATCGGTCAGGCCGCGGCGCGCTACCCGGGCCTGATCGGCCGCAAGATCATCCGGCCGGGCGATCACGAGCACCCCGAGTACGTCGTGGTGTTCAAGTTCGACAGCTATCCGCACCTCCGCGCGTGGACCGAGTCGCCGGAGCGCGCGCGCTGGCTCGAGCAGGTCAGGCCGCTCGTGCTCGACGAGTTCAAGGAGACCGTGCTGACCGGGCTCGAGCGCTGGTTCACCCTGCCGACCGCGCCGAACCTGCCGCCGCCGCCGCGCTACAAGATGGCCGCGGTCACCCTGCTCGCGATCTATCCGCTGTCGCTGGCGCTGGGGCTCGCGTTCGCGCCGTGGGTCGCGCCGCTGCCGACCGCGCTGCGCGGCCTGCCGGTGAGCGTGCTGCTGATCGCGCTGATGACCTGGGTCGTGATGCCGCGCGTGACCCGGCTGTTCAAGTTCTGGCTGTACCCGCAGCTGTGAGCTTGCAGTTTACTAGTTCGCTAGTAAACTATGACTCGTGCCGCTCGCGCTTCACATCGACTACGACCGCGGCGTGCCGGTCTATCGCCAGATCTACGAGGCGGTGATCGCCGCGCTCGCGTCGGGCGCGCTCGCGCGCGACGAGCAGCTGCCGACCATCCACGAGCTCGCCGATCGCCTGGCGATCAACCCGAACACGGTGGCGCGCGCCTACCGCGATCTCGACGCCGACGGCTACATCGTGGCGCAGCGCGGCCGCGGCACGTTCGCCTCGTCCGAGCGCGAGGCCTCGCCCGCCGACAAGGAGCGCGCGCTGCGCGCGATCTACGATCAGGCGGTCGCCGAGGCGGCGCGCCACGGCCTGGGGGCCGCCGAGCTCCTGCGTTACTTTCGCAAGGTGAAGCCATGACCGTACTGCAAGCGATCGCCCTGCTGACCAAGGCGAGCTGGCGCGTCCTGCGCGCGCACCCGATCCTGATGTGGTTCCCCGTGTTCTCGCTGGTCTCGACGATCGCGGTCGTGCTGCTGCTCGGGCCGATCGTGCTGCGCGGCGAGCCGACCTGGCTCGCGCTGTTCGTGCTCGGCTTGGCCGCGCAGCTGGTCCACCTGTTCTGGCGGGTCGGGCTGACCGCGGAGGCGCTCAAGGCGCTGCGCGGCGGCACGCCGAACATCAGCGAGGGCGTGCTCGCCGCGGCGTCGCGGCCCACCGCGATCCTGAGCCTCGGCCTGGTGTCGGCGACCGTCGGGCTCGTGCTCGCCGTGCTCGGCCGGTCGTCGCGCGGCGCGCTGCGGGTCGCGCGTGCGGTGATCGGCACGGCATGGTCGCTCGCCACCTACCTCGCGATCCCGGTGATGGTCCAGGAGCGGCGCGGCGGCATCCCGAGCCTGCGGCGCTCGGGCGATCTGTTCCGCAAGACCTGGGGCGAGACCGCGCTGTCGGAGGTCGGGCTGCGCGTGATCACGGCGCACCTGTCGGTCGTGCTCGTGCTGATCGCGCTCGCGATCATCGAGCTGCTCGGCGAGTCGGGCTGGGCGCTGCTCGCGGTGCTCGCGCTGGTCGCCGGGTTCGTCGGCGTGGTCGGCGCGCTCGAGGCGATCTATCGCGCGGCGCTGTACGTGTTCGCGTCCGAGGGCGTCGTACCCGCGCCGTTCGGCGGCCCCGAGCTTCACGACATCTGGCAGGTCAAGTAGGGGCTGCGCCCGGCGAGGTTGTTCATCAGCGGCCACGTGTTCCTCGCGTGGCATCCAGCAGATCGCGAACCACCAGTTCGACCTCGGTATCGCGCACCTGGTCGACATCGCGGAGCTACGCCAGGCCGGCTACACGCCGCAGCCGTACTGACCGCTGCGCGCGCCGCGCCGCGCTCGCCAGGCTGCCGATCGCGGCCGCGATCAGCGCGAGCAGGCAGCTGCGCGCGCGATCGACCATCGCGAACGCGAGCCCCGCCTCGGCCGAGCCGCCGAGCAGCGCGAACAGCGTGCACTGCCCGGTGTCCGCGATGCCGAGCCCGAACGGCATGATCGCCGAGGCCCAGCCGATCGCGACGCCGAGCGCGAGCACCCCGATCGCGAACGCCGGCGCGACCGGCGTCGCGATCGCGCGCAGCACGATCAGCGTACCGGCCCAGTGCAACAGCCGCGACGCGATCGCGAACGCGAGCCCGCGCCGCGACCGCGCGTCGCCGAACGTGCGCAGCCGCGCGTCGATCGCCGCGGTACGTGCCCGCCAGCGCGCCGCACGCTCGGCCGAGATCGCGCGGACGCGCCGCATGCCGCCGATCGCCGCGCCGAGCGGGCCGCGCCGGACCAGCGCGATCGCCGCGATCACCGCGGCCACCAGCGTCGCGAGTGCGAGCCACGCCGCGAGCGCCAGCGAGCCCGGCAGGTCGATCGCGCACAGCGCGATCGGCGCGCCGATCGCGATCGCGGCGACCCCGACCGCGACGGTCGCGACGTTGTACAGCACGACCGCCGAGATCGCGGCGTCGCGCGGCACCTCGCCCGCCGCGATCGCCACCTTGACCGGCTCGCCGAGCGAGCTCCCCGGGGTGAGCTGGTTGATCGCGTAGCCGGTGGCCTGAGCGGCGAGCGCGCCGCGCAGGCTCAGCCGCGCCGGCCGCGCGAAGCTCGCGATCGCGCCGGCATCGCAGCACAGGCCGCACACGTCGATCACCGCGATCGCGGCGAGCCACGGCCCGATCGCGCAGGCCGCGTCGCGGATCGCGAGCCATCCCAGATCCTCGAGCAGGAGCGCGAGCACGATCGCGCCCACCGCGATCGGCCCCCATCGGCGAAGCTGGTGCATGATTCTCGATAGCGCCGCCGTGCGACGAGATCGCTAGAGCGCGTGGGCGCCAGCGTGGCGCGACGGCAGCTTCTCGCGACGTCCGGATCCCGGACGTCAGTCGTGGCTGCCCGAGCCGATCGCGTAGTGCAGCGCGATCCGGTCGGCGGCGAGCACGTGGTCGTAGATCGCGACCTCGTCGAGCGAGCCGGTGAAGAAGTCGCCGTCGAGGTCGGCGCCGATCAGCGCGTCGGCGCTGTAGGTGGGCATCGCACGCGCGTCGGCGACCGCCTGGCCGGGCTGGCCATCGACGTACATCACGAAGCTCGCGCCGTCGTAGACGCCCACCAGGTGGACGTAGCTGCCGAACGCGTGCATCTCGTGCGCGGTGGTCGGCGCGCTGGGGAGGATCGCGCGCTCGAAGTACGCGCCGGTGCTCGAGTCGACCAGCGCGTAGCCGTCGACCGGCCCCATGTTGCGCGACTCCTTGGAGAACACGACGCGGAACGCGGTGACAGGTCCCGGCTCCTCGATCCACGCCTCGACCGCGTACGGCTCGGTGTTCGGGAACTCGAGCGCGTCGGGCAACACGACCTCGCAGGTCCGGCCGTCGAGGCCGAGCGCGCCGTTGCCGTCGATCCCCGCCACGCCGTGCATGCACGCGCCGCTGTACGTCCCGTCGTAGTGGCCGAGCTCGTCGCGCGCCGTGCCGTCGGTGTCGCCCAGCCGCCAGTACGCGATCGGCTGATCGGCGAGCACGACGTCGCGATAGCCCGCCGGCCCCTCGCCGGGGGCGTCGACGAGCGCGTCGCTCGGGGCAGGCGCGTCGCCGGCGGCGCCGCCGCGCACGCACGTTCCGGTCGCGACCTGACACGACCAGCCGCCGGGGCACGGGCACTGCTTGCCGGTCAGATCGACGTCGCCGATCCGGCAGGCGGTCGCAGCGATGAGGACGAGCCAGCGCACCCGGGTCACCTCGTCTGCGAGATCGCGATGATGACGCCGGAGGCATCGCTGGTGACGAGCAGCGTGCCGTCGCGTGCGACCGCCACGTCGACCGGTCGGTCGGGCCCGGCGTCGAGCGCCGCCCCGGCGTTGTCCCCGCAGCCGCCGACGAGGAGCGACAGCGCGACAAACCGCACGCTACCCATGCAATCAGCATAGCGATCGCGCGGATCGCGCGGGAGAAATTCGCGCCTTCGTCGCGACAGGCCGTCCCAGGTCGCACCCTCGGGCACGTGCATTCGACCGATGCGCGGAATCGTGGTGGTCGTGATGTCGCGGCGCCGGACCGCGCGACCAACCTGAACCACATCTGGGTGAAGAAGACCTCCAGGTAGCGAGCCCGCACGCGACGCCGATCCACGCGCCGATCGCGTGCGCGATCGGCGTCTGGTGTACGCCGCCGAGGTCCATCGGGAACGCCGGCGCGCCGGTGACGACCTCGTAGATCGGCTTGACCGCCGCGACCGCGCCGAGCGCGATCACCACCGCGCGCACCGCGCCGCGCCGCCGCCCGGCCTCGAACGCGAGCGCCGCCGCGAGCAGCGCGTGCGACAGGCCCGACAGCCCGCAGTACCAGCGCGCCTCGCCGGCGAGCAGCACGCACACGCCGGGCACGATCAGGCCGGCCCCGAACAGCCAGCGGCGCTGCCGGCACAGCGGCGCCTCGTAGGCGCAGCCCGCGATCAGCACGAGCGCGAGATCGCGCACGAGGTGACCCCAGGTCGCGTGGACCAGCGGCCCGGTGAGCGCGCGCCACGCCTGACCGTGCGCGATCCGGCCGTCGGCGATCAGCAGATCGCGCGCGCCGGCGTGCGCCGCGGCGGTCGCGATCGCGGCCGCGACCGCGATCGCGAGCGTGCACGGGTAGTCGAGCCGCCTCATCGCCACCGGCGCAGCGCGTGGCCGAGCGGCAAGAGCGCGAGGCCGAGCGCGAGCGTGAGCAGATCGACATCGCCGCCGCCGCCGCCCCAGCTGCCGCCGCCGCCGCCGTAGTCGCCCGACACGGTCGGCGCGGACCGCGCGACCTGGCCTTCGCTCGGCACCGCCGCGGCCAGGTTGACGCCGGCCGGCGTCAGCGCCGGCTGCTCGACCACGTGGCTCGTGCCGCCCGGCGCGACGACGCGCGTGCGATCGACCGCGACGAACGACGTGTACTGCGTCACCATGTGGAACTGCAGGCCGAGCTCGGTGATCTGCGACTCGGTAGCGTGCGAGATCGTGTCGCCCGCGAGATCCTCGAGCTCGTCGATCCGCTTGCGCGCGTAGAGCGCCGCGACCGGCTCGTCGTCGCTGCGATCGGGAAGCGTGACGTCGATCGGGATGCGCACCGGGTGGCCCGCGACCTTGCCGGTCACGGTGACCGAGCCGCGGCCGGGCTCGGTGTACACGCCGGCGACCACGACCGGCATGCCGGCGTAGACGTCGGGGATCGCTGCCGGCGTGACCGAACCGACCGCGAGGCCGTTCCACTCGACGTGGAGGTCGGTGATGTACGGGAACGCGGTCTTGCGCACGAGCTCCTCGCCGACGTCGGCGGCGCGCTCGTCGAGGTTCAGGTAGGTCGCGAAGCCGCGGCCGACCGTCGCGATCTGCTCGAGCAGCGCGCGGTTGGGCGCGGATCCGATGCCGACCGAGAAGATCCGGTTGATCCCGACGTGGTGGCGCGCCGCGCTCACGATCACGTCGTCGTTGCCGACGAAGCCATCGGTCAGGAAGTAGACCAGCCGCACGCGATCGTCGCCCGGCTTGCTCGCGAGCGCGGCCGTCATCGCCGGCCCCATCTCGGTGCCGCCTCCCGACTCGAGCGACGCGATGAACTGCTTGCCGCGCGCCTTGCCCGCGGCGTCCCCCGGGATCGGCACGTTCGCCATGCCGTTGGTGGCGCCGGAGAACGCCATGACGTCGAACGTGTCGCTGGGCTGCAGCGAGTCGACCAGCACGTCGGCGAGCGCCTTGGCCTGATCGAGCGGCTTGCCGGTCA
Source organism: Kofleriaceae bacterium (assembly GCA_035516595.1). Classification (GTDB taxonomy): domain Bacteria; phylum Myxococcota_A; class Polyangia; order Haliangiales; family Haliangiaceae; genus JABFXX01. The sequence continues at coordinate 36,031 of DATJAE010000273.1, read as the reverse complement.
TCGAGCCCGACGTGTCGATCACGATCTCGACCTCGCGCGGCGTGATGTCGCCGGTCTTGAACGCGAGCTTGGGCTGGACGACCAGCGTGAAGTAGCCGGTCTTGCCGGTGCGATGCGCGAGCAGCCCGACCATCGTGCGCTCCGACGCCGCCTGGTAGCGCACCACCAGATCGCGGTTGGGCAGCTCGCCGCTGCTGGCGAGCTCGACGTGGCGGCGCGTCGGATCCGTCCCGCCGACCACGAGCTTGTGGCTCGGGCTCGTGACCTCTCCGATCGGCACGCCGGCGTCGAGGTCGGCCGCAAAGCTCACCGCGCTGCCCGCGACGCTCGCGTCGGCGTACGGGATCGAGGTCACGCCGGGCCGACCTTGCTCGCCGGCGAGGTGCGCGCCGACCGGCGTCGCGCCGACCGCATCGGCCGGCAGATAGCGCGGGCCGACCACCATCGGGAACACCAGCTCGTAGTTGCCGTCGTCGTAGCCGAGCAGCTCGGCGTACTGCACGTGCACCGCGATCGTCTCGTGCGGCGCGATGTTCGCGATCCGCTGCCGGAAGATGTTGCGCTTCTCCTGCTCGAGCAGCGCGGCGGTGTGGCCCGATGCCTTGGCCTCGTCGTAGACCGCGCGCGCCTCGTCCTTCTGCTTGAGCTCGCCCGCGATCGTGCGATCGCCGATCGTGATCGAGTAGCCGGTGACCGCGGCCTCGGCGCCGAGCGGGAACACGTAGACCGCGTCGATCGCGTCGTCGTACGGGTTCTCGAACGTCTGGGTCACCGAGTACAGCGCCGACATCCCGGCGACCTTCACGTGCACGTCGGTGTGGCGCAGCGGGAACGCGATGTCTCGGACCGGCGCGCCGGTGTCGTCGTGGCTGGCGCGCGGCGCGACCAGGCGCAGCTCGCCGCCGCCGACCGGGACCTCGTCCATCGCGGCGAAGTTCGCGTCGACCTCGATGTCGACCCCGCCGGCGACGACGGCGGGAGCTTGCGGTGGCGAGCCCAGCGGGCTGCAGCAGGAAAGCGCACACAGCGCGAGAACACGAAGTCGTGACATGGCGGCCTCCTCGTTCGCCCGCGAGCCTGAACGGTGGTTGGACCATTCGCCCGACGATCACGCGTTGTTCACGCGAACCGCCCGGACCCTGCCGGCGGGTGCCAGCTCTCGCCGCGCGCGGCATGTCGCCTGCACCGAGCCGATCCATGGACGCGACCGCTGCGAGCGAGACCGAGATCACCGAACCGTTGCCGACCGAGCCGTGCTGCGCGTGCTGCGGCGAGCGCCTGGTGCAGGAAGGCATCGAGACGCGCTACCGCGAGGGCCTGCTGTGCATCGACTGTGCGTTCGCGTCGATCCCGTGCACCGATTGACGAGCGCGCGCGTCACGCGAGGACGGCCTCGAGCTCGGCGCGCAGCGCGCGATCGGTGACCTCGGCGATCGCGGCGCGCAGCATGGCGGAAGTCGCCGGATCGTGGGCGAACGTCGCGAGCGCGCGCGCCGCAGCGAGCGCGTCGGCACGGCCGCGCTCGCGGATCGCCGCGACGAGCTCCGCGTTGCCGGGGTCGCTGCGGAGCAGCGCGAGCGCGACATAGCCGACCCTGCGGCGCCGCTCGGGCGGCGCGTCCGCGCACCAGCGCACGAGCTCGCCGATCGCGTCGTGTGCGCGCGCGCCGCCGAGCGCGAGCGCTGCCGCCTCGCCGCGCTCGTCGTCGCGGGCGAGCATGTCCTGCGCGAACGCGATCGACTCGGCCGGCGCGAGGTGGAGCAGCGCGTCGAAGCACGCCGCGACCACGTCGGGCTCGTCGCTGCCCGCCGCGAGCTTGTAGCGCAGCACGGCGGCCGCGCCGGGCTGCCCGCAGTCGCCGAGCCCCTGCGCGGCGCCGAGCCGCGCGATCCGCCACGGGTCGGCGAGCAGGACGCTCAGCACGTCGAGCGCGTCGGGCCGCACGAAGTGCGCGTGCGCGATCCCGCACACGCCGCGCAGCTCCGCCGCGGTGTCCTCGGGCGGCGCGCCCTCCGGCTGGGTGACGCGCAGTCCGGCGGCGAACACGCCGCCGTCCCACACGTCGAGCTCGTGCAGCGCGCGCGCGATCGCGACCTTGCCGCGGCAGCCGGGATCGCGCCTGGCCGCGCCCTCGCCGCACAGCGGCGCGAACGCCGCGACCAGCTCGGGCGCGAGTGCGTGCTGGCCGTGGTCGGCGACGCGGCGCGCCGCCGCCGCGATCGTCACGCCGAACGCACCGCGGCGATGCGCGAGCGCCGCGCGCACGACCTCGAGCTCGTCGGGGCCGGCGCGGTGCAGCGCCGCGAGGTGGTCCTCGATCCGCCGCGCCATCGTTCAACTATACGCCGCGCGCGCGGCGTCGAGCTCGGCGATCACGTCGGCGACCAGCGCGGGCGGCGCGATCGCGCGGGCGTGCGGTCCCCACTCGAGCACCCACGACACCACCGGCGTGAGGTTCGCGCACGGGAACGCGAGGCGCACGCGGCCGTCGGCGAGCTCGCGAAATGTCTGGCTCGGGTGCCACAGCCGCGCGCGCACGAACGCCGCCTTGGCCGCGGAGAACTCGATCTCCACGCGGTGCGGCGGCGCGTCGGTCATGACGTGGATGCCGAACGCGCCGTCGAGCAGATCCGCGACGCGAAACCCGGCCGGCGGCGCGAAGCTCGCCTTGCGCAGCGGCTCGGCCTCGACGAAGCGCTCGGCCGCGTAGACCGCGACCGGCCCGCTCGGCGGCTCGCCGACCTCGCGCAGCGCGCAGCCGATCACGTACAGCCCGTGCTTGTACAGCACCATCGTGTACGGCGCGAGCAGGCCGCGCCGGGCGCGGCCGCGGGCATCGCGATAGCTGTAGCGCACGACCCGGCGCGACAGCACGCCGGTGAGCAGCGCGTCGAGGATGTCCTCCTTGCCCTCGTACGCCTTGGTCCCGCCGTCCGGCACGTAGGCGAAGCGATCGCCGAAGCTCGCGTGCTCGGCGCGCTCGTCCGGGCTCATCCGCTGCTCGAGCTTGCGCTGGAGGCTCGCGACGTCCTCCCACAGCGGCGTGCCGCGCAGCACGTCGAACAGGCTCGCCACCGCGAGCAGGGTGTAGCGCTCGCGCCGCGTGATCGCGATGCTCGAGTAGGTGCGCTCGACCAGCCGCGCCGCCGCGCGCCCGCCGAGCCGCACGGCCTCGATCTCGAACCCGGCCGCGCGCAGGTCGGCGAGGTCGCGCCGGATCGTGCGCTCGCTGACCGCGAGCTGGCGCGCGATCTCGGCGAGCGCGCGGCCGCGGCGAAACCCGCGTAGCTCGTCGAGCACGCGCAGGATGCGCGAGGTGTGGCCCAGGTCACCGCGGCGATACACGCGTGATTCCAGCCATATCGCGGTTCGGCGACCGTGACAAGGGTTGTCCGACCCGATGGCTACCTTCTGGTCATGCAAGCTTCCGCGCTTCCCGTTCACCACCACAACCGCCCTGCCACGCGCAGCCAGCGCCACGAGCTGCGCGACCTGCTCGAGGCCAACCTCGCGGCGCTGCACGCGCTGCACGAGGAGCAGCAGCGCTCGCTCGCACAGAGCCTGCGCGCGATCGAGGGCATGCGCGGCGAGCTGCGCGCCGAGCTGCGCGCGCTCGGCGATTCGCGGGCGCCGTGGGTGCGGGCGCTCGAGGAGACCCGCGCGCTGCTCTACGTCGCGCTGCGCGAGCTGATCGTCGGCGAGGAGCGCGAGCCGACCCGGACCTAGCCGGGCTACAGTCGCGCGGTGCTCACCCTGTACGTCGAGGGCTACTTCACGAACGTCTGGGACGCGAGCTGCCTGGTCGCGCTCGAGGAGAAGCAGCTCGAGTTCACGATCGCTCGTGCGCTGCTGCGCGACGGCCAGGGCGTGCCTCCAGGCCTGCGCGAGGACGCGGCGATCGGCCGCATCCCGGCGTTGCAGCACGGCGACGTGTTCATCACCGAGTCCCTCGCGATCGTCGAGTACCTCGAGGAGGTGTTCCCGCCCCCGACGCATCCGCGGCTGTTGCCCGAGGAGCCGCGGCGGCGCGCACGGGCGCGCCAGGTCATGGCCTGGCTGCGCTCCGATCTGTGGGCCCTGCGCCAGGAACGGCCGTGGCAGCTGGTGGTGTATCCGACGACCTCGCTCGCGCCGCTGTCGCCCACCGCGGCGCAGCACGCAGCGGAGCTGGTCGGCCTGGTCGACTGGCTCGACGGACGCGGCCAGATGACCCCCTGGAACCTGGCCCACGCCGATCTCGCGTTCGCGGTGATGCGCCTGGCGCACGGCGGCTACTCGATCTCGCGCGCATGCCAGCAGCTGCTCGATCGCAACCTCGAGCGCCCTTCCGTGCGCAGCTATCTCGATCGCGAACGCCCGCCGAACCCACCGCCGCGACCGAGATCGTGAGCGAACACGCGCAGCACGAGATGGCGCAGCACGTTGCGGATCGGGGCGTGCGCGCGGGCGGCGCGCGCCAGGTCGAGGAACACGTCGTGCACCACGTCCTCGGCGCGCGCGCGGTCGCCGACCAGGTGCAGCGCGACCGCGAACACGATCGCGGCGTGGCGATCGTAGAGCGTGCCTAGCGCGTCACGCTCGCCCCGCTCGAGGGCGGCATACAGGATGAGGTCGTCGTCCACCATATGGCATGCCGCCAGTACGGGCGACGCCGTCGCTCGGACGGACCGCCGATCGGGCAGACATGCCGCGCGTAACCGCGGCGCCGCAGCGGCGTATCAATCGACGTTCGCGACGCTGACGCAGCCGCGGTGCACGAAGTACCAGTTCGGCTTGCCGGACTCCGGCGCCGGATCGCGGACCAGCACCCACTTGCCGTCGCGCGACACGTAGCGCCAGCGCAGCTCCTTGCCGTCGGGGATCGGGCCGAGCGGGTTGGCCGGCGTCGCCGGCACGCGCCACGGCTCGACGTTGCCGTAGCCGTTCTTGTCGGTGCAGCCCGACCCGTCGTACTGCATGTGGGTCACCGAGCCGTCGCCCGCGAGCTGGTTGTGGATGCCGTCGGTGAACGTCGACATGAACTTCGGCGTATCGATCTCCTGCGGCGAGCCGCACACGTTCGAACCGTGATGCGACGTGGTCGCGCTGACCGCGCCGTCGTCGATCCACGCGCAGCGATCGAAGTTCTCGCCGTAGAGGTAGCCCCAGCGGTAGTACGCGCCGCCCTCGTTGCCGGGGCCGGCGGAGAACTGCGCGTCGCCCTGGATCACGTCGGTCCACCCGGGATACGCGTTGCCGATCACGTACGAGTTGGGCGCGTACGAGATCGTGGCGATCGCGTGGACCGATTCCTTGAGCGAGTCGTCGACGATCGGCACCGGGCTATCGGAACCGTCTTCGCTTTCGCCGACCATGCACGCGGACAGGACGAGGAGGCAGGGCCACAACTTGGTCACGCGCGGGCTCATCTCAAGACGCGTGCCGGCGCGCGCACCAGCGATGTCGCCGCGTTGCCCGAGCGCGTCACGCGGCCGGAGCGGCACGCTGCGCACGACAGGTCGCGGCGAGCGGAGCCCCGGGCCCCGTGGCTACTCGCGCTTCGGGGTCTCGGCGAGCACGGTGTCCTCGTCGCCGTGCGCGGGCGGCTCGCGGATCGTGTCGCCGGCGTCGGCCGGGGCGCCCGCGAGCGCGACGCCGATCGTCGCGGCGAGCGCGGCCGCGTCGGGGTAGCGCCGCGCCGGCTGCTTGGCGAGGCAGCACGCCAGGATCGCGTCGACCTCCGGCGGCACGTCCGCGGCCGGCGCCGGCTCGAGCTGGAGGTGCGCGGCGACCAGATCGCCGTAGCTGCGCGCCGCCGGGAACGGATGGTGCCCGGTCACGAGCGTGTAACCGAGCACGCCGAGCGCGTAGAGGTCGCTGCGCCCGTCGATCGGCTCGCGCCGCAGCTGCTCCGGCGAGCAGTACGCGATCGCCGCGATGGTCTGGCCCGGCGGCGACAGCCGCGCGTTCTCCGCCACCACCTTGGCCAGCCCGAAATCGAGCACCTTGGCGTAGTCGCTGCGGTTCGGCCGGGTCTCCACCATGATGTTCTCGGGCTTGAGGTCGCGGTGGATGACGCCGAGCGCGTGGGCCTCGGCGAGCGCGTCGCACAGATCGGCGAGGATGCGCAGCGCGCGCGGCCACGGCAGCGGCGCCTCGCCGCGCAACAGCTCGGCCAGGCTCACCCCCGGCGACAGCTCCATCGCGATGTAGAGCGCGCCGTCGTCCTCGGCGCCGACCTCGTAGGTCGTGATCGTGTGCGGCGAGCGCAGCCGGCACAGCACCTCGCCCTCGCGGCGGAAGCGCTGCGCGGTGGCCGGATCGCGCGCGGCGTCGGCGAGCAGCTTGATCGCGAGCTTGCGCCCCGTGCCGAGCTGCTCGGCGCGATACACCACGCCGAGCGACCCGCCGCCGATCCGCTCGCGCAGCGCGTAGCGCTGGCCGATCACTCGCCCCAGGTCGGGGTCGACGAGCGTCGCGCCGCACGCGCCGCAGAACCGCGCGTCGGCCTCGAGCTCGGTGCCACATCGCTGGCAGCGGATCACGGGCCGACCATACCAGGTCGATTGTTGTGGCGGCCGACCCGCGACTTACGTATGACTCCGCCCGTGAAGACGCCGGTGGTGATGATCATGCTGCTGCTCGGCGGCAGCGCGCTCGCCGAGTCGCGGCTCGAGCCGAGCGGCGCCGCCGAGAACGAGGCGCTGCGCGGCAACGTGCTGGTGTGGAGCGACGCGACGTTCTACACCGAACCGAGCGACGCCGGCCAGGCGCTGCACGTCGCCAAGCTCGCCGCGACGCGCAAGGACTCGGTCGGCGAGGTCGTGCCGATGCACGTGGTCTCGGCCGGCAAGGACTTCGTCGAGGTCGAGCTCGCGAGCGAGCGCGACTGTACGTGGTCGCGGCTCGAGACCACCGACGACCTCGCGCGGGTGCGGCTGTTCGTCCGCCGCGCCGATCTCGCGCCGGTGCTCGCCGCGCCGTTCGCGACGACGTTCCCCGATGGCACCAGCATCGCGCTGCGCCCCGGCGTCGCGCTGGTCCCGACCGCCGAGAACACGTACGTGATCGCGATGCGCGGCGCCGAGATCGCGGTCGCGCTGCCCGCGAGCGCGGTCGGTCACGCCTACGTCCCCGATCGCGCCAAGCCGGTGACCTCGCTCGACGAGCGCGAGTACGAGCTTCAGCCGCACACGCCGGTCAAGCTCGCCGGCCGCACGTTCCAGCTCGCCGGGCGCGCCGGCTCGATCGAGCGCCGCGGCGACACCACGCTGTTCGCGATGCACGCCGGCTGCGTCGCGCTCGAGGTCGCGGCCCCGAGCAAGGCGGTGCGCGAGGTCGAGGCCGACGACGACGATGGCGACGACGCCTCGGGGCTCGGCGTGCTCGACCTCCGCGACCACGACTACATCCCGGCCGGCACGATGCTGTCGAGCGCGGGCGGCCACACGATCGCGGTCGCGGCGCGGCCGATCTATCTGATGGGCCGGCCGCACGGCAAGACCGCGTGCGTCGAGCGCCGGATGCGCGTCGCGGTCGCCGGCGGCGAGGCGCTCGATCCGGACGGCGACGAGCCGAAGCTCAGGCTGTGTGTCGCGTCGAGCGCGGTCGTCCACGAGCGCATGCGCAGCGCGAGCTCGGCGAGCGGCACGACCAGTCGCTAGCGGATCCGGCGCGCGAAGCTCGCGGCGCCCGCTCGATCGATGGCGTGCGGCGGCGGCGCGGCTACGACATCGACCCCGGCCGATCGCTCGCAAGCGCTTGCGCGATCGCGCAAGCGTGCGCCGCGACCCGCGAGTCGATTCACGCCCTTGAAGGGGCACGCGCCTTGCTGACAGCATCGCCCCATGCGGCAGGACGACATGCTCGACATGATCCTCGGCGGCCTCGCGCAGCAGCTCGCCCGGACCTACGACGGTCCGCGCGACCGCGACACGGTGCGTTCCAGGGTGCTCGCGCGCTGGCAGGCGGTCGGCCGCGAAGCGCTCGAGAGCTTCCCCGAGGAGCTCGGGGCGATCGACGACGCGCTGGTCGAGCGCGCCGGCCGCGAGCTCGCCGACACGCTCGCCGAGATGCTCGTCGATCGCGGCCCGAGCGCCGGCGTCGAGCCGATCGAGCTGGCGTGGGCCGCGCTCGGCCCCGGCGCCGGCGGCGCGGCCCTGCCCGACCCGCCGGTCAAGCCGGGCGAGTACGTGCTCGCGTGGGATCCGGCGCGCGCCGCGTTCGTCTACGCGACCAGCCCCGACTACCACCAGTTCGGCCACGCCTGGAGCTACGACGGCGCGTGGCGGCGGATCAGCGACGCGACCTACCGGCTCGGCTCGGCGCAGCAGGCGTGGACCGGCGCGTACGATCCGGATCGCGGCGGCGTGATCGGCTGGTCGTGCGATGACCGCCAGCCGATCGGCGTGGTGATCGGCGCGAGCGGCCTCACCGTGCTCGCCGCGCCCGACGCGTTCGCGGACTACACCGAGTCGCCGTTCGAGCGCCGCGCGACCTCCGGGCTGCCCGACGGCGGCTTTCCGGACAGCGACGTCGAGTGGGACCAGCTGGTCGCGGTGTTCGGTTACGACCGCGCCCGCCACGTCTGGGTCGCGCTGACGCCGGGCGCGATCTGGGAGCTCGACCGCGAGGATCGCTGGCGGCGCGCCGGCGACCTCCCGCCCGGGATGATCGGCGAGCTCGACGGCGATCGCGGGTTCTCGCGCGGCGGGGCCGGCGGCGTGTGGGACGAGCCGCGCCGGCGCGTCGTGTTCTGGATGGTGGTCGACGACGCGCTGCGCTTCGCGGCGTGGGACGGCCGCGCGCTGGTCGCGCTGCCCTCCGATGGGCTGCGCGACGAGCTGTTCGGCTTCGGCTCGGGCGACGGCGCGGTCGTCGGCGAGCATCCCGCGCTCGGGCCGATCGTCTATACCCGCCCCGACGAGGGCGTGTTCGCGCTGCACGGCGAGCGCTGGGTCGCGAGCCCGGCCGGCGCCGCCGCGCCGCCGTCGAGCCGCGCCACCGCGCTCGCGGCCTCGCCCAGCGGCGAGCTGCTGATCGGCCCGGGCATGTACTCGGCGGGCAGGCGCGGCCACGACCAGCACGTGTTCTACGCGGCCGCCGGCGGTGCGTGGACGCAGCTCGGCACGCCCGCGGCGGAGAACCCGCTCGGCGAGATCAAGAGCTCGGGCGGCTGGACCGTGCTGGTCGCGGCGGGCGGCGCGATCCACGCGGTCGCGTGGCGGCACAGCCTCGCGACGCTGCGCTGGGACGACGCCGCCGGGTGGTCGCCGATCGTCGACGAGCCGACCGGCGAGGCCGCGTTCGCGGCCGGCGCCGGCACGACCCGGATCGCGCTCGCGGCCGGCCCGCGCGGCGAGGTCGTCGCGCTGTCCGATCGCGGCACCGTGTACCGCCTCCACGGCGGCGCCTGGACCGCCGAGCCGAGCGCGACGTTCGGCGAGCGCAGCGACGTCCAGCTCGCCGTCGAGCCGAGCGGGCGGCTCGTCGCGTGGACGCCGAGCGCGACGCTGGTGCGCGAGCCCGGCACCGACTGGCGCAAGCTGCCGCCGACGCCGCGCCCCAGCGACGAGGTCCCGCACGTGCTGGTGTTCGACGGCGCGCTCGGCCGCACGCTGCGGTTCGGTCGCGACGAGCTGTTCGTGCTCGATGGCGATGTCTGGCTCGCCGCGCGGCCACCTCGGCTCGGCGACCTCGCGCCGAGCGGCCGGCGCATCGCGGTGCACGATCCGGCGACCGGCGAGACCCTGCTCGTCGATCTCGTGCACGGCAAGATCGTACGGGTCGATCTCGCGGGCTGCGAGCTGGTCGGCCGCCTGCCGGAGCGCGACGACGACGAGGCGCCGCCGTTCCGCGACATCGTGTTCGAGCCGGCGTCGCGCCGGCTGTACAGCTGGGACGGCAGCCACGACACCGAGCGCCCGGCCTACGCGATCGAGCTCGCACCGGTGTTCGCGCTCGCCGCGTCGCTCGGCGCGCGCACGACCGAGCTGCCGGCGCGCACGCCGCCGGGCGTGCGGCTGTATCGCGCCCACGCCGGCGGGATCGACGCGTTCTTCGCCGACCTCGACGCCGGCACGCTGCGCACGCGCACCGGCTCGATCGCCGGGTCGCTCGCGGAGCGCCTCACGACGGGCGACGATCTGCCGTCGCTCGCCAGGCTCGCCGAGGGCCGCAAGGTCGAGGGCTACGTCACCGCCGACCGGCTCGAGCGCGACGCCGTGCTGCGCGCGCTCGGCCGGCTCGCGTTCGACGTGACGATCGGCAAGCCGGCCAAGGACGCCGGCCCGAACCGGTTCGGCGGGCTGCCGTCCTCGATCACGGCCGGCGAGTGGCCGCACGATGACGACGGCGAGCCGCTCGGCTTCCTCTGTCAGCTCGCGGTGCCCGACGCGCTCGGCGGCGGCGGCTTCGCGGTGTTCGTCAAGACCGACGGCACCGCCACCGAGGGCGACGACGGCTGCACCGTCGTGATCGCCCGCTCGGCCGCCGAGCTGGCGCGCGCGCCCGGCAAGGCCCCCGGCGGTGTCGCGGTGCTGCGCGCGCGGCCGATCGAGCTCGGCGAGCCACGCCACGAGCTCGACCGCGCGCGCGCCGAGCAGCTCGCGCAGGACGATCCGGTGTTCGGCGAGCTGATCGACGCGATCGCCGGATCGGACGAGTTCGACAAGGTCGGCGGCTTCGCGTCGCCGATCCAGGGTCCGATCCTCGGCGAGCTGATGCTCCAGCTCGACTTCGACGGGCGCAAGCTCGACGGCAAGGGCTGGGACGACGCCGGGCTCGCCGGCGGGCTGTACGTGCTGCGCGGCCGCGGCGGGTTCGAGGCGCTCTGGCAGTACACCTGATTCTCGGTCCTCGGACCTCCGCGTGTTCCCTGTCTCCCGGAGGTCCGAGGGCCGAGGTCCTAGCCAGCCAGCTGGGTCTCGACCGTGGGCAGCACGTGATCGCCGTACAGCGCGTCGAGCACGGCCTCGGCGCGCGCTCGCACGCGCGCCCGTGCCGCGGCGAACGAGCCGGTGGCGCGCACCGGCGCGAGCAGCGGGCAGCGATCGAGCCAGTGCAGGTCGAGCAGGCCCTGGCGCACCGCGTGCTCGATCAGCAGCGTGCAGCTCGCGAGGTCGCCGGCGCCGCCCGCCACCTCGGCGACGACCTGCGCGATGAAGCTGCGCCGGCGGCTGTCCGCGGCGCGAGTGTCGAGCGCGACGGCCACCAGCGCCGCGCGATGGTCGCGCCACGGCTCGCCGCGATACACCGCCGCGAGCTCCGGATACGCGTCGTGGAACAGCTCGCTCGGCGCGCGCGCGAGCTCCGCCGCGCGCGCGGCGTTGCCGCGCCACAGCTCGACGCGCGCGCGGAAGAACGCGCGCGTGCTCGGCCCGCGCACGAGCTCGTCGACCAGCGCGTCGTACTCGGCCCAGCGCTGCTCGAGCGCGAACGCCCGCGCGACCTCCCAGCGCACGGCGGCGCGGCGCGGCGCGATCGCGATCGCCTCCTCGAGCCGGGCCAGCGCGAGGTCGAGATAGCCGGCCTCGAGCAGCAGCCGGCCGAGGTAGTCGTGGGCCTCGGCGTCGTGCGGCGAGCGCGCGATCGCGACGCGAAAGTGACCCGCGGCGCCGACCGCGTCCCCGCGATGCAGCGCGACGTGGCCGATCGCGACGTGCGCGTCGGCGAGCTCGGGCGCGGTCGCGACCGCGGCGCGCGCGAGCTCGGTGGCGCGGGCCAGCGCGTGCTCGTCGTCACCACGTCCGACGAACGCGCGGCGCACGCTCACCATCGCGATCGCCGCCGCGATCCGCGGATCGCCGGGCGCGATCGCGGCGGCGCGGTCGAGCAGCGCGACCGCGTCGTCGGCGCCGAGCGCGCTGCGGTTCATCATCGAGCGCGCGCGCAGCAGCAGCTCGCTGGCCTCGGAGCTCGTGACCGGCGCGGACGCCAGCCCGAGCGCGGCGACGATCGCGGCGAGCGCGGCCTCGACCGCGGCCGCGACCTGGCCGACCGCGAGCGGCAGGTCGAGCACCAGCGCGCGCTCGCCGCCGCGCGACAGCTCGAGCTGGAGCTGGCTGCCGACCGCGAACGCGACGACGTAGCCGTCGTGATCGGCCGGCGCGACGGTGCGCGGCAACACGCGCACGCGCGGCCGGCGCGACAGCGCGGCCAGCACGCCCTCGTGCACCGCGTCGGCGACGTAGAGCAGCGCGCCGTCGCCGCGCGGCGCCAGCACGACCACGCGGTGCAGCTCGCGCGCGTCGGCGACCTGGCGGGACGCGGCGCGCGGCCGGCGCTCGCCGCCCAGCCACGGCGCGAGCGCGTGGCGCAGCGCGGCCGCGCTCGCGATCCGAGCCGCGGCGTCGCGTGCGGTCGCCCGGCCGATCACCTCGTCGAATTCGGGCGGCAGCTCGGGTGCGGTGAGCCGGTCGAGCTGCTGCTTCGCGTCGAGCACCGCGAGCGCGTCGCCCGCGAACGCGCGCCGCCCGGTCGTCATCTCGTAGAGCACCACGCCGACCGCGTAGACGTCGCTCGCGGGGCTCGCCGGCTCGCCGCGCGCCTGCTCGGGCGCCATGTACTGCGGCGTCCCGGCCGGGTCGCTGTCGCGCGCCACGCCGACCGCGGCGATCCCGAAGTCCGCGACCACCACCCGGCCGTCGCTCGCGAGCAAGATGTTGTCCGGCTTGATGTCGCGGTGGATCACGTCGACCGCGTGCGCGGCGTCGAGCCCGTCGCACACCGCAGCGGCGATCGCGGCCGCCTCGGCCACCGCGAGCTTGCCCCGCGCGCCCAGCCGCCGGGTGAGCGACTCGCCCTGCACCAGCTCCATCGTGCAGAACGTGATGCTGCCGTCGTGACCGAGCTCGAACGTGCGCGCGACGTTGCCATGGGTCACCCGCCGCGCGAGCTTGACCTCGTGGCGGAACCGCGCGAGCAGCTCGGGATCACCGGCGCGGTCGGCGCGGATCACCTTGAGCGCGACCAGCTCGTCGAGCTCGCGATCGCGGGCGCGGTACACCTCGCCCATGCCGCCTGCGCCGAGCCGCTCGAGCAGGTCGTAGCGATCGGCGAGCGTCTGGCCCGCGAGGTCTGCCACGGCACGATCGTAGCATCACCGTAGCGCTTGCCAGGGCCGGCGGAGCCCGTCAGATTCACGGCGTGCTCGACCGTCACGTCTCGTGCGCGCTCGCCGCGGGGATCGCGGCGAACGATGACGACGCGGCGCGCGCGGCGCTGCGCCGGTTCGATCCGGTGGCGCGCGTGCTCGCGCGGCGGAGGCTGGAGCGCGCGCTGATCGACGCGCAGCTCGCGACCGCGAACCGATCACCGGCGCACGTCATGCGGGTCGCCGCGCTCGCGATCGCGGGCAAGGCGGTCGCGGAGCCCGAGGTCGAGGCCGCGTACGCCGCGCTGCCCGCGCCGGTGCGGCCGCGCGTCCCGATCTGGACGATCGTGCCCGCGGCGATGGTGCTCGCGGTCGCCGGCGCGATCGCGTTCGCGATCCTCGCCCGGCCCGGCGCCAAGCCGCGGAGCTACGTCCGTCCGATGCCGCCGCCGTCGGCGCAGGCGTTCGCGCGCGGCGGCGTACCGCTTCACGACCCCGCGATCGATCGCGTGCTCGCCGGCCCGCTGACCTCGCTGGTGGTCGACGCCGCGGCCGCCACCCAGGCGCGCCGCAGCGAGCTCGCGCCGCTGATCGATCCGATGCGCCAGCCCGCGCCGCTCGCGAGCCACGGCGACGCGCTCGCCAACGCGTGGCGCGCGCTGATCGATCAGTTCGCGACCGCGGTGCTCGCGTGCGAGGGCGCCAGCGACGCCGCGCGCGCCGGCGATCTGCTGCGCGAGGCCGGCCGCGACGTGTCACAGCGCTTCGCCGACGCCGGCCTCGGCTACGTGATCGAGGGCCGGATCAAGGACGGCCTGGCCTACCTGCAGGCGTATCGCGTCGACGAGGTCGTGTTCGTGATCGTCGCGGGCGCACCGCGCCGCGTGCTGACGCTGTCGCGGATCGACGCGCTCAACACGGCGTACGCCGCGCTCGGCCTGCACAGCGAGGGCTTCGTCGATCCGGTGATCATGACCGAGCGGGTCGACGAGGACGTCGCGACCGAGGTCATCCCGGTGCTCGCCGAGGACGCGCCCTATCCGCTCGCCGAGCCGGAGTGGCTCGACGACCCGGCGGGCCGCAGGCTCGCGCTCGCGGTCGGAAAGGCGGTGCGCGGCGAGCTCGACGCCGCGCTCGGCGGCGACGCCGCGCAGGCCGGGCGGATCGCGAGCCTGCTGATCGAGCGCCGCGGCATCATGGATCAGTGGCGCGACTCGCTCGAGCGCCGCCACCTCGCGATGGTGCGCACCGACCAGCTGTTCCTGCCCGACGGCCTGCTCGACCAGCTCGCGAGCCACGTGCCGCACTACCAGCGCGAACGCGTCGAGGCGATCGAGGCCGAGCTCGCCGAGCTCGACGCGCCGCGCATCGCCGATCGCATCCATCAGCTGGTGGTCGCGTCGGTGCGCCGCCACGAGGCCGAGCACGGCTACGACTTCGATCGCGAGATCGAGCTGCGCTACCCGCAGCCGCTCGAGGACATGCTCGGCTCGCCGCACGACGACGATGGCAACGAGGTCCCGATCGTGCACGCCGCGCGCGCCGAGCTCGCCGGCTACCTGTCGCAGATCGCGAACGATCCGGTCACGCCGCACCTCGCGCTTTGGCACCTCGCGCGCGACGCGTTCACCCGCGGCCAGTGGGGCACCGGCGAGATGTTCGCGGCGTACGTCGTGATCGAGGGCCTGGCGCGCCACCTCGCACCGCAGCTCCAGCCGGCCGGGCGCGGCCGCGATCGCCTGGTCCCGCTCGCGGCGGCGCTCGCCGCGGTGCCCGGTCCGGCGCTGCGCGCGGCCGCCGCCGAGCTGTGGCGCGAGCTCTACGGCGAGCCGGTGACGACGATCGTCGACGCGAAGTAGCGCGAACGTCACGCGTTCGTGGTGGAGTCACGCCATGCGATTCGCCGTCCTGTGCGCGCTGCTCGTCGCCTGCACGCCGTCGCCGCGCGATCCGGGCGCGGTCAAGGCGCCGCTGCCCGGCCGCGTCGTCGTGATCAGCATCGACGGCATGATGCCCGACGTCTACCTCGATCCCGACGCGCACGGCCTGCGCGTCCCGACGCTGCGCGCGCTGGTCGCCGGCGGCGCCGCGGGACGGGTGCACGGGGTGATGCCGACCGTGACCTATCCGTCGCACACCACGCTGGTCACCGGCGTGCCGCCGCGCGTCCACGGCATCGTCGGCAACACCCCGCTCGATCCGCTCGGCAAGAACCAGCACGGCTGGTTCTGGTACGCCGAGGACATCAAGGTGCCGACGCTGTACGAGGCGGTCGAGGCCGCCCACGGCATCGCCGCGCTGGTCATCTGGCCGGTCGCGGTCGGCGCGCACGCGAGCATCGTCGTGCCCGAGTACTGGCGCGCCGGCACGCGCGACGACCAGAAGCTGCTGCGCGCGCTGTCGACGCCGGGCGTGCTCGACGAGGTCGCCGCCGCGTCGCCCGACCTCTGGCAATACCTCACGCCGAACGAGATCAAGGACCACGCGCAGATCGAGATCGCACGCGACCTGATCGCGCATCGCCACCCCGACCTCGTGCTGATCCACATCTTCGAGCTCGACGATGCCCAGCACGCGCACGGGCCGTGGAGCCCGGAGGCCAAGGCGGTGCTCGAGGCCGCCGATCGCGAGGTCGCCGCGCTGCTCGCCGATCTCCAGGCCTCGCCGGACTGGCCGCGCACGACCCTGTTCGTGGTGTCGGACCACGGCTTCGCCCCGGTCGATCACGAGATCCACCTCGGCGCGCTGCTGGTCGCGCACGGCCTGGTGCGCCTCGCCCCCGACGGCAAGCCGAGCTCGGCCGACGTCGGCTTCGTCGCGGCCGGCGGCTCGGCGTTGTTCTACCTGCTCGACCCGAGCAAGCGCGGCGCGCTCGACGACGCGCTCGCCGAGCTCGGCGATCACGTCGCGCGCCGGATCGATCACGACGCGCTGGTCGCGCTCGGCGGCGATCCCGCGGCGACGTTCGCGCTGGTCGCCGCGCCGGGCAACGCGTTCAGCGACCAGCGCACCGGCGAGGTGGTCGAGGCGGTGTCGCCGCGCGGCACGCACGGCTGGCCGCCCGACGACCCGGCGATGGCCGCGTCGCTGATCGCGTACGGCCCGCACGTGCCGCACGTCGCGCTCGGCACGATCGACATGCTCGACATCGCGCCGACCATGGCGCGCCTGCTCGGCGTGGCGCTACCGAGCGCGATCGGCAAGCCGATCGAGGCGATCGTTCACTGACCGAAGCCGGTGCAGCCCGACGTGATCGAGATGTGCGTGCGCGAGCTGCCGCCGCCGATCGTGGTCGACGCCAGGCCGTGCTCGCTGTCGTCGATGATCCAGATCATGTCGCCCGGCTTCATCTGGTAGCTGGTCGTGGTGTTCGAGCCCAGGCTCGTGCTGGTCCCGCTGCCGAACCCGGGCTTGTCGCCGAGGAACAGCTTGACCTCGTTCGAGCAGTCGTTGTGCAGCTCGACATCGACCACGGTCGGACCGGCCGGCGCGGCGGGCGCGCCGCCGCCCCCGGACGACGCGGCCATCGCGGGGTCGGAGCCGCCGCCCCCGCTCGGGGCGCCACCGCCGGAAGCGGCAGGATATGCGGCGGTTTGGCCTTGCCCCGGCATCATGCAGCCGGCCAGCGTGACGAGGACGAGCGCGAACGTTCGGACGGTGGTCATGCCGGTACGAGCCGCCGCCCCGCGCCCGGTCGCACGAAATCGTCACCGGAGCGGCAGCTCGAACACCGCGCCGGCCGTGCGGTAGACCAGCCGCCACGGCGCGGGGACGATGTCGAGCGGCACGACGACCGCGTCGGCGTGCACCACGAGGTGGCGGCCGGCGCCGGGCGCCACGCAATGCAGCGCGTGATCGGCCTCCGCCTGGGTCGCGACGCACGCCCAGCCGCCGCGTGCGACGAGGCCGCCCGGCGCGTGGAGCTGGTCGGCGACCAGCCGCCAGGTCGTGTCGCGCGGCGCGCGCGCGATCATCACCTCGTCGACGATCGCGACGATCGTGCCGTCGTCGAGCTGGTCGACCGAGGTGGGCACGCGGAACATGACGTCGCGCGCCGGGATCGTGTCCGCGCCGCGCACGATCGCGCCGCCGGCGGCGTCGCGCCGGGCGATCGCGACCACCAGCCCGGCCGCGCCGCGCGCGAAGGCGGCGAGCCGCGAGTCCGCCGGCACCAGCGCCTCGGCGGCCGCGCGATCGCGCTGCCACGCCGAGTCCGCGCCGACCGGCGCGAGCGTCTTGCCGACGTGAAACGCGGCGCCGCGATCGTCTTGCACCACGATCTCGTCGCCGTAGCGCACGAGCTCGGCGTGCGGCGGGGCCGCGAGCTCGACCCCGCCGGCGCGAACCGTGCCTCCGCGCAGCTCGACCCAGCCCTGGGCCGCGCTCCACTTGCCGAGCTCGAGCGCCAGCGTGCTCGGGCTCGGCGCGCCCGGAGCCGGCTCGATCGCGATGCCGATCCACGGCGGCGGCTCGCCCGGTCTGGGCACCACGTGGCGCGGCACGAACGTCGCGGTCCGGCGCTCGCCGCCCGGGTGATGGCCGCTGCGGCACGCCGCGAGCGCGGCGACCAGCGCGAGCACGCACGGGCGGGTCACGCCCGCATCCTGGCACGGAATCGCCGCCCCGCGCGCCGCCGACACAGGCGAGCGACGAGCACCACGCACTCGCGCGACGCCGGCTAGATTCTCCGGATCGCGTCGCCGCGCCGGATCGCGCCGGCGACCGCGACGCGCGCGTTGACCCCGCGCAGCCGCAGCTCGCGGCCGACCGGCGTGTTGACCCAGCGCTGGGCGTCGGAGCCGAACCGCGCGCTGAACTTCGCGCAGCCGGTGTGCGGCGGCGCCGTGATCTCGACGACCGCACCGCCGATCGCGAGGCGCGCGCCGGTCGGCAGGCTCGCGATCGACAGATCGAGATCGACGTAGAGCTGGTCGCCGGCCGGCGGCCAGGCGTCGGCGTCGCCGGCGATCGCCGCGATCGCGCGCGCGTTCATCAGCGTGACCTGCACGTCGCGATCGGGCGAGCCATCGGGCGTGTGCCGGCTGCGCCGCGCCGGCCAGGTGTCGCCGATCAGGCCGCACGCCGGATCGAGCTCGCCCGCCTCGAGCATCTCGCGTTCGCCGACCGCGGGCCGGCGCACGATCAGCACGAGCGTGCCGGTGTCCTTCGGCGCGGCGCGGACGTCCGCGAGGGCGGCGTCGAGCTCGGAGATCGTGCGATGCGCGGTCACGGGCCGTGGTGGATTCTACGATCGAGCTCGGCCGCAAGCTCGTCGACCCGGTGCGCGAGCCCGCCGTGCGGGTAGAGCTGGTGGTAGCGCGCGATCTGCTCGTTGGCGTCGGCCAGCCGGTCCTGCGCGAGCGCGACCTCGATCAGCAGGACGTCGCGGTCCTCGCGCAGCTGGCCGTCGGGATAGCGCGCGCGATGGCGCTCGAGCGCGGCGAGCGCCTCGGCCGGCAAGCCGCGGCGCAGCGCGGCCCGGGCCTGGTCGATCAGCAGCGGCTCGGCGAGCGGCGGCGTGGCGGGCCGCGCGGGATGCGACGCGTGCACCGCCGCATCGCGCGGCGGCGGCGGCGCGTCGATCGGCGGCGGCGCATCGGCCACGCCGGCGTCGATCGGCGGCGCCAGCGGTGCCGAGCCGCGCTCGACCGGCGGGGGCGGCAGCTGCGGGCGGGTGCCGCGGCCGATCGCGAAGCCCACCGTGCCGGCGATCGCGACGCCGGCCGCGACCGCCAGGCCGGGCACGATCCCCCGGCGCGGCAGCCGCGCCCGCCGCGGCTCGGGGCGCGCCGCCAGCTGCTCGCACACCGCGAGCACGAGGCGCTCGCGCGACGCCGCGAGCTCGGCCATGTGCTGCGCGATCACCCGGCGATCGGCCGCGTAGGCCGCCGCGAGCTCGTCGTCGATCGGCTCGTCGTCGTCGGTCATGCGCTCCTCGTCGTGATCGCGCGGTCGGCGAGCCGCGCCTTGAGCGCGCGCCGCGCCACCGCGAGCCGGTACTTCGCGACGTCGATCGTCGCGCCCGCCGCGGCGGCGCACTCGGTCATCGTCCAGCCCTCGAGATCGTGCAGCACGATCACCAGCTGCTGGTCCTCGGGCAGCCCGGCGAGCGCGTCGTGCAGCGCGCCGGCGAGCAGGTGATCGCGCGCCGCGGTGTCGGCCGGCGCGTCGGCGTCGTCGGCGCGCTCGACGCGATGCCGCGCCAGCGCGCGATAGTCGCGCAGCCGGTTGCGCGCGATCCCCCACAGCCACGGGTAGAGCGCGCGGCGATCGTCGAACACGTGTTGCTTGGTCAACGCGATCACGATGACGTCCTGCGCGAGATCCTCGAGGTCGCGCTCGGCCGCACCGAGCCGCGCGAGCGACCGCACCACGAAATCGATGGTGTCGCGTTCGAGCTTCAGAGATCGCGCCAGCGCACGACGTCGCGCTTCTTGTGGCCGAACACGTAGCGCAGCATGACGTCGACCCCGAACGACGACTGGCCGCCCGGCGGCGACACCAGATCGAGCTGCATGCGGAACGCGAACTCGACCGGCAGGCCGTTGAACTGGATCGAGTTGCCGACCTCGAGCGTCGGCAGCACCTCGGTATCCGAGCTGGTCGTCATCGCGCCGGTCGAATTCTTGGTCGCGTAGCGCTGCACGCCGAGCCCGCCGCCCGCGTAGATCGGCATCTCGAACGCCGAGTCCTTGTTGAAGTAGAACACCGGGTAGAGGTAGTAGGCGTGGGCGTGCTCGGTGGTGATGTCCACGAACTCGCTGTTGCTCGACATGTACGCCACGCCGAGCTCCAGATGACCGGTGCCGAGCGGCACCGCGCCGGCGAGCTCCGGTCCGGCGCTGGACACGTAGCCGAGCCCGAGCTGGAACAGGTTGTTGCGCGGCGCGAACGACCACGTGCTCAGCGTCTCCTGCATCAGCGGCGTGCCGCCCACCGGATCGTCGAGCCGCGGCATCGCGCTCGCCGTGCCGTTCGCCGGCGCCACGGTCGCGGCGCGATCGGTGTGGTCGAGCGCGATCGCGACCGCGGTGACCAGCAGGTCGGCCACCTTGCGGCAGCTGTCGGCCGCGAAGTGGCGCTCGTGATCGTTGGGGCTGGCGAGCGTGCCGATGAAGCCGCCGCCGTCGGCCGCCTGGATCCGCACGCGTACGGTCGGCCCGGCCTCGCCCCACGGCGAGAACCCGAGCTTGGCGGTGACCTCGTCGGCGAAGCGCAGCTTGCTCGGGCACGGCTCGCTCGCCGCGTAGTCGAGCGCCGCCGCGGCACGCGCGCTCGCCGGAAGGCCGAGCAGCACCGCCAACGTCAGGACCATCGCGCGCGTCACGCGCGCATCGTTACCACGATCGTTCCGAGCATCGTCAACACCGTTCATCACCCCCACTCGGGACGTCGCGCGAAAACGGGTGAAAAAAAACGCCGCACCCCGTCCAGGGTGCGGCGAAGTCGCTTCAGGCGCGGTCAGCGGTCGTGCCGGATCGCCTCGAGCAGGTTCGCGACGTCGAGCACGCCGAGCCCGGCGCCCGGGTCGTAACCGGCGACGCCGTCATAGAACCAGTTATCGCCCGCCGTGATGTCGACGAGCGGCGAGTGCTTGCGGTGGCCGTCGCGGTGGAAGCGATACAGCATCGGGTTCCACAGCCCGATCCGTCCGTGCACCGCCTGGCCGATCAGCGCGGTGATGCCGTTGAGCTGCGGGCCGACGAAGCTCGTGCCGCCGTAGCCGTTGAGCAGGCCGCCGTCCTCGGTCGAGTACAGCAGGAAGCCGGTCTCCGGATCGGCGTCGAGCGAGACGTCGGGCAGGTTGCGGCCCGCGAAGTGCGCCGGCAGGTCCAGCAGATCGACCGGCCCGCTGCCGTCGTCGTAGATCACGCTCTGGTTGGGCTCGGTGCGGCGGATGCCCTGCGTGCCGTCCTGGTAGTCGGGGCGGTGCCAGAACACGCTGACGCCGCCGCCGCCGCCGACCGGGAACAGCGCGTTCTGATAGATCGGGCCGAACACCTGGACGAGGTAGTTCTGGATGTAGTCCCAGCCCCAGACCTGCTCCTGCGACACGGTGAGCAGCGGCGTGCCGGGGCCAGCGCTCAGCACGACCGGCGTGGTGGTGCCGCCCGCGGCCACGATCGCGGGATCCGACGCGGGCACGTCGACCGACAGCACGTTGTTGACGGGATCGTTGTACGCGTCGTTGAGGTCGTACGCGCCGCTGTCACCGGCCGACGCGAACATCGAGATGCCCTGCGCCGCGGCCTCGAGGAACACCTGGTGGAACGCGTAGAGCTCGGGCGTGGAGTCGGTGCCGGTCACGGCCTCGAAGTAATACTCCTCGGCGCTGCCCCAGCTGACCGACAGGCTGTCGACCCGGTTGTCGGAGATCGCGCGGTAGAACACGTCGAGGAAGCCCTGGTCGGTGTTCGGTGCGTCGTAGACCACGATGTTCGCCCCCGGCGCCAGGCCGCCCGACTGCTCGACATCGAGCGAGGTCTCGCCCGAGCCCGCCGGGCCCGACAGCTCGCCGCCGCCGTCGACGTGGACCTGCGAGATGCGATCGGGCGCGACGGTGAGGCCGATCAGGCTCCAGTAGGTGTACGCGTCGTCCGGGATGAAGTTCGCGAGCGTCGCGATGCCGATCGTGCGGCCCGTGCCGTCGAGCCCCTCGGCATACAGCGGGTTGATGTCGTACAGGTTCGCGACGTCGCCGACCGTGTAGTTGCCGGGCTGGCCGGTCGCGGTGCCGCTGCCGGGCAGCGCGACGGTCGGCAGCGCGAGCGGGACCTTGGTCGCGGCCGAGACGTTGTGCGGGCGGTACTGGCCCTGCAGCGTGGTGAAGCCGCCGACCGTGACCAGGAGGTCGCGGAACAGCGCCGGGATGCGCGGCGCGTGATGCGGCCGGCGCCCGTGGCGGCCGTGCGCGTCGACGTAGTCGTGCAGCTCGACCGCGAACGCCTGGTTGAACTGATCGACCGTGCCGCTCGCGTGGATCAGCAGGCGGTCGGGGTAGACCTCGTCGACCGAGATCCCGTAGCCGATGAGGTAGTGGATGATCGAGTCGATGTCGCGCTGCGACGGCGCGAAGAACGCGTCGAACGCATCGACCGAAAGGAACTGGTGATAGAACGGCTGCGACGGATCCTGGCTCGCCGCGACGAAGCTCTCGAGCAGATCCTGGTGCTGGACCTTGAGGATGATCGAGACGCTGACCGTGTCGCTCGCCGGCGACGCGCCGAGGTCCGTGGCCTTCGGCAGATTGGGGGCGGCCGCGGCGGGCGCCGCTGCGAGAGCGCTGACCGCGAGCGCGGAAATGATCGACCTGACACCGAACATGCATTCCTCCTTGATCGCCGCGGATTAGTACGCGTGCGCCGGAGATCGGGCAAGCTCGCACGTGCCCACATCTGGTGTCGGGGTCTGGCAGGTTGCGGCGAGATGACAGCGGTCGGAGGGCAGTTCAGTCTCACGTGGCTCAGGCGTCGACCACGATGTCCTTGCCGACGGCGTGGGCCTGGCATGCGAGCACGAGGCCCTTGGAGCGATCGCCGGCGGTGAGCGCGTCCTGCACCTCCATCGCCACCCGCCCCGAGATCAGCCGGGTCTTGCATTGTCCGCAGATCCCGGAACGGCACTCGAACGGGATCGTGACGCCACATTCCTCGGCCGCCTCGAGCAGCGACAGCTCGGGGGTCAGCTCGATGGTCTTGCCGCTGCGGTCGAACCGGCAGGCTGCCGCTTCGCCTTCGGCCAGCGGCTCTTCCGCGACCGGCTCGCCATCTTTGGGTGTCGGCGGCGACACGAACGCCTCCTCGTGGATGTCGGCGTCGGGGATGCCCATGCCGACCAGCAGCGCGCGCATCGCGGTCATCATCGGCGCAGGCCCGCACATCATGATCGGGCCGGCGCGCAGCTCGGGCACGAAGCCCTCGATGACCTCGCGTGTCAGGTGCCCGCGCTTGCCCGTCCATGCCGGGTCGGCGTCCCTGGCCGACAGCGAGATCAGGACGTGGAGGTTGGGGAACCGCGCCTCGAGGTACGCCAGCTCGCGCTCGAAGATGATGTCCTTGCGATCGCGAACCGAGAACAGGAGGTACATCTCACCGCTCCACGAACGATCGGTAAGCGAGCGCACGACCGACATCATCGGCGTGATGCCGACGCCCCCCGCGAGCATCACGATGCGTTTCGCCTCGTGGCCGGCGAACACGAACTTGCCGGCCGGCGCCGAGACGCGCAGCAGGTCGCCCTCCACGATCGCGTCGTGCATGTGGTGCGAGGCGTAGCCGTCGGGCACGCGCTTGATCGAGACCTCGCAGTAGTCGGGCCGGGTCGGCGACGACGCGATCGTGTACGACCGGTTGACCCGGCGACCGCCGATCACGAGCTTGAGGTTGATGTACTGGCCCGCGACGTGTTCGAACGGCAACGCGCCGCCGCCGGGCAGCGCCAGCCGGAACGTCTTGACGTCGTGGGTCTCGCGGAAGATCCGCGCGACCACGAGCTCGCCCGACCAGAACTTCTTCTTCGCCGGCTTGGCGACCGGCACCCTGGCGCGCGCCGCGGCGAGATCGCTGCGGATCGTGACCTCGTGGCGCACGACGCGATACAGCAGCAGCGCGCCGAGCGCGATCGCGAAGCCGAGCGGGCGCCGGGTGTCGGCCTTGACCAGCAGGTAGAAGTGGATGACGCCGCCGAGCGCGGCGAGGTAGACCAGCCGGTGCAGCGCCTTCCACCGCCGCGCGCCGAGCCGGGTCACCATGCCGTCGGTCGATGTGATCGCGAGCGCGAGCAGGATCACGAGCGCGCCGGTGCCGATCAGCAGGTACACCCGCGACGTGATCTCGTCGAACGTGCTGCCGAGATCGTGGCCGCGGTCGTACCAGAAGAAGATCAGGAAGTGGGCCGAGATGTAGATGCACGAGTACACGCCGAGGTTGCGGCGCGCCGAGATCAGCACGTTCCACCCGGTGAGCTGGCGAAGCGGCGTGACCAGCAGGGTCAGCATCAGGAACGTGAGCCCGACGATTCCGGTCGAGTGGATCGCGTAGTTGACGTCGTTGACGCCGAGCTGGTGGCGGTACGCGTCCCACACGAGCAACACGCCCGGCACCAGGCCGCACACGATCACCCAGCGCTTGGCGAACGGTCCGTCGACCAGCGGCGCGGGGCGCGCGCGGGCCGCGAGCTGCGGTGCGGCGCTAGTAGTAGACATCGAGATCCATCCCCGTGTAGAGCTGCGCGACCTGATCGGCGTAGCCGTTGAACAGGAGCGTCTTGCGCCGGCCCGACTCGCCGAGCCGCTGCTCGCTGGCCTGGCTCCAGCGCGGGTGCGGGTGGTTCGGGTTGACGTTCGCGAAGAAGCCGTACTCCTTCGGTGCGTACAGGTTCCACGTGGTCGGCGGCTGCATGTTGGTGAGCGTGATCTTCACGATCGACTTGATGCTCTTGAAGCCGTACTTCCACGGGATCACCATGCGCACCGGCGCGCCGTCCTGCGGCGGCAGCTCGTGGCCGTACATCCCGGTCGCGAGCAGCGCGAGCGGATGCATCGCCTCGTCGATGCGCAGCCCCTCGACGTAGGGCCACTGCAGGACGTCGGTGTTCTGACCGGGGAAGCGCGCCTTGTCGAGCAGGGTCTCGAACGCGACGTACTTCGCGTCGGAGGTCGGCTGCACCTGGGCGAGCAGCTTGGACAGCGAGTAGCCCGCCCACGGCACGACGATCGACCAGGTCTCGACGCAGCGATGGCGATACACGCGCTCCTCGGGCGGGCTCACCCGGCGCACGTCGTCGAGATCGAACGTGCGCGGGGCGTGGCACATCCCGCCGACCTCGATCTTCCAGCCGTCGGACTTGAAGTCCTTGGCCAGGCCGGCGACGCCGTCCTTGTTGGTCGTGAACTCATAGAAGTTGTTGTAGTTGGCGATCGACGCGAGCGGCGTCGGCTCCTCGCCGGCGGCGAACGCCTGTGGGCGGATCAGCCCGGCGAGCTCGGGCGTCTTGGTGTCGACCAGATCGACGCCGTTGAGCCTGCGATACAGCCAGCCGGTCGCGACCGCGCCGGCGGCGATCATCCCGCCGCGCAGCAGCGCGCGGCGATTGAAGTACACGCCGGGGGGTGTGATCGGATCGTCGGCCATGCTCCTCCCATACGTGCGAGAGCGTTCAGGTTACACCGATTCGCCGAGCCACTTCCGCCATGCCAGCACGATCGCGATCCACGCCGCGCCGAGCGCGAAGCCGCCGAGCACGTCGGTCGTCCAGTGCTCGCACAGGTAGATCCGCGACAGCCCGGTGAGCGCGATCGCGAGCGCCGCGCCGGCGTAGGCCAGCCGGCGCACGCGCAGCGTGGCCTCGGCGGCGAGCAAGGTCGCGGCGGCGACCCAGAACGCCACGGCCTGGGTCGAGTGACCCGACGGAAACGACGCCTCGCCGTCGGGGTAGACCCGCAGCCCCATCGGCGGGCGAGCGCGGCCGAGCGGCAGGTTGATCGCGAGGTAGACCGCGGTCGCGCCGAGCGTGGCGAGCGCGAGCCAGCGCACCGGCCGCCAGCCGCGCCGGCGATACAGCACGACCGCGATCACCAGCGACGCCGGCACGATGCCGACCACCGAGCCGGCGGTCGAGATCGCGGTGAGCACCGAGGTCAGGGTCTCGGTGCGATGCGCGGCCATCCAGGTCGCGACCGCGTGATCGAGCCCGACCGCGTGGTCGACCGGCAAGACGATCGCGAGCACGACCGCGAACGCGCCGGCGAACAGGCCCGCGGTGGCGAGGTGGAGGTGCGGCAGCGCGCGCGCGGCCATCGCGCTACGCTACCATCGCCCGGTGCTGGTCGAGGCGCTCGTCGATCGCGGGCTGGTGCCCGAGCCGGTGCTGCGTGCCGGGCTGCGCGCGCTGTGCGCCCTGCGCCTGCGCGAGGAGCGCGGCCGCGACCGCGCCGCGCTGATCGCGGCGCTGCGCGCGAGCGACGTCGCGATCGAGACCGCGGCGGCCAACGCGCAGCACTACGAGGTCCCGGCGCGCCTGTTCGAGCTCGTGCTCGGCCCGCGCCTCAAGTACTCGTCGTGCTACTGGCCCGCCGGGGTGGAGACGCTCGCCGCGGCCGAGGACGCGATGCTCGAGCTCACCGCCGCGCGCGCCGGCCTGGCCGACGGCCAGCGCGTGCTCGATCTCGGCTGCGGCTGGGGCGCGTTCGCGCGGTGGGCCGCCGCGCGTTTTCCGGACAGCCGGATCGTCGCGATCTCGAACTCGCGCGCCCAGCACGCGTTCCTCGCGGCGCGGCCGTTGCCCAACCTCGAGGTCCGGACCGCCGACGTGCGCACGCTCGATCTGCCGGCGGCCAGCTTCGATCGCGTGGTCTCGATCGAGATGTTCGAGCACGTCCGCAACCACGCCGCGCTGCTCGGCCGGATCGCGCGCTGGCTCGAGCCCGGCGGCGCGCTGCTGGTCCACGTGTTCGCGCACCGCCGCTTCGCCTACCCGTTCGAGGATCGCGGGCGCACCGACTGGATGGCGCGCGAGTTCTTCACCGGCGGCCTGATGCCGAGCGCCGACCTGTTCCACGCGTTCCAGGACGACCTCGAGATCGCCGACGAATGGCGGATGCCCGGCACCCACTACGCGCGCACCGCCGAGGCCTGGCATGCCAACCTGCTCGCGCATCGCGCCGAGATCGCCGCGCTGCTCGGCAAGACCGCGCTCCAGCGCTGGCGGGTGTTCTTCCTCGCGTGCGCGGAGCTGTTCGGCTACCGCGACGGACGCGAGTGGCTCGTCGCGCACTACCGGTTCACGCCGCGCTCGCGGCGAACGCCTGGTCGAGGAACGCCTTAGCGCTCGCCGGGCGATCCTCGGGGGCCTTGGCGAGCGCGGCCAGGATCGCGGTCTCGAGCGCGGCCGGGCAGTCCTTGCGGATCTGGCGCGGTGGGATCGGCGCCTCCGACAGGTGCGCGAAGCCGATCGCGATGGCGTTCTCGCCGGCGAACGGCGGGCGGCCGGTGACCAGGTGATAGGCGAGCGCGCCGAGCGCGTAGATGTCGGTGCGCGCGTCGACCGCCTTGCCGCGTACCTGCTCGGGCGCCATGTAGTGCGGCGTGCCGAGCATCGCGCCGGTCGCGGTCAGGCCGTCGCCGACCGCGGTGGTCGCGAGCCCGAAATCGATCAGCTTGACCGCGCCACGCTCGCCGATCAGCACGTTGCTCGGCTTGAGGTCGCGGTGGATCACGCCGGCCTGGTGGGCGGCCTCGAGGCCGTTGCCGATCTGCAGCAGGATGTCCTGCACGTCCTTGAGCGGCACGATCCCGCGCTGCGCGATCAGCTCGGTCAGGGTGCGGCCCGCGAAGTACTCCATCGACAGGTAGAGCAGGCCCGGCCGCGCCTCGCCGAGATCGTGGATGCGGATCACCGAGGGCGAGCTGACCTTGCGCGCCGCCGAGGCCTCGCGGCGGAACCGCGCGATCATCGCGCTCTCGTCGGCGGCGAACGCGCACGAGATCACCTTGAGCGCGACCAGCTCGCCGAGCACCTCGTCGTCGGCCAGGTAGACCGCGCCCATCCCGCCCTTGCCGAGCAGCCGCTGCACCCGGTAGCGCTGGGCGAGGACCTGGCCGGGCTCGAGCGTGGTGGTGAGCGGTCCGGACGCCGGCTTCTGCGGCATCGCGGTGGCGGTGCGATCGAGTGGATCGGGCGCCGGCGGCGGCGCGGGCAAGACGACCGAGCGCTGCTCGTCGATCACCTTGGCAAGCTTCTTGTTGAGCTCGAAGTCGACCGAGCACACGATGGTCTCGAGGTTCTCGACGCGCTCGCGCAGGAGCTTGTTCTCCTCGACGAGCTTGTGCACCTCGTCCGGGTTGCCGGGCGGCAGCGCGAGCCGCTTCTGCGCCTCGAGCTCCATCCGCCGGACCTCGTACCTGTGCTTGTTGCGCAGATAGACGATCGCCGGGACGAACCCGAACGTGCAGATGATCGCGATGATCCCGGTCAAGTCCATGCGTCACGCGTAGTCATCGATCGGCGGGCAGGCGCACACGAGGTTGCGGTCGCCGTACGCGTTATCGACCCGCGCGACCGGCGGCCAGTACTTGTGGACGCGCAGCCACGGCGCCGGAAACGCCGCCTGCTCGCGCGAGTACGGCCGGTTCCACTCGGTCGCCATCACCGCCGCCGCGGTGTGCGGCGCGTTCTTGAGCGGGTTGTTGGCGCGGTCCATCGCGCCGGCCTCGATCGCCGCGATCTCGCCGCGGATCGCGATCATCGCGTCGCAGAACCGATCGAGCTCGGCCTTGCTCTCGCTCTCGGTCGGCTCCACCATCAGCGTGCCGGGGACCGGGAACGACATGGTCGGCGCGTGGAAGCCATAGTCCATGAGGCGCTTGGCGATGTCCTCGGCCTCGATCCCGGCGGTCTTCTTGAAGCCCCGGCAGTCGAGGATCAGCTCGTGCGCGACCCGGCCGTTCTGGCCGGTGTAGAGCACCGGGTAGTGCGCGCCGAGCCGCGCCGCGAGATAGTTCGCCGACAGGATCGCGATCTCGGTCGCGCGGCGCAGCCCGGCCTCGCCCATCATCGCGATGTACGCGAACGAGATCGGCAGGATCGACGCCGAGCCGAACATCGCGGCCGACACCGGGCCGACCGGCTGGTCGGCCCGGGCGAGCGGATGGCCCGGCAAGTAGGGCGCGAGGTGCGACGCGACCGCGATCGGGCCCATCCCGGGGCCACCGCCGCCGTGCGGGATGCAGAACGTCTTGTGCAGGTTCAGGTGACACACGTCCGCGCCGATCGCCGCCGGTCGGGTCAGCCCGACCTGCGCGTTCATGTTCGCGCCGTCCATGTAGACCTGGCCGCCGTGGCGATGGACGGTCTCGCAGACCTCGCGGATGCCGTCCTCGAACACGCCGTGGGTCGATGGATAGGTGACCATGAGCGCGCCGAGCCTGGGCGCGTGCTGCTGCGCCTTGGCGCGCAGGTCCGCCAGATCGATCGTGCCGTCGGCGGCCGACGCGACCACCACGACCTCCATGCCGGCCATCACCGCCGACGCCGGATTGGTGCCGTGCGCGCTCTGCGGGATCAAGCACACCGTGCGATGCGCCTCGCCGCGCGCGCGGTGGTAGGCGCGGATCGCGAGCAGCCCGGCGTACTCGCCCTGCGCGCCCGAGTTGGGCTGGAGCGACACCGCCGGCAGGCCGGTGATCTCGGCGAGCCACGCCTCGAGCTGCTCGAACAGCGCGCGATAGCCGCCCCACTGCTCGGCCGGTGCGTAGGGGTGGATCCGCCCGATCGTCGGCCACGTGACCGGCAGCATCTCGGTCGTCGCGTTGAGCTTCATCGTGCAGCTGCCGAGCGGGATCATCGAGGTGGTGAGCGACAGATCCTTGGCCTGCAGGCGCTGGATGTAGCGCAGCATCTCGTGCTCGGCGTGATGGCGATGGAACGTCGGGTGGGTGAGAAACGCCGAGGTCCGGCGCAGCGCGGCCGGCAGCTCGGGCAGCGCGGTCGCCGCCGCGAGCTCGCCGACGTCGAGCGCGAGCTCGTCCTTGCCGAGCGAAAATGCCTCGAGCAGGTCGTGGACGTCGGTGTGCGACGTGGTCTCGTCGCACGAGATCCCGACGCCGTCGTCGTAGCGGCGCAGGTTCAGGCCGCGCTCGACCGCGCGCGCGAGCACCTGGGCCTGGACGTGCGCGTCGAGATCGACCCGCAGCGTGTCGAAGTACACGCCCGGCCGCACGCGATAGCCGAGCTTGCCGAGCCCGGCGGCGATCACCGCCGCGAAGCCGCGCACGCGGGTCGCGATCCGGGTGATGCCCTCGGGGCCGTGATAGACCGCGTACATCGACGCCATCACCGCGAGCAGGACCTGCGCGGTGCAGATGTTCGAGGTGGCCTTCTCGCGCCGGATGTGCTGCTCGCGGGTCTGGAGCGCGAGCCGGAACGCGGCCTTGCCCTTGGCGTCGCGCGACACGCCGATGATCCGGCCCGGGATCTGGCGGCGCAGCTCGTCCCTGGCGGCGAGGAACGCGGCATGGGGCCCGCCGAAGCCGAGCGGCACGCCGAAGCGCTGGCTCGAGCCGATCGCGATGTCGGCGCCGAGCTCGCCGGGCGGCACGAGCAGCGCGAGCGCGAGCAGATCGGTCGCGACGCACGCCGTGGCCCCGGCGGCGTGCGCCCGGGCGATCGCGTCGCGCAGGTCGATCACCTGGCCGTCGGTGGTCGGGTAGCTCAGCAGCACGCCGGCGACGTCGGGGCCGAGCGCGCCGGGCAACTCGGCGAGCGAGCCGGTGCGCAGCGCGATGCCGAGCGGCTCGGCCCGCGTGCGCATCACCGCGATGGTCTGCGGATGGGTCGCGTCGTGCACCCAGAACGCGTGGCGGTGGCCCTGCGCCTCGGCGAAGCACATGTGCATCGCCTCGGCCGCGGCGGTCGCCTCGTCGAGCAGCGACGCGTTCGACAGCGGCAGCGCCGTCAGATCCTCGACCATGGTCTGGAAGTTGATCAGCGCCTCGAGCCGGCCCTGCGAGATCTCGGCCTGGTACGGGGTGTACTGGGTATACCAGCCCGGGTTCTCGAGGACGTTGCGCAGGATCACGCCGGGCGTGATCGTGTCGTAGTAGCCCTGGCCGATGAACGAGCGCAGGACCTGGTTGTCGGCGGCGAGGTTGCCCAGCTCCTCGAGCAGCTCGTGCTCGGTGAGCGGCAGGCGATCGCCGAGCTGGAGCGGGTGCGCGAGCTGGATCGCGGCCGGCACGGTCGCGCGGGCGAGCTCGTCGAGCGTGGTGTAGCCGAGCGCGGCGAGCATCTCGGCGGTCTCGGTGCGGCTGGGTCCGATGTGGCGGCGTGCGAACGTATCCGAGGGTGCGAGGACTTCCGGTTGCACGCCGGCACCCTAGCACGAGGTCACGACGTGAAGATGGACAGGTACCGCTCGGGAAAGTCGGCGAGCTGGCTGGGCGCGCCGCATTCCGGGCAGGCCACGGCCGGCGCGGACATCCGGCGCAGCAGCTCGGCGTGCGCGATCGCATCGATCAGCGGGGCGTGCTCGGCGCCGCACGCCGCGCACTCGTACGGCGCGTGGAACGAGGCGATCGTGAGCGCGCCGCGCAGCTCGGCGATCAGGTTCAGCTGCGCCATGACCAGATCGGCGACCCCCTCGAGCCGCACGCGCTGGCCGCGCTCGCGCAGCGCGCGGACCAGGCGCAGCCACTCGCGCATCCCGACCGAGTTGATGAACGTGACGCCCGCGGTGTCGATCGCGAGGTCGCCGGCGGGCAGCCGCCCCGCGAGCGCGCCGAGCTCGGCGGCGTCGTCGATCCGCCCGCGCAGGGTGACGCGGTTGCCCGCGATGTGGACGTCGAGCCGGGTCACGGCGCCTCGTCGGGTGGCGCGCCCACGAACGCGTGAAACGAGCCGGCGCGACCGAGCTCGGTCGGCTTGTAGCGGACGTCGAGCAGCGCGATCACCTCGGTCAGGCGATCGGCGGCGCAGCCGATCACGAACTGGCTCGCGCACGCGTAGGCGAGCGGCAGGCCCATGCCGCCGTCGCCGGTCTGGTTGCTTCCCGCCGCGAGCCGCGGCGCGATCGCGCGCGGATCGATCGAGCCCCAGCGATCGCGCACCTCGATCGCGAGGTAGCGCGCGTCGGTCGCCCACCGCATGGTGATGCGGTCGCGGCCGGAGAGCGGGCGCGACCGATCGCGTGGCTCGCCGGCGCGGAACCGCGCGCCCGCGTCGTCGACCGGCGCGGCGTACAGCGCGTTCGCGATCAGTTCGTCGGCGATCACGCTGCACAGCGAGGCGATGCGGTCGGGCAGCCCGATCGCGATCACCTCGCGCGCGATCGCGGCCACCACGTCGTCGCGCTCGCGCGCGTCGCCGAGCGCGTAGCTCTGAACCTCGGCGCCCCACACCATGTACTTCTCGAGCCCGAACACGTCGGCGCGCAGCAGCTTCTGCACCGTCGCGACCAGCTCCTCGCCGAGCAGCGGCGCGGGGTGCGCGACCACGTGCTGCCAGCCCGCGCCGAGCAGGCCCGCGACGGTCGCGGCGTCGGCCGCCGCCAGGCCCTCGCCCGGCACCGCGATCCACGCGCGCGCCGGGGCGGCGGCCAGCTCGGGCCGGGTGCGCGCCAGCGTGGCGTCGACCACCGCGATCGCGTCGGCGTCGACCGCGGCGGCGAGCGCGTCGGCCTCGGCGACCACCTCGACCGCGCAGGCGGTCGCGCCGACCAGGCGCTGCAGCGCGCGCTGCGCCTTGCGCTCGGGGTGCGCGATCACCAGCTTCGGCACGCGGCCTAGTACATCACCGAGAACAGCAGCGCACCGCCATAATAGCGGTCGGTCGCGCCGCCGACGTCCTTGGTGGCCGGGTTGCCGTCGCGATCGATGCTCTCCTCGCCGGTGTACTTGAACGCCAGGCCGACCTGCTCGAGGTCGCCCTGGAGCTGCACCGCGAACCGCTTGAGGAACACGATGTCGAGCCCGACCACGCCCTGCCCGGTCGTGACCTTGGCCTGGCCGTACGAGCTGTTCTGCTGGATCTCGCCGGCCTTGGTGACCAGCGTGGTGCCGCCGCCGACCACGACCGCGATCGAGCGCGCGAGCGGGATGCGGAACACGAGCTGCGGGATGTAGCCGGCGTAGTCGACATCCGGGATGTCGATCACCAGCCCCGGCATCAGCCCGGCGCGGTTGATCTTGAAGGTCTGGTGGCCGTAGTCGAAGCCGAGCGTCGCCGAGATCGCGGTGTCGGAGCGGCCGAACACCAGGCGGTAGCGCAGGCCGGCCTGCCAGTGCTGCTCGGTCACCGGGAACTTCGTGTTGGTCTGCTCGCTGTTGGTGACGTTGAGCGACAGCGTGCGGTCGTAGTAGCCGCCCACGCCGATCCCCGAGGCCAGGCCGTACGGATTGCCGATCGCGAGCGGATAGACCTCGCCCTCGACCCGGCCGCCCGGCACGATCTTGTTGGTGTAGTTCTTCGGCGCCTCGGCGAAGTCGCGCGAGTTGAAGCGCAGCGAGCGCGCGGTGACCGAGGGCCCGAGGTCGACGCGCACCGCCGCGTGGTTCGCGGCGCGGGCCGAGCCCGCGTCGACCGCGACGCCGGCGTGGACCTCGGCGCTCGCGTCGTCGTCGCCGGCGTGCGCGGTGCGCTCGGGCTTGGCCTTGTGCGGCGCGTCGTCGCCGTCGCCGCCGGCCGCGCTATCGTCGTCGCCGCCCTTCTTGGCCGGCTTGTCGTCCGAGTCGCCACCCGCGCTGTCGTCGTCGCCAGCCTTCGTGGCGGGCTTGTCGTCCGAGTCGCTCTTGTCGTCGGCGTCGGCCGCGACCTTGTCCTTCTTCTTCTTCCTGGCCGGCTTGGCGTCGGCGTCGTCGTCGCCGGATCCGGCGTCGTCGCTCGCCTTGTCGTGCTTCTTCTTCTTCCTGGCCGGCTTGCTATCGGAGTCGTCGTCGGCGCTCGCGACCGTCTTCTTCTTCCTCTTGTCGGGCTTGTCGGCGACGTCGCCGCTGCCGAGGTCGCCGAGCTTCTCCATCATCTTGTCGTGCAGCGCGTGCTTGAACTTGCTCGACTTCGCGCTGCCGAACTCGATCTTGAAGCCCTTCTGCTTCTTGCCGTGCACGACCAGCTTGAAGTGCAGGACCTTGTTGCCGCCCTTGGACGACAGCGTGCCGGCCACGACCGCGTCGGCGTCGAGCTCGTTCGCGAGCTTCTTGAGATCCTTGTCGGACAGCTCGCCGCTGTCGAGCCCGAGCTTGTCGACCGTGCGGCTGACCTGCTTGGGACCGACGATCGCGAGGTCGCCGTTGTCGAGCGCGTCGGTGACCGCGTCCTGGACGTCACCGCCGGGATCGTTGTCGAGCGGGGTCACCGCAACGCGAGGCTTCGCGAGCGCCGTGGCGGGTAACACCACGAAGACAAGCGCAAACGCCGTGGCCAGGGATCGAGTCATCGTCGAGTCTCCCGCTGGGGCCGCCCGACCGGCCCTGACATCAGTATACACGGCATGCTTGCCAACTGCCGCGGAGCGTTGTCAGCTCGCAGCGTGGACCCCATCGACCGCCGTAACCTCACGATCACCGGGAACCATCGCGCCGTCACCGGCAAGCACCTCGTGGTCAGCGACGAAGATGTCACGGTCGTGGTCACCCAGGCCTACGGGCCGCGCGGCGACAACCTGGTGGGCATCTCGGACGTCGAGTTCGACGGCCATCCCGCCGTGACGATCAAGATCCGCACCGGGGAGCGCGAGGGGCTGGTCCACCTCTCGCCGATCCACGGCGACGCGCGCAAGGTCAAGCCGTTCAACATCGTGCACGGCACGCGCTGCGAGCTGCTCTGCCCGGTGTCGAACCAGCCGCTCGATCTGGTCGGCGAGGTCGAGGACGGATCGGGCGCGCGCTATTACGCGATCTACCTGACGCCGCAGCTATCGCGCGGCTCGATGGTCATGGTCTCGGACATGTGGGGCCACTACCACTCGCGGATCATCGATGACTTCGAGCTGATCAGCGCGTGGGCCGCGTCGCACGAATAGACCCAACGCTGGGTTCGAGCTGGGTCCTGCCGGCCGCACGCCGCGCGCGAAAATCCGGGCTTGCGGCGGCACGTCGCTTGCGAGAGGGTGCCGCGATGAAATCGACCCTCGCGCTCTCGTTGATGTTGTGCCTGGCGTGCAGCAAGAAGCAGGACAAGCCACCGGCCCCGTCGCCGGAGCCGGTCACCGACAAGGTGCCCGAGCCGGCCAAGGCGGCGTACACGCCCGAGGCCGGCAAGCAGGCGATCGCGCAGCTCGCCGCGTGCACCAGCCAGTACAGCTGCGCCGCGTTCGACACCGTGGTCGGGTTCGGCCAGCCGGCCGTGGCCGATCTGACCGCGTTCGTCAGCGATGACACCAGGCCGATCGACGCGCGCCGGGTCGCCGCGATCGCGCTCGGCAAGCTCAAGGCGGCGGCCGCCGGACCCAAGCTGGTCGAGCTCGGGATCGCGAGCAAGGACGTCACCGCGCAGAGCGACTTCCTGACCGCCGCCGGCGAGTGCGGCGGCGACGCGACGTTCGCGGCCGCGACGGCCCAGTACGACAAGGAGAACCACGGCGACGACAACGAGCACCTCGTGCCGCTGCGCTACGCGATCAAGGCCTTCCCGAAGCAGGCGATGGCGTGGGCGACCGAGAAGTTTCCCAAGGCCAAGGACCAGGCCAAGTATGCGGACGTGATCACCGACGTCGCCGGGCCGTCCGACACCGCGGCGCTGGTCGCGCTGGTCGGCGCGAGCAAGGACGTGATGGTCGACGACCGGCTCGCGTCCAAGGCGATCGAGCTCGGCGCGACCGACGGCAAGCTGTGGGACGTGTTCGCCCGGGCGCTGGCGAGCGACAGCCCGTACGATCACGGCGACGCCGGCAACTTCCTCGCGCCGATCGCCAGCAAGGCGCCGGCCGACAAGAAGGCCAAGCTGCTCGAGCTGGTCAAGAAGGCGCTCGCGAGCGATCCCAAGGACTCGCTGGTCGAGGATGGCCTCGTCAAGTGCGTGCCGGCGCTCGGCGGTTAGCCCTCGTACAGGTAGAAGTACGCGCGCAGGTTGGCGTTGGCGAGCGGCTTCTTGATGCGCGGCCGGCCGAGCACCGGCTCGAACGCGCGCTCGAGCAGCGGGCTGCCGACCAGCAGGCCGGTCCGCCACCCGCGGAACCGCGCGCACGTGCGCGCGAGCGCGGCGTAGAGCGGCTCGAGCTCGCGATCGGCGAGCCGCTCGCCGTACGGCGGGTTGGCGAGCAGCACGCCGTGCTCCGGCACCGCGCGGCCGCGCTCGCGCGCGATCGCGGCGATCGTCGCGGGCTCGAGCGTCGCGACGTCGGCGCGCTGCCAGGTGATGTCGCGCTCGCAGCCGGCGGCGCGGGCGTTGTCGCGCGCGGCGGCGAGCGCGTCGAGGTCGACGTCGCAGCCGACCACGAGCGGCGCGGCGTCGGGAAACAGCGGCGCGGCC
>DATJAE010000272.1:0-28172 GCA_035516595.1 Kofleriaceae bacterium | reverse complement strand
GCCAGCTGGCGGCGCTGGTAGCTGCGGTACAGCGCCATCGGATCGATCTCGTGCGAGTGCTCGAGCTCCTCGATCTGGCGGCCGAGGATCTCGGCGGCCCACGCCGGGCTCGCCGCGCTGACGTGGTGTTGCTGCATCGCGCGGCGCAGCGTGCCGAGCTCCTCGCTCGTCATGTTGAACAGGAACTCCTCGAACGCCGCGCTCTCGTCCGCGCTCATCCCGTCGCGGCCGAAGAACTCGAGCACCTCGGGGCTGCAGTCCTCGGTGACCAGGCGGAACGTCTCGGTCGCGCCGAGCAGCGTGCCGTACGCGCTGTTGATCCGGTTGCGCGCGTGCCACGCCGATTCGAGCAGCGGAGCGAAGTCGTCGATCTCGAGCGCGGCGTCGTCCCAGATCGTGATCAGCTGATCGGCGGCGCGCTGCTTGGTGCGGCGCGCGACGTCGGGCTTGCGCAGCAGCGCGAGCAGCAGCTCCTCGGCGAGCAGCGTGTAGATCGACTGCGCGACCTCCTCCCGCAGCTCGTGGGTCATCCGGACCGCGGTCGGCACGTCGACCAGCGCGCCGGTCGCCTTCACGAACCCGCGCAGGAAGTTGATCTTGGTCAGCAGGTGCGTGCGCGACAGCGTGGCCTTGAGCGGGAGCGCGAGGTCGCCCGACAGGCCGTCGATCGTGCACAGGTGCTCGATCAGCGTCTGCTCGTCCCGGTTCTCGCCGCCGAGCGCGGTCGGCCGGCGCAGCGGGCGCTGGCGATCGAGCAGCTCGGAGGTCGAGCGCAGCTCGCCGATCAGGCCTTGCAGGATCTGGGCGTCGCTCGGCGAGCGCTGCGCGACCGCGGCGAGCGCTTGCTCCACCAGCTCGGATTCGTGGCGGTCGAGCACGGAGACCGCGAATGCCTGGGCCGAGATCGCCACGTTCGAGCTCGACAGCACACCGGTCGCCGTGGCCGCGACGGCCGGGACGAAGGGAGGCTTAGTGGGGGTACGACCGGGATACGACACGGGATACTCGCGTAGTAGCTCAGCTTGACGCACTCTGGTCAATCGGCATTGTTCTCAGGGCCTTCTCGCCGCCGACGTAGCACGAATCGGATCGCCAAGGCCACGAGCACGATCAAGATCGCCACCCCCGCGATCAGATCGATGCGCTTGAGCAACCCCCCGATACGCTCCCAGCTGGCACCGGCCCAGTACCCGATCATGATGAGGGTGCTGCCCCAGATCGTGGAGCCGAGGAACGTCTGGGTGAAGAACTCCGGCAGGGGCATCCGGGCGATTCCGGCCGGCACGGAGATAATGTGACGCACTACCGGCAGGAATCGACCGATCAACACGGTCGCCTTACCGTGCCGGGCGAAGAACCGCTCGGTGCGCTCGATGTCCTTGGGTCTGACCAGGATGTACTTGCCGTATCGCAGGAGTAGCGGCTTGCCTCCCGCCATGCCGAGCCAGTAGCAGACGCCCGATCCGACCAGCGCCGCGACGCTGTTGATGACCAGGATCACGGGGAGGGAGAACTCACCGCGCTGCGCGAGGAACCCGGCGAACGGCATGACCAGCTCGGACGGGATCGGTACGAGCGTGCTCTCGAGCATGATGAGCCCGAACAGGCCGGGATAACCGAGCTGGCGGACGATGTCCTGGACGAAGCGAGCGAAGGATTCGAGCACGGGTCACCCGATCGACAGGAACGAGAAATAGCGCTCCGGGAAGTCGTTGAACACCATCTGACCGCCACATTCGGGGCAGGTCATGGCAGGGGCCTGAAGTCGCGACAGCAGGGCGTGGTGGGCGAGCGCGTCGACCAGCAGCGAGTCCTCCCGGCCGCAGGCATCGCAGGCATAGGGCGCGTAGAACGAGGTGACCCGGGCGTTGCCGCGGGTGGCGATGATGATGTTGAGCTGGTGCACGATCGGCTCGGCGACCCGGCGCAGCTCGACCGCCAGGCGCTGCTGCTGCGCTGCCGCCTGCATGCGGATCCAGTCGCGCACGCCCAGCGAGTTGATGAACGTGATCGCGCCGAGATCGAGCACCAGCCGGCCGCCGCGCGCGCGACCGACCAGCTCGGGCAAGTTGGCGGCCTCGTCGATCGCGCCGCCGAGCGCGAGCGCGCCGTCGGGCGCCTGGTCGAGCGTCATCCGGCCGCGCGTCTCGGTCACGGACGCTCCACGAACACGTTGTACGACGAGGCGGGCATGCGTTCGGTCGGAGGATAGCGCACGTCGATCAACGCGATGATCTCGGTGCGCTTGCCGGGTGCGAGATTGAACACGAGATGATCGCACGAACGGTAGGCCAGCGCGATCCCCATCCCCGCGCCGCTGCCGGTCTCGCGCACGTCGCTGCGCGCGAGCGCGCCGAGGATCGTGTCGCGGTCGAGGCTGCCGAACCGATCGTTGACCTCGATCGCGAGGTAGCGCGCGTCGCAGCCCCAGCGCAGCTGGACCTCGTGGCGGCCGTCGAGCTCGAGCTCGGCGTCGCGCGGCGTGTCGCGCCGGTAGTGCTGGCCGGCGGCGTCGACCGGCGCGTTGTGCACGGCGTTCGAGATCAGCTCGTCGGCGACCAGCATCGCCATCGACGCGACCCGCGCGCTCTGGCCCTGCGCGCGCACCGCCTCGGCGAGCTGCTCGATCACGCGCGGGCGCTGGCCCGCCCGCGCGAGCGTCGTCGCGTGCAAGTCGGTGCCCCACAGCAAGTACTTCTCGGCGCCGAACAGGTCGCCGCGCAACAGCTTCTGCACCGTGATCGTCAGCTCCTCGGCGAACACCGGCATGGGATGGACGAGCAGGTTGGTGACCGCGCCGAGCCCGAGCAGGTGCGGCGCGTGGGCGAGCGCCTCGCCGCCGAGCAACATGATGCAGGCCTCGGCGCCGCCGACCCGCGCGGCCTCGAAGAACGCGTCGGCCCGAGGCGAGCGCGCGGTCGCCGCGCCGTCGACCACGACCAGCTGCGGCGCGTGGTGCTGGATCAACCG
This sequence comes from Kofleriaceae bacterium, assembly GCA_035516595.1. Lineage (GTDB taxonomy): Bacteria > Myxococcota_A > Polyangia > Haliangiales > Haliangiaceae > JABFXX01. The sequence continues at coordinate 25,202 of DATJAE010000272.1, read as the reverse complement.
CACCGCCTGCGCGAGGTCGTCGGCGCTGTCGATCCGGCGCCCGGTCACGCCGAGGATGCGCTGCACGATCCGCTGGGTCTTGCGGTCGGGGTGGACGATCAGGACCGACTTGTCCCCCAAGCCAGCCCAACCTATCACGGTCTACATGCGATGCAGGAATCGCTCGTACGCGCCGGCCAGCATCTGGGCCAGCCGGCCGAGCTCGGCGATCGCGCGCTCGACGTCGCCCAGCGCGTGGATCGGCTCGCCGACCACGATCGCGGCGACCGGATCGCCGTGGACGATCACCGGCGCGGCGCACAGGCTCGGGCTGCCGAGCCGGCGCGCGAGCTCGTCCTGGACCGCGCCGGGCACCTGCTGGATCGCGGTGCGCCGGGTGTCGACCGCGCGCTGCACGGTCGACGGCGAGGTCAAGGACACCACGAACGGCTCGCCCTTGGCGAGCGCGACCGGGCCGTGGCTGCGGTAGACGATCGCGCTGCGCTCGCGGATCGCGAGCACGAGCGACGACACCCACTGGCCGGCGAGGAACGCCAGCGCGTGGTCGGTGGCCGCGTCGCGCGTGGTCGCGCGCTCGAGCACGTGGCGGGTCTGCTCGAGCGTGGGCGGCAGCGGCGGCAGCGTCGTGCCGCGCTGGGTCGGCGGCGGTGCCGTGGCGGCGGCGTTGCGCGCGACCCGCTCGTCGTCGAGCGAGGTCAGCGCCATGCGCACGCTGTCGGGATCGAGCGCGTGCATGTCGGGGATCGGCGGCGGGGTCGGGCGGCCCGGCGGCGGCACGGTCGTGCCCGGCCGGTAGGCCTCGGCGACCAGCTGCTCGAGCCGGCTCGCCGGCGCGACCGCGACCAGCACGTCGCTGTGGATCGCCTCCCGCAGCTCGTTCGCGAGCTCGGGCGACGGATCGCGCACGCACACGATCAGCGCGCCGCGGCTGGTGCGCCCGATCGGCAGCGCGCAACGCGCGCGCGCGGAGGCGGCGGGCAGGAACTTGACCAGCCGCGGATCGCGCTGGGCGAGGTGGCGGAGCAGCGCGCCGGGCACGCCGTGCTGCTCGCCGAGCGCGCGCGAGCCGTCGTCGAAGTCGACCAGGCCGAGCTCGATCAGCAGCGAGACCAGGCGGCGCGGCTGGGCGGTCGGCTGCTCCTCGATCGCGCGCGCGAGCTCGTTCGCGGTCAGCTTCTTCTGGCCGAGCAGCAGCTCCCCGATGCGCATCGCCACCGGGGACGATGTTAGCTCAGGGAGTGGCGGCGATGCTTCGGGCTGCGCTTGGCGGCCGGGTGGCGGCGCGCCGGCGTGTGCGCCGGGTCGAGCGCGACCGCGACCGACCGGGTGGCGCGCAGGTCGACGTGCTCGAGCCTGGGCTCGCGGCCGGGCAGGGTGAACACGAGATCGTACTCGCGCGACGGATCGAGCGTCGCCGCCAGCGGCGTCGTGCCGAGCGGCGAGAACGTGCCGCGGTCGACCAGCACGACGTCGGCGCCGGCGGGCTGGGAGTCGAGGCGGAGCTCGACGAACGCGGGCGTCGCCGGCGCGGGCGGTCCGGGCGGGGCGATCACGAGGATCGGCGCGCGGCGCGGCGCGGGGGCGGGCACGGGCGCGGCGGCGGGCGCGCTCACCGTGGTCGCGCTCGCGCGGCCGCTGCGCAGGCCGAGGTAGCCGCCGAGCACGATCGCCATCGCGCCGGCGCCGATCGCGGCGAGCGTCATCGGGGACAGCTGGCGAACGCGCTGCCGGAGCGTGGTCGTCCTGGGAATCGCCCAGGTCTGTTGGCTCGAATCGTAGGCCGGCATGACCTGCCTGCGTTTTGCAGGCCCCGGACCAGCGCGCCGCGTCGCATTCTCGGCGGGTTATCCCGCCCGAGCGCGCAGCCGGCTAGTGGAGTGGCCTGGGGACAGCGGAGCCCGAGCCGGCGCCGGCGGGCGGCGTCGTCGGCGGTGGTGGCGGTTTTACGATCTTGTCACGTGCCACGCCGACCACCTCGTCGAGATCCGGCTTGTCGACGATCGCGGCGTGATCGAGCGCGCGCTGGTGCACGTAGTAGCCGGCGGGATCGGCGAGCACGTCGATGACGATCGGCGCGGCCGAGCTCGTGCCCGAGGCCTTCTTCTCGATCGTGATCGTCGCGACCTTGGCGCTGGTGTCGCGCTTCGGATCGGCGGGCGCCGACAACCGCAGCGTGCTCGCCGAGTCGGCGAGCCGGCCGATCGTCTGGTCGTCGAGCGTCTCGCCCTTGGCGAGCGCGATCGGCGCGCCGTCGAGCGTGACGTTCCACTTGTCGCCCGCCTTGTCGAGCTTCGCGATGGTCGCGCCGTGCTCGATCGTGACCGACGCGATGTCGTCGCGCGCGACCTTGACGTACTCGGGCAGCGCCCAGCTGCGCGCCTCGGCGGGGAGCGAGAACGCGCTCACCCCGCTGACCGCGTAGACCCGATCGTCGCCGGCGAGCCGCACGGCGTTGCGCTGCATGCCGGCCGCACCGCCGACGTACAGCGTGACGTCCTTGCCGCCGGCGGTGATCACCAGCTTGCGCTCGAACTCGGTGTCGGCGACCTTGAGCTGCGCGTGGCGCGCCGCCTGGGTCGCGATCGGTGCGGCGGCGGCCATCTTGCCGAGCGCGGCCGTGACCTCGTCGATCCGCGCGGCGTCGACCGGATAGTCGAAGCTCGACGCGATCACCCAGTGGCCGTCGCGCTTGACGAGATCCACGGCCGGCTTGTCGGCGGCCGCGAACACTTGCAGGCGCGTGACGTCGGCGGGCACGAAGCCCGCGAGCACGGGATGCGACCTCAGCGCCGCGGTGTCGTTGCCGCGCGTCAGCATCACGAGCGCGAGCACGATCTGGACGGCGAGCACGGCGATCAGGATCTTGTGGAAGCGGGTCAGCATCACGCCGCCTCCCGGGTCACAGGGCGCACCGCGCGCCGGCGCAGCCACGCCGCGAGCACGACCAGCGCGAGCGCGGCGGCCGCGATCGCGAGGTTGACGTCGCGCCAGATCGGGCGCACGTCGGGATCGACCGTGAGCGCGCGGCTCGCCGCGTCGCGCGAGCGGATCGCGAGCAGCTCGGTGTCGGCGAGCGCCCAGTCGACCGCGTTGTGCACGAGCTCGACGTTGCCGGTCGCGAGATCGGCATCGCCCTGCGCCGCGAGCGCGAGCACGTCGTCGGAGCAGAACGCCGACGAGCCGAACACCACGACGCGCGCGTCGGGCGGCGAGTGCGCGAGCCGGTGGTCCTTGGCGTCGGGCTTGGCGTAGTTGCTCGCGAACCCGCCGACGATCGCGACCGCGAGCGGCTGGCTCGCGGTGTGATCGGTCGGCTTGGCCGGCGGGAAGCCGAGCTCGGGGTAGGTGTCGAGGTCCGGCTCGACCTTGAGCGAATCGGTCAGCCACGACTTGTCGGACGAGCGCTCGAGCACCTCGACCTTGTGGGTGTCGCCGCCGACCTTGGTCTCGGCCTTGACCGGCGCCACGAAGTGCAGCACCGAGCCGGCGAGTCCCGCGGTGATCTCGCTCGACGACGACAGCTGATCGCCCTCGATCTTGACGAAGTACGGATACGGGATCTGCTGGATCTCGCGCACCACCATGCCGTTGCCGACCGGCTTCTCGACCGGCACCGGGAACGCGTCGTTCTTCGGATCCATCACGAGCTGATCGCCGATCGTGATCCCCCACTTCCCGAACAGGGTCTCGAGCCCGGTCGTCACCTTGTCGAGCGACAGCCCCTCGGTCGGCGCGACGCGGAAGTGACCGGCGAGCGCGACCAGCGCGCCGCCGCGCATCACGAACTGGTCGACGTTGGTCGCGTCCTGCTCGCTGAGGTTCGCCGGGCCGGCGAGCACGAGCGCCTCGACGTCGTCGGGGATCGGCGCGTCGAGCTGGATGTCGCGGACCTCGTAGTTGCCCGACAGCGAGCGCCGCAGCTGCTCGAACGTCTGCGGCGGCGGCATCTGCTGCGGCGGGATGCCCTCCATCTGGATCGGCGGAGGCGCCGACGGCACCCACAGCCCGACCACGCGGGTGAACCCGGGCGCCGCGCGCTTGAGGCCCTCGAGGATGGCGGTCTTGAGCTCGCCCTCGCTCGCGTTCTGCGGCGGCGCGACGCGCACGATGCGATTGCCGGCCTGGACGAGCAGCGTGAAGTAGTAGATGTCGCCGCCCGGCAGGTCCTGATACGGCCGCAGCCCGAACCGTTCGAACAGGTCCTGGATCTGCGCGTCGCCCTGCGGCTCGACCTTGGTGAAGTCGAGCTTGCCGCCGGCCTGCTTCGACAGCGCGTCGACCACCTTCTGCAGCTTCTGCGGCACGTCCTTCCACGCGTCGGGCAAGGTCTTCGGCGTGATGTACGCGGTGAGCTGCACCTTGCCCGGCATCGACGCGAACAGCGCATCGACGCTCGAGAACTCCGAGACCGTCTTCTTGATCGTCTTGGTCAGCTGGTACTCGAGGTTGCGCAGGCCGATCTCGATGTCGCCGACGTCGACCATCCGCACCGAGATCAGATCGTCGAGCCCGAGCACGGCGTGCTGGTCGCCGTACTCGATCGCGATCGCGAAGTAGGCGTTGACCACCGACTTCTCGTTCTTGCTCGCGAACCGCATCGGCACCGGCTCGATGCCGAACCGCTCCTTGGCCTCGCGCTTGGCCTCGTCGCTCTCGGGATCGACGAGCTCGATCCGCACCTTGCCGTGGCCGGCCAGCCGGTACTCCTCGAGCAGATCGCGGATCTGCGGGACGAGCGGCGCGAGCTTGGGGTGGGTCTGCTCCGAGAAGTAGCCGCGGATCAGCAGCGGCTCGTCGAGCCCGTCGAGGATGTGCTTGCTCGCGCTCGACAGGCTGAACGTGCCGTCCTGCGTGAGATCGATCCGCGCGCGCGCGACCGGGGCGAGCCAGAGATCGAGCGCGACCGCGTTGGCGAGGATGAGCCCGACGCCGAGGATCGCGCCGAGCCGGCGCGACCGCGCGCGCGCGCTGCGCCCCGTGCCGAGCAGCTGGAGGATCAGCACGTTGAGCGCGAGCCCGACCGCGACGATGCCGGCGTAGTACGCGAGGTCGCGCAGGTCGAGCACGCCGCGCGCGATGCTCTCGAACCGCGCGCCGGTCCCGACCAGCCGGCCGAACGCGCCCGGGATGTCGCCGAGCGCGTACATCACGCAGCACGCGAACGCGGTCGCGACGAACGACACGATCTGGTTGTCGGTCGCGACCGACACGCACATGCCGACCGACAGGTACGCCGCCGACAGCAGCAGCGCGGCGAGGTAGCCGCCGATCACCGGCCCCCAGTCGAGGTGTCCCATCATCGCGATCGTGATCGGCAGGCCGAGCGTGAGCGCGAGCGCGACCGCGATCAGCGCGAGCCCGGCGGCGAACTTGCCGAGCACGAGCTGCCAGCGCGGCACCGGCAGGGTGAGCAGGATCTCGAGCGTGCCGGCGCGCCGCTCGTCGGACCAGATCCGCATCGCGAGCGCCGAGACCAGGATGATCAGCAAGCGCGGCATCCACTCGAACAGCGGGCGGAGGTCGGCCAGGCCGCGCGCGAAGAACTTCTCGCGCCAGAAGAACGTGTAGAACGCGACCGCGAGGAACGCGGCGAGGAAGATCACCGCGATCGCCGAGTTGAAGTAGCCGCGCAGCTCCTTCTTGATGACCGTCCAGATCACGACGCCGCCTCCGCCGCCGCGCGCTGGGCGAGGTCGCGGAACACGTGCTCGAGCGTCTTGGGCTCGGGCCGGAGCTCGCCGATCTTCCAGCGGGTCGCGCGCAGCGCCTCGAACAGCGTCGGGCACAGGTCGTCGGCGGCGCTCGACGTGACCCGCCAGCGCGTGAAGCCGGGCGCGTCGCCGGCCTTCTCGACCGCGGTGACGCCCGCGATGTTCTGCAGCAGCTCGGTGACGCCGGTCGCGTCGCTGGCGATCGCGACGACCGCCGAGTTCGTGCTGCGCAGCTCGGCGAGCTTGGCGTCGGCGCGCAGCCGGCCCTGCATGATCACGAGCACGCGCTCGCAGGTGGCCTCGACCTCCGACAGGATGTGGGTCGACAGCAGCACGGTGGTCTTGTGGGCGAGCCGCTTGATGAGGTCGCGGATCTCGACGATCTGCGCCGGGTCGAGCCCGGTGGTCGGCTCGTCGAGGATGAGGATGTCGGGCTCGTGGATGATCGCCTGCGCGAGGCCGACGCGCTGGCGATAGCCCTTCGACAGCGTCGCGATCGGCTGGACCACGCGATCCTTGAGCCCGGTCGCCTCGATCACCGCGAGCATGCGCGCGCGGCGCCGCTCGGGCACGACGCCACGCATCGCGGCGATCATCTCGAGGTACTCCTGCACCAGCATCTCGCCGTAGAGCGGCGCGTTCTCGGGCAGGTAGCCGATGCGGCGCTGCGCGGCGATCGGATCGGCGACCACGTCGCCGCCGTGCACGCGCACCGTGCCTTCATCCGGCTCGAGGTAGCCGGTGAGGATCTTCATTAAGGTTGTCTTCCCCGCGCCGTTGGGGCCGAGCAGGCCGATCACCTCGCCGGGCTCGATCGCGAGCGTGACCTTCGACAGGGCCTGGATCCGACCGTAACTCTTTGACAAGTCTTCGATCGCGATGGCGGACATGGCGACCGCGAAACTAGCAAGACCACCCGGAACATTCCCGCCCGAGGGCGCGATCTTGACGCCTCCGGCGGGGGGCGCGACGCTTTTGGGGAACGGATGAGCCACCGCGCCGGGGTGCTGGCATTGCTCGCGTCGGCCCGTGCGCTCGCCGCGCCGTCCCCCGATCCGCTGAGGCCGCCGCACAGCCACCTCCGGCGCGGCGTCGCGCGCAAGGTGCGCGCCGAGGCCAGGAGCCACTACCTGCGCGCGGTCACGCTGTACGAGCGGCGCAAGTACATCGAGGCGCTCGCCGAGCTCGCGGCGGCCGATGCGAAGGATCCGGAGCCGGACTGGCAGTGGGCGATCGCGAAGGTGCGCGCCGCCGCCGACGAGTGCGGGGGCGCGATCGTCGGCTACCAGCAGTACCTCGAGAACAAGCTCGACAAGGGCTCGATCGCCGCGGCCAACGCCGCGATCGCCGAGTGCACCGCGCGGCTGCCGCCGCCGCGCGCGCGCGAGCCCGAGCCGACACCAGCGGTGCGGCCGACGACGCCGCCCGCGCACGAGCCGGAGCCTGCCCCGGTGCTCGCGGTGCACGCGACCGCGCCGCACCACTGGTACGGCGACACGCTCGGCGACGGCCTGGTCGCGTCCGGGCTGGTGTCGGGGATCACCGGCATCGTGCTGTACCGCGCGGCGCTGTCGGATCGAGACGCCGCGGATCACGCGACCGCGATCGCGAGCTACGCGCGCGACCTCGACGACGCCAGGCGCGATCGCACGTACGCGCTGGTCGCCGGCGGGGTCGGCATCGCGCTGGTCACCGCCGGCGTCGTGCGGTTCGTGCTGCACGATCGCGAACGGCTGTCGATCGCGCCCGCACCGGGCGGCGCGACGCTGTCGCTCGCCGGGAGCTGGCCGTGACCCGGCTCGTGCTCGCGTGCCTGGTCGCCGGCTGCCTGCGCGGCGCCACCGGCTTTCACTGCGCGAGCGACGCCGACTGCACGCTCGGCGCGCAGAGCGGCACGTGCGAGCCGGCGACCAGCTACTGCAGCTATCCCGACGCCAACTGCGTCTACGGCCGGCGCTACAACAGCTACGCCGGCTCCGACGCCAACCTGTGCGTGATGCCGATGGTCGATGCCGCGCCGCCGACCTGTCCCGGGTTCGTCACGCTCGGCGGCGTGCCCGGCGGGCACCTCTATCATCTGATCACGAGCGACGCCGACTACCAGACCCAGTCCGACGCGTGCGGTCAGATGATGGGCAACGCCTACCTCGCGGTCCCCGACACGCCCCAGGAGCTGCAGGCGCTCGCCGTGCTGGCCGTGCAGCCCACCGTGTGGGTCGGGATCGACGATCGCGCGACCCCGGGCAGCTACGTCACCGCCAAGGGCGACCCGGCGACGTTCCTGCCGTGGGGGCCCGGCCAGCCCGACAGCTCCGGGCAGTGCGTCGAGGCGGTCGACGCGAGCGACACGCTCGCCGATCAGCCGTGCAGCGCGATGCTGCGCGCGGTCTGCGAGTGCGAACCGTGAGTCATCCCCACGCGTGGCGCAGGTACAGCACCATCGCGACCGCGATCACGATCGCGATCACCGTGGTGTGCAGGATGTACGTCTGAGGCATCTTGGCGCTCACGGCGCAGACCGTACCACGTCCGGAAACACAAGACCCGGTGGATCGCTCGACCGGGTCTGACGGGTGGCGTGACGCCGCGCCGGGGATCAGACCTGTGGCACAGGGACGTCATGGCTCGGAAGCTCGAGCTCGAGCACGTCTGCGTCGGGCGAGCCGGCGAGCGTGACGTGTTCGCCTGGCGGGATGCAGAACGCGTCGTCGCGGCCGAGCGCGTGGCGCGCGCCGCCGGCGACCAGCTCGGCCCGACCGGCGAGCACGAAGCCGAACGCGACGGCGCTGGACGAGCGCGCGAGCGCGCCGCGCAGGTCGAGCCTGCGGGCGGCCCAGCCATCGCCGAGCGCGCGAGACAGATCGAAGGCGCGCACGCGATGGCCGCCCGGCACGTCGGTCCATGGCAGCTCGTCGCCGCGCAGCCAGGCGAAGCGCTGACCGCTCCACCGCCGCTCGGGATCGCCGATCGCCGTGGGCAGTGCGAGCGCGCGATCGGCATAGGTCGCGTGGGCCGCAGGCATCGCGACCTCGATGACCTCGAGGCCGGGCGAGCAGCCGAGCACGCGGTGGCGGATCCGCGGCGGCTGGACGATGCAATCGCCGGGGTGCATGACGAACGGCTCGCCCTGGTCCTCGTAGACCAGCTGCGCCGAGCCCGCCCGGCAGTACAGGATCTGCGCGCGCAGATCGTGGAAGTGGACGTAGTCGGCGACCGGACCACCGTCGGCGATCCGGACGTGCGACGCGACGAGCCAGCCACCGAGCCGGTCGGGGACGAGATCGCGGTACGTCATGCCGGCGCGTCCGCGGTGCCAGTCGCGATCGCGCGCGATCGTCACCACGAGCGCCGGGCGCAGCGCCGGCCGCGCGAGCGCGACGCGCAGCGCGTCCTCGTCGCGGACGTCACCGGCGTCGCCGCGTACGAGCCGGATCCGCGCGCCGTCGCGCGACACCACCGCGAGCGCGGGGTCATCGGCCGGGAGCACGAGCTCGAGGGCGAAGCCCACCGCCTCGAACGCGGCGATCGCCGCGTCGAGATCGCGGCAGGGCACGATGACCTCGCGCATCGCGCGCCTAGTAGACCACGACGCTGCGGATCGACTCGCCTCTCGCCATCAGCTCGAAGCCGCGGTTGATGTCGTCGAGCCCGAGGCGATGCGTGATCAGGTCGTCGATCGCGATCTTGCCCTCCATGTACCAGTCGACGATCTTCGGCACGTGGGTGCGGCCGCGCGCGCCGCCGAACGCCGAGCCCTTCCACACGCGCCCGGTGACCAGCTGGAACGGCCGCGTCGCGATCTCCTTGCCGGCCGGCGCGACGCCGATGATCACGCTCGTGCCCCAGCCGCGGTGGCAGCACTCGAGCGCCTGGCGCATGACGTCGGTGTTGCCGACGCATTCGAAGCTGTAGTCGGCGCCGCCGCGGGTGAGCTCGACCAGGTACGGCACGAGCTCGCCGCGCACCTCGCTCGGGTTCACGAAGTGGGTCATGCCGAGCTTGCGTCCGAGCGCCTCGCGCGCCGGGTTGGGATCGACGCCGACGATCAGATCGGCGCCGGCCATGCGCGCGCCCTGGATCACGTTGAGCCCGATGCCGCCGAGCCCGAACACCACGACGTTGGCGCCGGGCTCGACCTTCGCGGTGTAGATGACCGCGCCGATGCCCGTCGTGACGCCGCAGCCGATGTAGCAGATCGTGTCGAACGGGGCGTCCGGCCGCACCTTGGCCACCGCGATCTCGGGCAGCACGGTGTGGCTCGCGAACGTGGAGCACCCCATGTAGTGCGCGATCGGCTTGCCGTCGAGCGAGAACCGGCTCGTGCCGTCGGGCATCAGGCCCTTGCCCTGGGTCGCGCGGATCGCGGTGCACAGGTTGGTCTTGTGCGACAGGCACGACTTGCACTGCCGGCACTCCGGCGTGTAGAGCGGGATCACGTGATCGCCGCGCGCGACGCTGGTGACCCCGGCGCCGACCTCGACCACGACGCCCGCGCCCTCGTGGCCGAGGATCGACGGGAAGATCCCCTCGGAATCCATTCCCGACAGCGTGTACTTGTCGGTGTGGCACAGCCCGGTGGCCCGGAGCTCGACCAGCACCTCGCCGGCGCGCGGGCCCTCGAGCTGGATCGTTTCGATCGTGAGCGGAGCGTTTGGCTTCCAGGCGACGGCGGCGCGGACGTCCATGCCGCCGGGTATACACCGGCGGCTCGGCGCTCCCGCACACCGTGCGCGCACGCGCGGCTCGACCGGCCATCGCCCGCCGCGGTGACGGCACTCGGTTCGCACGTCCTCTGCGCAGGAGGAGCTAATGCGAGAAGCACGCATGTCATTCCCCGAGCTCGCGCTGGTCGCCGGGACCCGCGGCTTGCTCGGCCTGGGGCTGGGACTTCTGCTGTCGAGCCGGTTCGGCCAGCGCCGGCGCCGGGCGATCGGCTGGACGCTGTTCGGGGTCGGAGCGTTGAGCTCGATCCCGCTGGCCTTCGAGATCTTCGGCAAGGGCCGGCTGATCCATCGCAACGGCAAGTCGCGCGCGGCCGGGCTCGACGAAGGCATCTCGGCCGATTGAGCCGGCGCGCCGACGCGATATCGTCGGCACATGAAATGGGTCCTCGGGCTCGCCGGGATCGCGGTCGTGGCACTCGCGATCGGCCTGTTCGTGATGACCCATCGCGGCGCACCGCGCGTCGAGCCCGAGCTCGCGCGCACCGAGCCGACGCCTCCGGCGAGCGTCGCGCCGAGCCATCCGGCGCTCGCGCCGCCGGCCCCTGCGGCCGCCAGCGACGACGACGAGCCCACCGTGACCCCCGAGGTGGCGCGCACCGAGCGCGAGCAGCTGCTCGGCCACACCAGGTCCACCGGCGCGGCGCACGAGGTGTGGGAGGCGCAGGGCACCGCGCTGCTCGCGGCGTTTCCCGACGGCACCACGCGCGACGCGGGGTGCTACATCGCGGGCTGCGTCGCGACGATCGAGTTCAGGACCGAGGCCGCGTATCGGCGCAGCGTCACCGCGTGGAAGGCGAGCAAGGGCGCGAAGGCGTGGACCGGCGGCAAGCAGGTGACCGATCCGGAGGTCCGCAGCGATGGCAGCGTCGTGGTGGGCGTCGTGCTGTCGCGGCCCGATTAGAGCGTCACCGCGCCGGACCAGGCGCCGCAGCGTTTGACGCCGTCCTTGGTGACGTCGCAGCGCGATGCGCGGAGCGGCGCCGGCTCGCCGGGCCGCAGGCCGGTCACCGCGAGCGGCAGCGCGAGCTCGATCTTCCACTCCTCGTCGTTGTCGCGCGGATCGTCGAGCGTGGCGTCCCGGTCGACCGCGACCTGCGCGCCCGGAGTCGGCGGTGCGATCGTGCCGAGCACCGACAGCGTCCAGCTGTGGCCGCCGAGCTCGAGCTGGAACGCGTCGCTCGACTGAACGTTCTCGTCGGCGGCGTACAGCCCGACGTACAGCGTCGTGTCGTCGTGCAGCAGGCGGACCTCCGACGACGGGCGCGCGAGCTTGCCGTCGTCGCCGACGAACTGGCCGCGCAGCGCGAGCTTGGGCCAGTCGGGCTCGTCCCATTCGCCGTCGATCTTGATCGGGCCGGTGGTGTGCGGGATGAGCGCGCCCGGCGCGGCGTGCTTGCACGCGGCGACCGACAGCACGACGAGCGCCAGCGTTCGGATCGACATCGCCGGTACCGTAGCCGCATCGCGCGAGCGCCGGCGCAGCAATTTGCTGCGCAATCTCCGTGCAGCGCAACGAGCGCACAGTAGGCGAAACCGATACCGTGCTGTCATGCAGCGTCTCTCGCGTCCGATCGAGCAGCTGGAGGGGAAGTACGACGTCGTGGTGATCGGCTCGGGCTACGGCGGCGCGATCGCCGCGTCCCGGCTCGCGCGCGCGGGCCGGAAGGTGTGCGTGCTCGAGCGGGGCAAGGAGCTCCACCCGGGCGAGTACCCCGAGCACACGGTCGCGGCGCTGCGCGAGATCCACGTCGACAGCGAGAACGTGCAGATCGGCGCGTCCAACGGCCTCTACCAGTTCCACATCAACCGGGACGTCAACGTCGTCACCGGCTGCGGGCTCGGCGGCACGTCGCTGATCAACGCCGGGGTCTCGATCCGGCCCGCCGACTGGGTGCTCGACAAGCCGGACTGGCCGGAGGCGCTGCGCGAGGATCGCGCGCTGCTCGACGAGTGCTACCAGCGCGCGACCGAGATGCTGGGCGCGCGGCAATACGACGGGCCGTCGCTGCCCAAGCTCGAGGCGCTCGAGGCCTCGGGCAAGGCGCTGGGCAAGGCCGCCGAGAAGCTGCGGATCAACGTGACGATGCAGGACGGCCACAACGCGGCCGGCGTCTACCAGAAGGCGTGCTCGCACTGCGGCAACTGCGCGGCCGGCTGCAACCACGGCTCGAAGAACACCGTGCTGATGAACTACCTGCCCGACGCCCACCTGCACGGGGCGAAGATCTTCAGCGAGGTCGAGGTCGAGAGGCTGGCGCGCAAGGACGGCGGGTGGCTGGTCTACGTGCGGCCGCTCGGCCTGCATCGCGAACGCTTCCGCGGGCCCGACGAGCCGATCCTGGCCGACGTCGTCGTGCTCGCGGCCGGCACGCTCGGCTCGACCCAGATCCTGCTGCGCTCGCGATCGCCGGAGCTGCCGATGTCGGAGAAGCTCGGGCACCGCTTCAGCGGCAACGGCGACGTGATGGCGTGGGGCTACGACCAGGACAAGCCGGTCGACGGCATGGGCATCGCGAACGACCGCGCGCTGCGGATCGATCAGCCGGTCGGGCCGTGCATCACCGGGATGATCGATCTACGCGATGTCGAGCCGCGCGAGCACGGGATCATCATCGAAGAGGGCGCGGTGCCGAGCGCGATCACCGCGATCATGCCGGCGATGCTCGAGGCCGGCGTGATCAAGGACGGCGCGATCAGCTTCCGCCACGCCGCGGCGGCGCTCGCCAGCAGCCTGCTCGGGCCGTATCACGGCGCGGTCAAGCACACCCAGATGTTCTTCGTGATGAGCCACGACGACGATGCCGGCACGATGACGCTCGATGGCAATCGCCTCGCGATCGCGTGGCCCGGGGTCGGCGAGCGGCCGCTGTACGACCGGGTCGACCACAAGCTCGGCTCGGCGACCACGCCGCTCGACGGCCTGCTCGTGCGCAACCTGACGTGGTCGCCGCACTTCGGCGGCGCGATCCTGACCGCGCACCCGCTCGGCGGCTGCATCATGGCCGAGGACGCCGAGCACGGCGTCACCGACCACGCCGGCAGGGTGTTCGCCGGCACCGCGGGACGCGACGTCTACCCGGGCCTCTACGTGTGCGACGGCTCGGTGATCCCGACGACGCTCGGCGTGAACCCGCTGATCACGATCTCGGCGATCGCCGAGCGCTGCATGACCCTGCTCGCCCGCGAGCGCGGCTGGACGATCGACTGGACGAGGAACCCCGATCAGCCGAACCTGCCGGACCCGCCGCGGCCGGTCGGCATCCGCTTCACCGAGAAGATGACCGGCGCGTACGCGAAGGCCGACGACCACGCCGCGGGCGACGCGCTGGGCCGCGAGCAGGGCCAGACGTTCGAGATGGTCGTGACGATCGTCAGCGAGGACATCGACCAGCTGGTGAAGTCTCACGAGCACGCCGCGCGGTTCACCGGCACGGTGACCGCGCCGAAGCTGTCGGACCGGCCGCTCGCGGTCGAGCGCGGCACGTTCAACCTGTTCGTCGAGGATGAAGCTCATCCCGACGACCGGCTCATGACGTACCGGATGTGCCTGCTGTCGGTGAAGCGCGAGCGGTTCTACGTCTCGGGGTTCAAGCGGATCCAGCCCGGCACGGTCGGTCAGGCCTGGCACGACAGCTCGACGCTCTACATCACGGTGCGCGAGGGCGAGGACGAGCACGGCGCGCTGATCGGCCGCGGCATCCTCAGGATCAGCGCGGCGGACTTCGCACGCCAGCTGGTGTCGATGGACGTGATCGACGCGCCGAACGTGTGGGTCCGGCTGAGCAAGGCGCTCGAGTTCGGCCGCTACTTCGGCGGCGTGCTGATCGATCACTACGACCATCTGTTCGCGCGCAAGCACGCGCAGCACCGGCCGCTGCGCTTCCCGAGGCCGCCCGCGCGGCCCGAGGCGCCGCTCGTGTTCGAGGTGCCGCCCGACAGGCCGCAGCTGCTGGTCAAGCGCTATCACGGCGGCAACCACGGTCCGGTGTTGCTGATCCATGGCATCGGCATGTCGAGCCAGGTGTTCGCGCTCGACACGATCGACACGAACCTGGTCGAGCTGCTGGTCGGCCACGACTTCGACGTGTGGACGCTCGACACCCGCGGCAGCATCGATCTGGCGAGCTCGCGGGCGGCGTTCACGCTCGACCAGACCGCGGCCGACATCGCGGCGGCGGTCGCCAAGGTCCGCGCCGAGAGCGGCGCGGCGTCGATCCAGGTGGTCGCGCACTGCTACGGCGCGATCGCGTTCTGCCACGCGATGATGCAGGGGCTCGAGGGCGTGCGCCGCGCCGTGTGCTCGCAGGTCGGGGTCGACGTCCACGCCGCGGCCGTCAAGACGCTCGAGTCGCGGTTCGGCCTGCCGGTGCTGCGCCTGATCGGCAAGCGCATGGTCGACGCGCGCTCGCTCGGCCAGCGCGTGCGCGAGCAGCAGCTCGATCGCCCGACGCTCGAGGCGCTGCCCGAGCTCTACGGCGACGTCCCGATCGACACCGTCGCGGAGCTCGCGCGCCTGGTCCGCAACGAGCGGCTCGACGACGATCGCGCGGAGGGGCTGCGCATCCCGATCCGGTTCATCCATGGCGCCGAGAACCGGCTGTTCTTGCCGGACAGCACGGTGAGGACGGTGGCGTGGCTGCGCGCGCGCAACCCGGACGTGACCTACGATCGCGTCGAGATCCCGGGCTACGGTCACGACGACTGTCTGATCGGCAAGAACGCCGCCGAGGACGTGTTCCATCACATCCGCGCGTTCCTCGATCCGGCGGCTACGGATGGCGCTGCTGCCAGGTCGTGACCGCGTCGAGCCGGCGCTGGATCATCGGCACGATCCGCGCGAGCCCGCCGGCGGTGAGCCGGGCGATCGCTTGGCGGTAGTGCAGGGCGGCGTCGCCGGCGAGCGTGCGGGCGCGCGCGCGCTCGTGATCGTCGCCGTCGTCCCACAGCGCGCGGGCGAGCACGAGCTCGGCGCCGGCGCGGCGCTGCGGTAGCACGTCGGGATTGTCGATCATCGCCTTGAGCATCGGTTCGATCAGCGCGCGCGCCTCGCGCGGCTTGCCGGTGGTGACGAGCGCGTCGGCGAGCGCGTTCGTCGTCGAGGTCTTGTAGTCGAACAGCGTGGCGCCACCCGCGGTCTCGATCGCGAGCGCGCGGCGCAGCGGCTCGATCGCGCGCGCGGGCTGGCCCAGCGCGATCCAGCTCGTGCCGATCGCCTCGAGCGCCTCGGCCCGGGTCTCGACCCCGGCGGCATCGGGGTGTGCATCGAGGCGCGCGAGCACGTCGCCGAACGCGTCGATCATCATCCGCGAGTCCTCGGCGAGCTCGTAGGCGCGGGCGAGCGACACCGCCGCCTCGATCTCGATCGCCGGATCGTGGCCTTCGCCGGCGAGCGCGAGCAGCTGGCGCGCCAGCGAGATCGCGCGCTCGGCATCGCCCTGGGTGAACGCGTCGGTGATCTTCGCGGAGAGCGCGACCACGTCGAGCACGTGGCCGGACTTCGCGCGCGACAGGTCGGTGAACCGCGCCTTGGCGAGCGCCTCGTGCGCCTGGTCGCTGCGGCCGGTGGCGCTGTACTCGCGGGCGAGCGCGACGTAGAGCTCGGAGACCTCGAGGCTGTCGGCGCCGGTTCGCGCGATCGTCGGTGCGATCAGCGCCTGCGCGGTCTCGATCGCCTTGGCGTGGTCGCCGGACGCGGACGCGAGCTTGATGCGCGCGAAGCCGATCACGAGCGCGATGTCGGGGTCGTTGCCGATCCGCGCGACCGCGCCTTCGGCGAGCGTGATCATCGTGCTCGCCTCGTCGGGCTTGTCCTCGGCGAGCGCCGCGAGCTCGCTCGCGACCTGCGCGACGCGGAGATCGTCGCGGCTGGCCTCGGCCGCGGCGAGCGCAGGGCGCAGCACGTCCGCGGCGCGGGCGCGCTCGCCGACCCGGTCGAGCGCGCTGGCCTCGGCCCTCGCGGCGTCGATGATCGCGGGCGCGAAGCCGAGCCCGTGCGCCTCGGCGTCGAGCGCCTCGAGCTCGGGCATCACGCTCGCGCCCGACAGCGCGCTGCGCACGTTCGCGTCGGAGATGCGCGCGAGCAGCTGCTCGCCCGCCGCGCGGACCGCGACGCTGGTGGTGTCCTCGAGCGGGTTGCGGCAATCGGCGATCGGCGGCAGGGCGAGCACCGCGGCGTGCAGGCGATCGGGATCGCTGCCCGGCGCGACCTGGGCGAGCAGCCGGGCGAGCGCATCGTGCGCGCGATCGAGACAGCGGTTGCGCGGATCGGCGGCCGCGCCGCGCGCGTCCACGCACGCGTCGTGGCGCAGCGCGAGCCAGTCGCGCACGTAGCCGTCGACCAGGTGCTGCGCGCCGGGGTCGAGCCGGTCGCGCGCCGCCGGCGACCACACCGCGTCGAGCTCGTGTGCGGTCGACTCGCATGCCGCCGCCCGATCGCGGGGCGCCGCGAGCGACACCGCGAGCGCCGCGGCGCCCGCCGCGACGGCGAGCCCGCCGGCGACCCACGGCCAGCGCCGGCGCGGCGGTGCGAGCTCTGCGGCGAGCGCGTCGATCGACGGGAAGCGATCGCCCGGCTCCGCGCGCAGGCC
Organism: Kofleriaceae bacterium; assembly: GCA_035516595.1. GTDB lineage: Bacteria > Myxococcota_A > Polyangia > Haliangiales > Haliangiaceae > JABFXX01. The sequence goes on along the minus strand of DATJAE010000272.1, from coordinate 8,180 downwards.
GCGCTCGAGCGCGGCGCGCACCCGCGCGGGCACGCGCCGGGGCTCGGCCGGCACGGCGAGCTCGCGCGCGACGATCTTGGCGTGCAGCTCGGCGTAGGTCGTCGCGGTGAACGGCCGCACGCCGAACAGCGCCTCCCACGCGGTCACGCAGAAGCTGAACTGGTCCGACGCCGCGGTGGCCTGCCCCGCGGCGTGCTCGGGCGCCATGTAGGCCGGCGTGCCGAGCACCATCCCGGTCTGGGTGAGCTCCATGCCGAGGCTCGCGCTCGCGGATGGATCGAGATCGCCGTCGCTGCGCGCCAGCCCGAAGTCGCCGACCTGCACGCTGCCATCGTTGGCGACGAAGATGTTGTCGGGCTTGAGATCGCGGTGGATGACCTCGGCGGCGTGGGCCGCGCCGAGCCCGCGCGCGACGTCGCGGAGCACGCGCATGATGTCGTCGGTGGTGTGCGGCGCGGCGAGCCAGTCGCGCAGGTTCGCGCCGTCGACCAGCGCCATCGCGACGAAGGTCTGGCCAGCGTGGTCGCCGACGTCGTAGACCGCGACGACGTTGGGATGGTGCAGCCGGGCCAGCATCTGCGCCTCGCGCTTGAGCCGCGCCGCCGAGGCGCCGCCGCGCAGCACCTTGATCGCGACCGGCCGCTCGAGCTCGGGATCGCGCGCCGCGTAGACCACGCCCATCGCGCCCGCGCCGAGCCTGCGCTCGATCACGTAGCGGTCGACCTGGGCCGGCGCGCTCGCCGGCTGCGCCGCCGGCGCGGACTCGGTCAGGTCGAGCAGCTCGCCGAGCAGGCCGTGACAGTCGGGGCAGCTCGCGGCGTGATCGGCGAGCGCCGCGCGCGCCGCGGAATCGAGCTTGCCCGCGACCAGCGTGTTGAACGTATCGGCGTCCGGGCAACCCACCCACCCCGAGTGTACGTCGGCTCAGAACGACGGGAAGCGGTTCTGCCCGTCCGTCGTGATCGGGCTGTAGTTCTGGAGATCGGTCGTGACATAGATGTTGGACGCGAAGCTCGACGTGTCGTGACCGCACACGACCAGGGCGCTGGCGTCGGCCGGCCCGGTCAGCTCGTCCATCGAGTACCCGGTCGGCGGCGTGATCTTCTGGGCGATCGTGCCGCCGGAGATCGCGAAGATGCCGTTGACGCCGCCGACGGCGCCGAGCGCCAGGATCGTGCCGTCCGGCAGCACGTAGGGCTTGGCGAGCTCGAACATGTCGTGGACGAGCAGCGCGCCGGCGCCGTCGGGGGTGTGCAGCCAGAGGCCCTCCTGGGTCGACTCGATGCAGTTGGTGTGGACGAGCAGCAGGTGCTGACCGTCGGGCATGAACTTCGGCGAGCTCACGATCTGGCAGTTCGAGCCCATCGCGCCCTGCACCAGCGTGACCGGGCCGCCTGCGGCCGGAACGGTCGCGAGCGAGGAGCCGCCGCTGTCGGCGCTGGACAGCCCGAACTCGAGGTAGATCGTGCTGCCGTCGGGCGACCACTCGGGCGCGACGAGCTCGGGCTCGTAGCCGTCGCTCACCACGAGCGGCGCGCTGATCTCGCGCTGGTTCGAGCCATCGGCGCCGATCAGATAGACGCCGTCGTACACGGTATACGCGATGGTCTTGCGATCGGGCGAGATCGCCATCCCGGTGATCCCCTCGCTCGACGTGCCGATCACCTTCGGTGTACCGCCCGCCAGATCGGCGACCTCGATGTCGTTGGCGCCGCCGATCGGGCCGTGCGCGAACACGTACGACGTGGCTGGCAGGGCCGTGATCGAGCCGGAGCCGGAGCCCGAACCCGAACCCGAACCCGAACCCGAACCCGAACCCATTCCCATTCCCGAGCCGGAGCCCGATCCCGATCCCATTCCATCGATCGAATCGAGAGTCGTGCACGCCGACAGCAGTGAAAGCGAAACCGCGAGGACTTGATTGCGCATGCCGGGAAGGAGCGGCGCGCTCGATTCCGTCGCACGGATCGCACAACTATTCAGAACCTCGCCGGAATCCCGCAGCACCGGAACAGCGCGTTGCACCGCGCCGACCCCTCGGGGCGCGGGCGAAGTGCTAGCGTGCCGTCGATGGAGGAGATCCGCAGCGCGTCGGCGGCCACCGTCGCGAGCCTGTTCGAGGCGCGCGCGCGGATCGAGCCCGGCCGGATCGCGATCGTCGAGCCCGACCGCGAGCGCACGTACGGCGAGCTCGCCGAGCGGGTTTGCCAGCTCGCCGGCGCGCTCGCCCATCGCGGCATCGCGCGCGGCGATCGCATCGCGGCGCTGTCGGAGAATCGCGGCGAGCTGCTCGAGCTGATGCTCGCGGCGGCGCACCTCGGCGCGATCGTGGCGTGCCAGAGCTGGCGGCTCGCGCCACCGGAGCTGCGCGGCTGCCTCGACCTGGTCGCGCCGGAGCTGATCGTCGTATCGCCGCGCCAGCGCGGGCTGCTCGAGGCCGCCGGCGCCGCGATCCCCGCGCTCGAGCTCGGCGGGCCCTACGAGGCGGCGCTGGTCACCGCGCCGGCCGCGCCGGCGCGCGCCGCCGCGCCGGAGGACGCGCTCGTCATCCTGTACACCAGCGGCACGACCGGCCGCCCCAAGGGCGCCGTGATCAGCCACCGCGCCGAGATCGTGCGCAACCTGGTCACGCGCGCCGAGTTCGGGATCGCGCCCGACGACAGCTTCGTCGCGTGGTCGCCGCTCTACCACATGGGCGCGGTCGACAACGCGCTCGGCGCCTTGATGACCGGCGGCACGGTGATCGCGGTCGACGGCTTCGACGCCGCGCGGCTGTGCGAGATCGTGGCGACCCGCGAGCTCGGCTGGCTGCTGCTGATGCCCGGCATGGTCGGGCGGTTCGCGGCGGAGCTCGCGCGGCGCGGCGTGCGGCCGCGCGGCGTGCGGGTGTGCGGCGTGATGGCCGACCTCGTGCCGCCCGCCGAGATCGCGCAGGTGACGACGCTGCTCGGCGCGCCCTACGCCAACACGTTCGGCGCGACCGAGACCGGCTGCCCGCCGTGCTCGGCGAGCCTGATCCCGATCGGCCGGGCGCCGAGCTCGCTGGCCAAGCGCCAGAGCCCGTTCTGCGAGATCCGGTTGGTCGACGAGCGCGATCGCGACGTCCCCGACGGCACGCCGGGCGAGCTCGCGATGCGCGGGCCGACGCTGTTCAGCGGCTACTGGGACGCGCCCGAGGCCAACGCGCACGACTTCCGCGGCGGGTGGTTCCACATGGGCGACGTGTTCGTGCGCAACCGCGACGGCTCGCTCGACTTCGTCGACCGCGTGAAGTACCTGATCAAGACCGGCGGCGAGAACGTCTACCCCGCCGAGATCGAGCGCGTGCTGATGCAGGATCCCCGAGTCGCCGAGGTCGCGGTCGTGCGCACGCCGGATGCGACGTGGGGCGAGGTGCCGATCGCGTTCGTGGCGCGTCGCGACAGCTCGCTCGACGAGGCGGCGCTCTACGCGCGCTGCCGCGCCGAGCTAGCCGGGTTCAAGCAGCCCAGGGGCATCCGGTTCATCGCGCAGGACGCGTTCCCGCGCAGCGCGTCGGGCAAGATCGTGCGGCACGAGCTCGAGGCGCGGCTGCGTGGAGGCGAGCGATGACCGGGACCCGGATCGCGACGTCGTCGCCCGGCGACATCGTCGTGCGCGGCCGGAGCCTGCCGCGCGAGCTGATCGGCACGCTCACGCTCACCGAGATGATGTGCCTGACCGTGCTCGGCGAGGTCCCCGACGCGCATCGCACGGCCGCGATCGACGCGTGCCTGGTCGCGCTGGTCGAGCACGGCCTGACCCCGAGCGCGATCGCGACGCGGCTGGTCTACGGCAGCGCGCCCGAGGCGATGCAGGGCGCGGTCGCCGCCGGGCTGTGCGGCGTCGGCGGGCAGTTCGTCGGCACGGTCGAAGGCTGCGCGCTGCTGCTCGCGCGGATCGTCGCGGCGCCGGATGCCGCGGGCGAGGCCGCCGCGATCGTCGCCGAGGCGCGCGCGCCGCTGCCCGGGTTCGGTCACGACGTCCACCGGCCCGACGATCCGCGCACGCCGGCGCTGTTCGCGGTGGCTCGGGCGCACGGCGTCGCCGGCCGGCACGTCGCGGCGATCGAGGAGCTGTCGCGCGCGCTCGACGCCGCGAAGCGCCGGCACATCACGATCAACGCGACCGGCGCGGTTGCCGCCGTGCTGGGCGACGCCGGCGTGCCCGCCGCGATCATGCGCGGGTTCGCGCTGGTCGCGCGCTGCGCCGGCCTGGTCGGCCATGTTCGCGAGGAGCAGCTCGACCCCGCGATGCGTTCGATGTGGGAGGCGGCCGAGGCGGCCGTTCCCTACCGTGACTCGACAGGAGGATCCCGATGACGATCAAGCTCTACATGCATCCCGTTTCGACCGCGAGCCGTCCGGTCTGGCTGTACTGCGCCGACAACAAGCTGCCGGTGGCGAACCAGGTCGTCGACCTGATGACCGGCGAGCACATCAAGGACGAGTACACCGCGATCAACCCGAGCCAGCTGGTGCCCACGCTCGAGGAAGAGGACGGCTGGCGGCTCACCGAGAGCGCGACGATCCTCAAGTACCTCGCGAACCGGTTCGACAAGCCGCACTATCCGACCAAGGACCTGCGCAAGCGCGCGCGGATCGACGAGGTGATGGACTGGATCAACACGCAGTTCTATCGCGACTACGGCTACGGTCTGCTCTACCCGCAGATGTTCCCGGCCCACAAGCGGCCGACCGACGACCAGCAGAAGGGCGTGATCGCGTGGGGCAGGGAGCGCGCCGAGAAGTGGTTCAAGGTGCTCGACACCCACTGGCTGGGCAAGACGCCGTACCTGGCGAGCGAGACGATCACGGTCGCCGACTACTTCGGCGCGTGCGTCGTCGCGACCGGCGAGGTCATCCGCTGCGACTTCAAGGGGCTGCCCAACGTGACGCGCTGGCTCGGCACGATGAAGAAGCTGCCGGCGTGGAACCAGGTCCACGAGGTGGCGAGCGGCTTCGCGGGCTCGCTCAAGGACCAGAAGTTCGTGACCGTATGATCCGCAAGCTGCACCACGCCGCGTATCGCTGCCGCGACTCCGAGGAGACTCGCGCGTTCTACGAGGAGTTCCTCGGCCTGCCGCTGGTCAACGCGTTCGAGATCACCGAGACCAAGAGCGGGCGTGCGACCCACGTGTTGCACTCGTTCTACGCGATGGACGACGGCTCGTGCGTCGCGTTCTTCGAGGATCCGGCGACGCCGTTCGAGTTCAAGGCGCAGCGCGACTACGACCTGCACATCGCGCTCGAAGTGCCACACGATCAGCTGCAGCCGATGCTCGACAAGGGCAAGCGCGCCGGGATCGAGACCCGCGGGATCGCCGATCACGACGGCATCCACTCGATCTACTTCCGCGATCCCAACGGCTACGTCGTCGAGCTCACCGCGAAGTCGCCGCACCACGATGCGTACATGGATCCGGGCAAGAACGCCGCGCGCGCCCACCTCGCGGCCTGGCAGCGCGACAAGGCGAGCTACACGTAGCTCATCGCGGCTTGACGAGCGAGCGGAACAGCGCCATCGCGTCGCTGGCCTTCTCGACCGGGAACTGCCGGGCCACGCCGGGCGCGAGCACCTCGAGCGTGGCGGTGTACGCCCACACCACCGGCTCCTTCTCGGCGAGCAGCGCGTAGCCGTCGTGCGGCCGCGTGTGATAGAGCGCGTCGTTCTGCGCGTCGCTGAAGTGCGCGCGTAGGTCCGCGGGCATCTCGGGAAACAGCTCGTCGGTCGTGACCACGACCATCTCCTTGCCGTCGACCATCACCTTCTGGTGATCGTCGGTCGGCGGCCGGCCGTCGGCGGCGTAGCCGTGCAGCACGAGGAAGCTCTCGAACGCGGTGGTCGCGTCGTCGGGCTTGTCGAGCGGCACCTCGGCCTTGCCGTGCTTGCCCATCATGACGAACACCTTGCGATCGAGATCGGCGTACATCGCCGGATTGTTGCTCGCCGTGTGGTAGTTGCCGCTCAGGTAGCCGACCAGATCGATCGCGGGCAGCGTGCGCAGGCTGGCGAGCCCGGCCGCGGCGGAGCCGCCGGCCTGCGCCTGCGGCGCCGGCACCGGTTCGGCCGCCGGCTTGTCCTTGCACCCGATCGCGACCACCGCGACGACGACCAGCGCGCGCTTCATCGCGCGATGGTACGCGGGTCAGTAGCGGTGATGCCACAGCAGATCGACGCTGTCGTAGTTGCGATCGCCGGCAGTGGCCTGCAGCTCGAGCCGGCGCGTGAACCAGTACTCGAGCGTGCCCTCACCGGTGTTCTCGTCGGGGCGCGCCTCGAGGTGCTCGCGATACGAGAAGAACACCTGGTGGGTGATCCACGTGCCGACCGTGATCGCCGCGCTGTTGCTGGTCGTCGCGGCCTCGTAGCGGATCACGTCGATGTCGATCGGCAGCGCCTTGCGCACGTAGCGGGTCAGCTGGTTGGCCACGAGCGACGTGCCGAGCGAGGTCGCCTGCTGGCCGAGCCCCGCGCTGCTCGGATCGCCGCCGGGCTCGCCGCCGAGCAGGAAGCCGACCAGCTGCGCCTGGGTGTACGTGCCCGGGTTCGACGACAGCACCAGCTCGGGCTTGCTGAGCCGGCCGCGCACCTCGGTGATCGTCGTGACGTCGGTGAAGTTGTAGAAGATGCGGATGTCGAGCACCGGGTCGGTCGTGCCGTCGAAGTACGCCGACGCGCGATCGACCGTGTAGCGCCGGCCGAACAGATCGAGGTCGCCGCGCTCGGCCGAGATCGTGCCGGTGACGCCGACCGAGCGGGCGTCGGCGGTGATCGCGAGCTTGCCCGCGATCACCGTGCGCACCTCCTCGGATTGCACCTGGGTCGGGTGCAGCGTCACGTGCGCGACGATCACCGGCTCGGGCGGCGGCGCCGACGGCGAGGTGTGCCCGGTCGGGCGCTCGCCGTCGACGATCAGATCGGCCGGGGCGCCGATCGGCTTGAGCTTCTCGCCGGAGCTGTTCGGGATCACGATCTTGCCGCGGTCGACCACGAGGTCGGCGGTCCACTGCGTGCCCTTGCGCGCCAGCGTCGCCGACACGTCGGCGTCGATCGTCGGCTGCACCGCGCCGATCGGCGACACCTTGCGCAGCACGAGCTTGGCCTTGCCGCCGGTCAGCGACGCGCCGTCGAGCGCGATCGAGCCGTCGAGCGTCGCGGTACCCGCGCCGAGCTTGCCTCTGCCGTCGATCAGGATGTCGTGCGCGCGGATCTGCGCGTCGAGCGAGGCATCGTGCAGGGTGCCGACGGTCGGAGCGATCGGCACGCGCGCGTCGCGCAGGTGGAGCTCGCCGGTGATCTGCGACGTGCGCAGATCGAAGCCGCGCACCGCGAGCGAGGCGTCGAGCTGGCCGCGCGCGGCGCCGGCCGGGCCCGGCGCGAACGCGAGCAGCGGGCTGGTGTCGAACCGGGTCGCGGTGATCTGGGCGGTGCCGTGCGCGAGATCGTAGGGGCTGCCCCGGGCGGCGACGTGCAGCGCGCCGCCGGCCTCGCTGGCGTCGAGCGCGAGCTTGCCGGTGCGGCCGTCCCACGACGCGTCGAGCGTCGCGTGCGCGATCGCCTGCACCGGCTTGCCGTGCAAGCCCTGCGGCGGGGCGAGGTCGGTGGCGGTGACGTGCGCGGTCACGGTCGGCTTGCCGATCGTGCCGCCGACCGTCGCGTCGCCGGCGAGCGTGCCGCCGACCACCTCGCGGCGTCCGAACACCGCGAGCAGCCGCGGCGCCGACGTGGCCGCGAGCTTCACGGTGCCGGCGATCGGCAGCGCGCGCGGGTCGCCGGTGCGCAGCCGGTCGAGCCCGACCGGGACGCGCGCGTGGACCTCGAGCATCGTGACCTTGCGCCGGTCGGCGGTCATCGCGAGCGTCGCGTCCGCGGCGCTGCCGTCGAGCGTCGCGTCGAGGTGGAGGTCGACCGGCTTCGCGATCGGCGTGCCGCGCAGCTCGGCGAGATCGGCGGTCACGTGGATCGCGCGCATCGCGTCGGCGACCTCGAGGTCGAGCGTCGCGGTGCCACGCAGCGTGCTCGCGAGCCCGGCGCGCGCCAGCGTCCCGGGATCGATCCGGAGGTCCTTGGCGCGCAGCGACGCGGCGCGGATCGCGCGCGTGCCGAGCGCTCGCCACGCCTCCGGATCGGCGAGCCGCGCCGGCGCGGCGAGCTGCGCG
>DATJAE010000271.1:0-7444 GCA_035516595.1 Kofleriaceae bacterium | reverse complement strand
GCCGTGCGGCGGATCCAGGGGCGCGGCTGGGTGGACCGCCTGGAGACGACGGTCGAGGCGCACATCCTGCCGGTGGCGCACGTGCGGGAGAAATGCTCGATCCCGGGAACGTCGGTCCGCACCGCGTTCCTCTGCCGCGACAAGCCGGCGATGAAGGAGGCGCTGCGCGCGGCCGGCGTGCCCTGCGCGCAGTCGGTCGGCACGGACAAGGCCGACGAGGTCCGCGCGTTCGCGCGGCGCGTCGGCTATCCCCTGATCGTGAAGCCGCGCAGTTCGGCCGGCGCGGCGGGGACCGTGCGCGTGGACGACGCGGCGGGCCTCGAGGCCGCGATCGCGAGCCATCAGGTGGACCGCGGCGCGCCGGTCGCCGTCGAGGAGTTCATCGAGGGACACGAGGGCTTCTACGACACGCTGACGATCGACGGCCGCGTCGTCCACGACTTCGTGTCGCACTACTACCCGGGCGTCCTCGAGGCGATGCGCACGCGCTGGATCTCGCCGCAGTTCATCGCGACCAACCGGATCGACAGCGCGCCCGCCTACGAGGAGGTCAAGGCGCTCGGCCACAAGGTGATCGAGCTGCTCGGGATCGAGACCTCGGCCACCCACATGGAATGGTTCTTCGGGCCCAAGGGCCTCAAGTTCTCCGAGATCGGCTGCCGCCCGCCGGGCGTGCGCGCGTGGGACCTCTACAACGTCGGCAACGACATGGACCTCTACCGCGAGTGGGCGCACGCGATCTGCGTCGGCCGCCCCAGCCAGCGCGCGTCGCGCCGGCTGTCGGCGGGGATCATCGCGCTCCGCCCGGATCGCGACGGCGTGATCGCCGGCTACGAGGGGCTCGACGCGATCGGCAAGGCGTTCGGCCCGAACATCATCGACGTCCACCTGCCGCCCGAGGGACATCCCACCCAGCCGGTCGCCGCCGGCTACATGGCCAACGCCTGGCTGCGCATGAAGCACGAGAGCTACGACACGCTGCGCGAGATGCTCGACGTGGTCGGCCGGACGATCAAGGTGCACGCGCGATAATGGGCAAGCTGTTCCTGCTCGGGCCGCAGCACGCGCAACCCACCGTCGCGCGGGTGCTCGCGAGCCTCGGCGCGAGGACCGCCGCCGCGATCACCGCGGGCTGGCAGGAGCGCGAGGGCGAGCCCGCGGTGCTCCCCGAGCTCGGCGTGCCGACCGTCGAGCTCGGCCTGCACGCGCGCGCCGAGGACGTGTTCGTCAGCGACAGCGAGCTCACCGCGGCGTACAAGGCGCGCCAGACCCGGCTGCGCCGCATGCAGGACCTGTATCGCGTGCGGCTCGATCGGCTCAACCAGGCCGCGTATGCGATCGCGCTGCGCCACGTCGAGCCCGAGCTGCTCGCCGACGAGGCGGCGATGTCGCTCGCGCTGGTGCGCGCGCTCGATCGCGATCACCTCGCGCGCTGTCGCGCGGTGCACGCCGCGTTCGAGCAGGCGTGGCCGGCCGCCGAGCGCCCGAGCATCGCGCGCCACCGCCGCGAGCTCGCCGCGCAGCTCGCGGAGGCCGACGCGGTCGTGATCGCCGGCGGTCACGTCGCGGTGCTGCTCAACCGGCTGCGCCTGTTCGACCTGCCGTCGCTGTGGGGCGAGCGGCCGATCCTCGCGTGGTCGGCCGGCGCGATGGCGCTGTGCGAGCAGGTCGTGCTGTTCCACGACGATCCGCCGACCGGCGCGCCGATCGCCGAGGTGCTCGACGCCGGGCTCGCGCTGGTCCGCGGGCTCGTGGTGCTGCCCAACCCGCGCGCGCGGCTGCACCTCGGCGATCGCGAGCGCGTCGCGCGCTTCGCGGCGCGGTTCGACCCGGCGCCGTGCATCGCGCTCGACCACGGCGCGCGGATCGAGCTCGAGGGCGGGCGCGTGATCGCCGGCGCCGGCAACCAGCGGCTGGTCGGCGACGGCGCGATCGATCGGAGCTGGCCGTGACCCGCGCGATCGAGCGGCTCGCCGCCGGGCCGAAGACGCCGGAGGCGGTGGACGCGTTCGTCGCGGCTCACAGCTTCCCGATCACCGAGGGCACCGCGATCACGTTCATCTATCGCGGCGCCGCCGACGCGGTGAACCTGCGCCACTGGGTGTACGGCCTGCCGTCGTCCCAGCCGCTCGCGCGGATCGACGGGCTCGACGTGTGGCACCTCACGCTCGAGCTGCCGCTCGACTCGCGGTTCGAGTACAAGCTCGAGGTCGTGCGCGGCGGCAGCGGCGAGTGGATCGAGGATCCGCTCAACCCCAACCGCGCGCGCGATCCGTTCGGCGCCAACTCGGTCGCGCACGGCGCCGGCTATCGCGTGCCGGAGTGGATCGCGCGCGATCCCGAGGCCGAGCCGGGCGTGCTCGACGAGCTGAGCTTCGACAGCCCGACGTTCGGCCGGCGCGGCGTCGGGCTCTACCTGCCGGCGCGGTTTCGCCGCACCCGGCGCTATCCGCTGCTGGTCGTGCACGATGGCCACGACTACCTGCGCTACGCCGCGCTCGGCGCGATCCTCGACAACCTCATGCACCGGCTCGAGATCCCGAGCTTCGTGGTGGCGCTGACCAGCTCGCCGGATCGCCTGAACGAGTACGCCAACGACGCGCGCCACGCCCGGTACCTGACCGAGGAGCTGGTGCCGCACCTCGAGCGCGTGCTGCCGCTGGAGGCCCGACCGCCGAGCCGCGCGCTGATGGGCGCGAGCTTCGGCGCGGTCGCCGCGCTGTCGACCGCGGCGCGCTACCCCGGGTTCTACGGCTGCTTGCTGTTGCAATCCGGGTCGTTCGCGTTCGCCGACATCGGCGAGCGCAACCAGCGCGGCCCGGTGTTCGACCCGGTGGTGCGGTTCGTGAATCAGTTTCGCGCCGCGCCGGTCGCGGTCGTCGACCGCGTGTTCGTGAGCTGCGGCACGTATGAATCGCTGATCTACGAGAACCGGTCGCTCGTGCCGGTGCTCGAATCGACCGGCATGGACCTGCGCTACGTCGAGGCCCGCGACGGTCACAACTGGGAGAACTGGCGCGACCGGCTCCGAGAGGCGCTGTCGTGGCTGTTTCCCGGCCCGTTCCTGTTGGTATACGAGTGATGGGAGGTCGTCATGGGCAACGTCACCCGCAAGATCGGACTGTCGCTCGGCGCCGATATCTGCTGGCCGATCTGCTTCGAGGAGATCGTCAAGCGCCTCGACCTCGCGGTCCCGTACGGCGGTGATCGCGTCGGCGTCGAGGTCGAGCGCGTCACGATCGAGCCGTTCGATCTGCGCCAGGGGTGCAAGTACGACGTCGTACTGGATCGATTGACCCACTGGTACTCGACGAGCCGCGAGTGGATCAAGAAGGCCGTGATCATGGACGGCCTGTACGTGCTCAATAACCCCTGGGCCGTGCAGTCGATGGAGAAGCAGACGACGTACTGCGCGATGATGCACCTGGGGATGCCGATCCCCGATACCTGGCTGGTGCCGCCGAAGTCGTACGAGGCGCTGCCCGATCTCCAGCCCACGCTCAGCAAGTACGCCAAGCTGTTCGACCTCGGCGAGATCGGCAAGAAGCTCGGCTACCCGCTGTTCATGAAGCCGTACGACGGCGGCGGCTGGAAGGGCGTATCGAAGATCGGCGACGAGGCCACGCTGCGCGCGCGCTACGAGGACAGCGGCAAGCTGGTCATGCACCTGCAGAAGGCGGTCGATCCGTTCGATCGGTTCATCCGCTGCATCGGGATCGGCCCGCAGACCCGGATCGTCAAGTACGACCCGAGCGCGGCGCTCCACGATCGCTACACCATGGCCAAGGACTTCGTCACCGCCGACGAGGCCAAGCTGCTGCGCGACACCACGCTCACGATCAACGCGTTCTTCGGCTGGGACTTCAACTCGTGCGAGGCGCTCCACAAGGACGGCACGTGGTACCCGATCGACTTCGCGAACCCGTGTCCCGATTCGCAGGTCACGTCGCTGCACTATCACTTCCCGTGGCTGGTGATCGCGAACGTCAAGTGGGCGCTGTTCAACGCGATCACCAAGCGGCCGTTCCGCCGCAACCTCGACTGGGAGCCGTTCTACGCGATCGCCAGGCGCGAGCTGCCGTATCGCGAGCGGCTGCGCGCCTACGCCGAGGTCGCCGAGCAACGGTTCGACGCCGCGCGGTTCGACGAGTTCTGCGCGACCCAGCTGAGACACCTCGACGAGGTCGCGTGGGAGTTCTTCGCGACGTCGGTCGCGCGCGACGCCGTGCACAAGAAGGTCGCGGCGCTGTTCCCGGCGAACGAGGTCGAGCTGTTCACCGAGCTGTTCTGGAAGCGCATCCAGGCGTGGCGCGCGGACGTGCGCGCGTGAAGACGGTCGCGAAGTGGCGCTCCGAGCGCCTGCAGCGCGAGGTCACGATGGTGCGCTGGGGCACGTATGGCCAGCCGGTGCTGGTGTTCCCGACCGCGGGCGGCGATGCCGAGGAGATCGAGCGCATGCACCTGGTCGGCGCGGTCGGCGGGCTGATCGAGACCGGCAAGATCAAGGTGTACTCGTGCGACTCGGTCGCCGGCGCGGCGCTGCTCGCGCGCGAGGGCAGCGCGCAGCACCAGATGTGGCTGCAGAACCAGTTCCAGCACTACGTGCGCCACGAGGTGGTCGCGGCGATCCGCAGCGACTGCAAGGCGGACCTCGAGGTGTGGGCGGCGGGCGCGTCGATCGGCGCGTTCCACGCGATCGCGGTGGTGTGTCGCTGGCCCGACGTGTTCGCGCGGGCGTGCGCGATGTCGGGCACGTACGACCTGCGCCGGTTCTACGACACCGGAGAGTTCACCGACGACTTCTGGGTGAGCTCGCCGGTGCACTTCGTGCCGACGCTCGCCGGCGTCCACCTCGAAAAGCTGCGCGAGCGCTACCTGGTGATGCCGTCCGGCGAGGGCCGCGCCGAGGACATCGGCGAGTCGTTCCGCATGGCCGACGCGCTCGGCAAGCAGGGCGTGCCGAACCGGGTCGACAACTGGGGACCGAGCTTTCATCACGACTGGCCGACCTGGCGCCAGATGCTGCCGAAGTTTCTCGAGGAATGGACGAGGGCAACATGACCACGCGTTCGCACAAGGAAGTCGGCGGCGAGCAGGATCCGGCGCGGCGGCGCGAGCTGACCCGCGCGATCCTCGCCGATGTTCGCGCGCTCGAGCGCATGCTCGCCGAGCGCCGGTTCGAGACCGGCGTGCGGCGGATCGGCGCCGAGCAGGAGATCTTCCTGGTCGACCAGACGCTGTCGCCGACCAAGGGCATCCTCGCGATGCTCGACAAGCTCAAGGACGGCCACTACACGACCGAGCTCGGCCAGTTCCAGCTCGAGGCCAACTGCGATCCGCAGCCGCTCGCCGGCGACGGAATCTCGCGGCTCGAGAAGCAGCTCGACCAGCTGGTCGCCAAGGCGCGCCAGACCGCCGAGGAGCTCGGCCTGCACGCGGTGCTGATGGGCATCCTGCCCACGATCCGCAAGAGCGACCTGTCGATCGACAACATGGTGCCGACCGCGCGCTACCACGCGCTCAACAAGGCGCTCGGCGAATTGCGCGGCGGCGCGTTCGAGTTCTCGATCAAGGGGCTCGACGAGCTGATCATCGAGCACGACTCGGTGATGGTCGAGGCGTGCAACTCGAGCTTCCAGGTCCACCTCCAGGTCGAGCCCGAGGAGTTCGCGCGCGTCTACAACATCGCGCAGGTGCTCGCCGCGCCGATCATGGCGATCTCGGCGAACTCGCCGCTGCTGTTCGGGCGGCGGCTATGGGCCGAGACCCGGATCGCGCTGTTCCGCCAGGCGGTCGACACCCGCAGCCACACCCATCACCTGCGCGAGACCGAGGCGCGGGTCAGCTTCGGCACGCGCTGGGTCAAGGACTCGGTCGTCGAGATCTACCAGGAGGACATCGCCCGGTTCCGCACGCTGGTCGGGATCGATCTCGACGAGGATCCGATGGCCAAGCTCGATCGCGGCGAGGCGCCGCTGCTCAAGGCGCTGCGCCTGCACAACGGCACGGTGTATCGCTGGAACCGCGCGTGCTACGGCATCACCGACGGCAAGCCCCACCTGCGGATCGAGAACCGCGTGATGCCGGCCGGGCCGAGCGTGCTCGACGAGATCGCCAACGGCGCGGTGTGGTTCGGCCTGATGGCCGAGCTCGCGGCGCGCCACGAGGACATCACCCGGCGCATCGAGTTCGATCAGGCGGGCGCGAACTTCTACACCGCCGCGCGCGAGGGCCTCGGCGCGAGCTTCACCTGGCTCGACGGCAAGGACATCTCGGCCGAGAGGCTGATGCTCGACGAGCTGCTGCCGATCGCCGAGGCCGGGCTGCGCCGGCAGAACGTGAACGACGACGACATCAAGCGCTACCTCGGCGTGGTCGACGCGCGCGTGCGCAGCGGCCGGACCGGCGCGCGCTGGCAGCTGTCGTCGTGGAACGCGCTCAAGGACAAGGCGACCTCGGGCGAGCGCTCGATCGCGCTGGTCGCGGCGACCCTGCAGCGTCAGGGCACCGGGCGGCCGGTGTCGGAGTGGGAGCGGGCACGGCTCGACGAGGTCGTCGCGTCGCGCCACAACTACCTGCGGGTCGATCAGTACATGACGACCGATCTGTTCACGGTCCACGCCGACGACGCGGTCGAGATGGTCGCCAACCTCATGGCGTGGGAGCGCATCCGCCACGTGCCGGTCGAGGACAAGGACCACCGCCTGGTCGGGCTGGTCAGCTATCGCGCGGTGCTGCGCCTGCTCACCAGCGGGCGCTCGCTCGCCGACACGTCGGTGCGCGACATCATGAAGACCGACGTGACCACGGTGGGGATCGAGACCGCGACGATCGACGCGATCCGGCTGATGCGCCGGCTGCGAGTCGGATGCCTGCCGGTGCTCCACGACGATCGCCTGGTCGGCGTGCTCACCGAGGAAGACTTCATGAACGTGGCGTCCAAGCTGCTCGAGGAGAAGCTGGCGGAAGGCGGGACGTGAGCCGGATCATCGCGCAGCGGATCGGCGCGCGGCCCGGGCCGACGCTGATCGTGGTCGGCGGCGTGCACGGCAACGAACCCGCGGGCGTCGCGGCGGCCGCGCAGGTGGTGCGCGATCTGGACGTCGCCGGCGAGGTGATCGCGCTGCGCGGCAACGTGCGCGCGCTCGCCGCGCGCCGCCGTTACCTCGCGACCGACCTCAACCGGCTGTGGCACGCCGATGCCATCGCCGCGGCCCGGCGCGGCCCGGCCAGCGACGAGCACGCCGAGCTGGTCGAGCTCGCGGCCGCGATCGACGCCGCGATCGCGCGCGCGCGCGGCTCGGTGTTCGCGCTCGACCTCCACACCACGTCGGCGGCCGGCGTGCCGTTCGCGGTGGTCGGGGCGACCGCCGCGCATCGCGCGTTCGCGCGCGACATGCCGTTGCCCGGCATCGTCGGGCTCGAGGAGCAGCTGCCGGGCGTG
>DATJAE010000270.1:0-6079 GCA_035516595.1 Kofleriaceae bacterium | reverse complement strand
CTCGGCCGAAAGCCAACGGGTATTTGCGCCCTCGATCTTCACCGACCAGGTGGCGGTGGTGACGGGTGGGGGTAGCGGTATCGGCCTGGCGACTGCCCGCGAGCTGGTGCGGCTCGGCGCCAAGGTCGCGATCTGCGGGCGAACCGCCGCCAAGCTCGAGCAGGCACGTGCCGAGCTCGGGTCAGAACGGGTGGTCGCGCTCCCATGCGACATCCGGGAGTCGGACCAGGTCGAGCGCTTCGTCCAGGCGGTGATCGCCCAGCTCGGGCGGATCGACGTGCTGGTCAACAATGCCGGCGGGCAGTTCCCGTCGCCCGCGCAGCACATCTCGCCCAACGGGTTCCTCGCGGTGGTGCGCAACAACCTGGTCGGTACGTTCATCATGTCGCGGGAGATCGCGACCCGGTGGATGATCCCACACGGCGGCGGTCGCATCGTGAACGTGATCGCGAACATCTATCGCGGTTTTCCAGGGATGGCGCACACCGGGGCGGCGCGGGCCGGGGTGGAGAATCTCACGATGACCCTCGCGGTCGAGTGGGCGCAGTTCGGGATTCTGGTCAACGCCGTGGCGCCCGGGATCATTCTGTCCAGTGGGACGGCGCAGTACCCGCCGCAGTTGCTCGAGCGCGGCATCGCCGAGACCCCGCTCAAGCGGGCGGGCACGTGCGAGGAGGTCGCCGCGTCGATCGTGTTCCTGGCGTCGCCCGCCGCGCAGTACATCACCGGCGCGACCTTGCGGATCGATGGCGCGCAGGCGCTGTGGGGCCACACCTGGGAGATCCCGTGATGGACCTCGGGCTCGCGGGCAAGCTGTGCGTGGTGGCGGGCGCGAGCCGCGGCATCGGCCGCGCGATCGCGAACGCGCTGGCGCGCGAGGGCGGACGCGTCGCGGCGATCGCGCGCGGCGAGGCCGAGCTGGTCGCGGCGGTCGGCGCGCTGCCCGGCGGGCCGCACGTCGCGATCGCCGCCGACGTCGCGACCGCCGATGGCGCGACCGCGGCGATCGAGCGCGCCGCCGCGCAGCTCGGCGGGATCGATATCGCGATCGCCGTCGTCGGCAAGTCGTTCGCGCGGACCTGGGGTCCGCCCGATCGACCGATCGCCTCGGCCGGCGAGGCCGGCGCGCGCGAGGCCAGCGCGATGACCGACGACGATCTCGCGAGGTCGCTCGACGCCAACCTGTGGAGCGCGGCGCGCGTCGCCCAGCGCGCGGTGCCACACCTGATCGCGCGCGGCGGCGGATCGATCACGCTGATCGCGTCGATCTGGGGACGCGAGGCCGGCGGCGCGCCGGGCTACAACGTCGCCAAGGCCGGCGTGATCGCGCTCGCCAAGGCGCTCGCGCGCGACCTCGCCCGGCACGGCATCCGCGTGAACTCGGTCGCACCGGGCTCGATCCTGTTTCCGGGCGGCGGCTGGGATCGCCGGCAGCGCGCCGATCCCGAGGGCATCGCCGACATGATCCGCCGCGAGCTGCCGTTCGGGCGGTTCGGCACCCCCGAGGAGGTCGCCGACGCGGTCGCGTTCGTCGCGTCGCCGCGCGCGAGCTGGATCGCGGGGACCTGCCTCGTGGTCGACGGTGGGCAATCGCATGCTTTCTAGGAATGCGAACGGCGCTCGCCCGGTTGGGCGCGCATGAACCGGAGGCTCTGGGGCGCGCTCGCCGTCGTGGTCGTCGCCGCCGCGCTGATCGTGGCATGGAGGCTGCGCCGCGGCGACGAGACCGCGCAGCCGGCCGCGCCCGCGCAGGCGGCACACGCGACCGCGCCGGCCCCGCACGCGCCGGCCGAGGCACGCGCGACCGCGATCGTCAAGGTGGTCGACGCGCGCGGCCCGATCGCGGGCGCGACCGTGCGGCTCGCCGGCGACGACGTCGTGATCGCGACCACCGGCGGCGACGGCGTCGCGCGGCTCGACGGGCTCGCGCCGGGGACGTGGCGGATCGCGGCGTCGGCCGCCGATCACGCGCCGGCCGCGCTGCCGGCGCGCGAGCTCCACGCGGGCGAGACCGCGCAGCTCGAGGTCAAGCTCGAGCCGGGCGGCCGCACGCTCGCCGGCGTCGTGACCGACGTGTCGGGCGGCCCGATCGCGGGCGCGCGGGTCGACGCGGCCCAGCTCGGCGCCGGGATCGCGCGGCCGGGCGACGCGGTCGCGTCGACCGCGACCGGCGCCGACGGCCACTACAAGCTCGCGGTCGCGAGCGGCCAGCTGCTGGTCGCGGTCAGCCACGGCGACTACGCGCCGCAGTCGCGCTACGTCGACGTCGGCGCGGCCGGCGCGACCGCCGACTTCCAGCTCGTCCCGGGCGGCGTGATCGAGGGCGTGGTGCGCGACGAGCGCAGCCACCAGCCGGTCGCCGGCGCGGACGTCGACGCGCACCGCGACGCGCCGACCATGCTGCTCGGCGAGCGCGCGCGCCGTCGCGTCAAGGCCGGCCGCGACGGCACGTTCCGCATCACCGGGCTCAGGCCGGGGGCGTACGCGCTCGAGGCCAGCGGCCAGGGAGCCCGCACGCGCGCACCGACCCACGTCGGGCTCGGCGTCGCCGAGCAGGTCAGCGACGTCACGCTGCTGGTCGCCGCGTCGGCGGCGGTGCGCGGCCTGGTGGTCGACGACAGCGGCGCGCCGGTCGCGAACGCGACGGTGAGCGCGCTCGACGACGAGAACGGCACCGAATCGGACGCGCACGGCGCGTTCGTGCTCGACGGCCTGGCACCCGGCCATCACGATCTGATCGCGACCGCGGACGACTTCCTGCCGCAGGCGCCGACTCCGGTCGAGCTCGGCGGGCACGACGTCACCGGCGTGCGGATCGCGATGATGCGCGGGCCGCGCGTGAACGGCCACGTCGAGCCGCGCCAGGTGTGCGACGTCTCGATCGAGCCGAGCGCGCACGCCAGCGCGGAGATGATGGTGGAGCAGCGCGAGCCGACCACGACCGGGCCGGATGGCGCGTTCGAGCTGCGCGGCCTCGTGCCGCAGCGCTCGACGATCGCGGCGCGCTGCCCGAGCGGGGCCGAGGGCTCGCTCGAGGTCGACGTCGCGCCCGGGCTCGGCGAGGTCGTCATCCACGTCGAGCCCGGCGCGTCGATCGCCGGCCGCGTGGTCGACGCGCACGGCGCGCCGATCGCGAGCGTGATCGTCAACGCCGCGCCGCAGGAGGGCGCCGAGCACACGACGATCGTCAACGGTGTCGTGACCAGCGGCGTGCAGGCGATGACCGACGGCGCCGGCGCATACGAGCTGCGCGGCCTGGCGCCCGGCGCGTACCGGCTGCGCGTGCTCGATCGCGGCCGCATGCTGCCGGCGCACGGCAAGCCGCCGGCGCTACAGACCGTCGCGGCGGGCGAGCACCGCACCGGCGTCGAGCTCGCGGTGGAGCGCGCCGACGGCGTCATCCGCGGCACGGTGACCGGCCCCGACGGCAAGCCGCTCGCCGACGCGTGGGTGTCGGTGCAGCTGGACCTGATGGACATGGTCGCCAGCATCAACCCGGAGCCGTCCGACGACGGCGCGGGCGTGCACTCGCAGTTCGTGACGATCCAGAGCTCGGGCGACGGTGAGGACGGCGCGGTGTCCCCGGTCCTGACCGACGCGAGCGGCGCGTTCGAGCTGCGCGGGCTCGCGCGCGTGCCGTGGACGGTGGTCGCCGAGGCCCAGGCCGGCGCGCTGCGCGGCCGCGCCGATCACGTCACGCCGGATGCCACCGTCACGATCACCGCCGGCGGCGTGACCTCGCTGCACGGCACGGTGCACGCGTCCGCGCCGCTCGACAGCTTCACGGTCGAGCTCCAGGGCCCGACCATCGCGCAGCGCACGTTCTCGTCGGCCGACGGGACGTTCGAGCTCGATCGGATCGATCCCGGCACGTACGACGTGCGCGTGACGTCGAGCGCCGGCAACGGCGAGGCCAGCGTGCAGATCGCGGCCGGCCAGGCGGCGAGCGTCGACATCACGCTCGCATCCAACGCGATCGTCACCGGGCGGGTGGTCGATGCCGGCGGCAAGCCGATGCCCGGAGTGCCGGTCGCGGTCGTGCCGGACACCGGCAACGGATCGTTGCGGGTGTCGCTGAGCGGCGCGCCGCCGACCACCGGGCCCGACGGCGCGTTCCGCGTCGAGGCCAAGGCCGGCAAGTCGATCGTGGTCGCGCTCGTCCAGCCGATGCCCGCGATCCACAAGGTGACGCTCGAGGCCGGCCAGACGATCGACGTGGGCGCGATCGCGGTGGGCCCGGAGCCGCCGCCGAAGCCGTGATACCCTGCTCCGTGAATGGGGAGTCACGCGCCACGGCTCCTGGTGTGCGCGGCGATCGCGATCGCGGCGTGCGTCACGGGCACGATCGCCCTCGACCCGCACCTGACGAGCATCGAGTCGTGGACCGACCTCGCGTACGCCGCGCTGATCGCGCTGCAGGCCGGGCGGCGGCTGTTGACCGACACCTCGAGCGCGCGCCTCACCCGGTTCGGCTACCTGATCGGGCTCGGGTGCGCGTCGACCACCGCGGTCACCGCCTACCTGCTCGGGCTCGACGCCGACGTCGCGCACCGCAGGTGGGCGCCGCCGATCCTGATCGCCGGCGAGCTGATCGGCCTGGTCGCGCTGTACTACGCCAGCGACGGCGGCCGCGGCGAGCTGATCGCGACCGCGCCGCCGCCGGTGCGCGGCGCCGCGCGGCCGACGCGCCCGCCGTCGTCGTCCGACTCGGGCGCCGAGCCGATGCCGTCGCCGCTTCGCGGCAAGCTCAGCTACGCGACCGCGACCGCCGAGATCACGATCGCGGGGGTCGACGCGCGGCGCGAGGACGGCGTCGCGCGGCTCGTGCTGTGGCGCGACGTGGTCGGCGTGGTCGCGCGCCGCCTGCCCGCCGCAATGCCGTACGAAGGCGCGCCGTTTGTCGACCTGGTGTCGACCGCGACCGCCACGCTGCGCATCCTGCCGTGGACGCGGCTGTCGGGCGAGCGGCTCGACGGCATCGGCGAGCGCCGGCTGCGCGCGCTGGTCCAGCTCGTCGTCGCGCGCTGCCCCGAGGTCCAGCTCGATCCGGCCACCCGCCGGTTCCTGGCCGGTCCCGAGCAGCCCGCACAGCTGCCCGACGAGGCGACGCTCGCGGCGCACGACGGCCGGCTGGCGTAGCCGCTACGCGCCGACGTAGCGCGACGCCGGACGCACGAGCTTGCCGACCCGCCGCTGCTCGAGCACGTGCGCGCACCACCCGGCGACGCGGCCGACGGCGAACGTCGGCGAGAACTGCTCGCGCGGCAGGCCGATCGCGTCGAGCAGCACCGCGGTGTAGAACTCGACGTTGGCGGCGAGCGGGCGATCGGGCTTGCGCTCGGCGAGGATCTTCGCCGCCGCGGTCTCGACCGCGCGCGCGAGCGAAAGCCGCGGCGACGCCAGGGCCTTGCCGGCCGCCTCGAGCACGGCCGCGCGCGGATCGCGCACGCGGTAGATGCGGTGGCCCATCCCCATGATCCGGCGGCCCGCGGCCAGCTCGCCGACGAGCCACGCCTCGGCGCGCTCGGGCGCGGCGATCGCGTCGAGCATGTCGAGCACGGGTCCGGGGGCGCCGCCGTGCAGCGGGCCCTTGAGCGCGCCGACCGCGGCCACGACCGCCGAGATCAGGTCCGACGCGGTCGATGCGACCACCCGCGCGGTGAACGTCGAGGCGTTCATCCCGTGATCGATCACCGTGGTCAGGTAGACGTCGAGCGCGTGCGCGGCCTCCGGCGAGCCGGGGCCGCCGCGCGTCATCCGCAGATAGTCGGCGGCGTGACCGAGCGCGGGATCGGGCGCGATCGGCTGCGCGCCGGCGCGCTTGCGGCTCCACGCCGCGACCAGCACCGGCGCCGCGCCGATCGCGGCGATGGCGTCGCGCATGTCGTCGCCGGTCGAGCGCAGGTGCGCCGCGCCGGCGCGCAGCGCGTCCATCCCGTCCGGCGCGTCGAGCGCGTCGCCGAGCCGCGGCAGGAGCTCCCAGGCCGCGGCGCGCGCCTGTCCGAGCGCCGGACGCAGCGCCGCCTCGGCGATCGCACCGCGCCCTTCGGCGGCGCTGCCCGCGGGGGACATGCCCCCG
>DATJAE010000269.1:0-4700 GCA_035516595.1 Kofleriaceae bacterium | reverse complement strand
TCCTCGATGCCCGGGCCGACGACGTCGAGCTTGCCGACCGGCGACCCCTTGAGGATGCCCTTGATCTCGTGCGCCTCGCCCGCCGCGATGTCGACCGTCTCGCTGAACTCGTCGTAGCCTTCCGCGCTGATCCAGAACGTGTGCTTGCCGGGCGGGATGTTCCCCGAGAACGGGGTCTTGCCCTTGGCGCCGACCGACTTGTCGTCGATGAACACGTCGGCGCCCACCACGTTCGACGTGACGTCGATCCAGCCGAGGTAGGTCTCCTGCGACAGGCTCGAGATCACCTGGACCAGCTTGGTCGGGTCGGCCGAGATCGTGGTCTCGACCGGGCGATAGCCGCGCTTCTCGATGATCAGCTTGTGCTCGCCATCGAGCGGCCCAGACCACGGCGTGGTCGCGAACACCTTCTTCTTGTCGTCGAGGTAGACCGTCGCGTTCTGCGGCTCGGTGACGATCACGACCAGGCCTTGCACCTTGACGTCGCCGAGCTGCTCGACCTCCTGCGACGGGGTCTGCGCCGGCGCCGCCGAGCCCGAGCCGGCGCCCGATCCGGAGCCGACGCCGGCGGGCTGCTCCTTGAGCCGCTTGATCTCGCTCTCGAGCACCCCGATCGTCTTCTCGACCTTCGGCTTGTCGCTCGCGCTCGGATCCTCGCTCAGGTAGCGCTTGTAGTAGTCGACCGCCTTGCCGTAGGCCTCCGGGTCGGAGGTCTTCTTGCCCTTCATGTGGTAGCTGGCGCCGACGTTGTACAGGAACTGCGGGAACGGCCGCGCCGCGTAAGCGTCCTCGAACTCCTTGGCGGCCTCGTCGTACTTGCCCTGCAGGTAGTCGAGCTGCGCCTGATCGAACGCGGCCTGCGCCTTCTTCAAGGCGTCGGGTGATTGCGCG
This sequence comes from Kofleriaceae bacterium, assembly GCA_035516595.1. GTDB lineage: Bacteria > Myxococcota_A > Polyangia > Haliangiales > Haliangiaceae > JABFXX01. The sequence goes on along the minus strand of DATJAE010000269.1, from coordinate 3,809 downwards.
CGAGCGCGCGGAGCGAACGCGACCACGGCGGCCGCGACGACGATCGCGCGCAGACAGTGACTCATAGGCTCTCCCAAAACGAGGCCGGAATGTTAGCACCGTCAGGCGACGAACGCGACGTTGGCCTCGACGGGCGCGCGCGTGGTGCGGCAACGATTTGCCGGCGCGGCGTCGTCGGCGTGGCCGAGTGCCAGGCCGAACAGGATCGCGTCGGTCTCGGCGATCGGCAGGCGTGCGCGCAGCGGCTCGGGATACGCCGCGACCGACGCCATCGGGCAGGTGTCGATGCCGAGCGCGGCCGCGGCGGTGAGCACGTAGCCGAGCCACACCCCGACGTCGACCAGCGCGTACGGCCCGAGCCGGCGGTCGCACGCCACGATCGCGACGTGAGGCGCGTCGAACAGGGCGTAGTTGCGCAGCCACGCGGCGTAGCGCCCCTCGCTGTCCTCCCGGGCCACGCCCATCGCCTGGTACAGCGCGACCCCGCACGCGACGCGGTGCTGCTTGTACGGCGGCGGGTAATCGAGCGGAAACGGCAGGTCGGCATGGGGCAGGCCGGACTTCGCGGCGGCGACCAGCGCGGCGGCGACCTCGGCGGTGCGCGGCGGCTCGGTGATCGCGACCCGCCACGGCTGGACGTTGCACCAGCTCGGGGCGTGTTGCGCGGCGGCGAACAGCTCGACCAGCGCGGCGCGCGCGATCGGCTCGGGGCGGAACGCGCGCTTGGACGAGCGCGCGGTCCACAGCTCCGCGAGCGCGCCGATCACGGCGCCCGCTTGAGGTTGGAGAACCGGAAGATGCCGGTGGTGTGGCCGTCCGAGAAGTGGATGCCGACGCCGTAGTTGCCGACCAGGTGCATGTCGACGACGCTGAGGTCCTCGGGGACCGACGCGGGATCGAGCAGGCGCTCGCCGGTGGCCTCGGACTGGCACATCGCGCACGTGCAGCGCAAGCGCAGCTCGCGCGCCGGCCACACGTTCTCGACGCCCTCGTCCCACACGAACCGGATCTCGCGCTTGCCGAGACCGATGATCTCGAGCGGCATGGGCATGCGCAAGGCATACCACCCCCGCGCCGATCGGTTGGCGCGTGGTAGCGCGATCGTGTGAGCCGCGTGGTCGAGGCTCGAGCGATTCCCACCCGACACCGTGGAGCGGCTGTTGCCTCGTCTGGCGATCCCGCGGAACATCAGGCGCCTTGCCGAGATCTGGATCGAAGAGCGGCGCGGTCCGGAAGCGCGGCGCTGGGCTCGCGGCCGCACGCGAGCTGGCAGGACGACGGTGACGGCTCGCCAGCGCCGCTCGCTGTCGATGCCGCGCGCGCCCGGTCGGGTCGATCGCGACGGGCTGTCGGCGACCGCCGCCGTGCTCGCCGACGCGCTGACCGCGGCGCAGACCGATCGCGAGACCGCCGACACGCTCACCCACGGCTTCCACAGCTACCCGGCGCGCCTGCACCCGGCGACCGCGCGCGTGCTGGTCGAGTTCGTCGGCGAGGGCGCCGGCCGCACCCAGCCGCTGGTCGATCCGTTCTGCGGCTCGGGCACCGTGCTGGTCGAGGCGCGCGCCGCCGGCCTGCGCGCGATCGGCACCGACCTCAACCCGCTCGCCGTGCTGATCGCGCGCGCCAAGACGTGGGCCGTCGCGCCGCGCCGCCGCAAGGAGCTGCGCGACACCGCCCACGCGATCGCCGGCGCGACCATCGCCGCGGGCAAGCAGGCGCGCCGCGCCGGCGCCGAGCGCGCCCGCCAGCGCGGCCCGGCCGGCTTCGACCCCAACGCGCGCAACCGCCGGCTCGCCAGCTGGTTCCAGCCCCACGTGCGGCGCGAGCTCGAGGACCTCGCCGGCCGGCTCGACGCGCTGCGCGCCAGCGACGCCGAGCTCGCCGACGTGCTGACCGCGTGCCTGTCGGCGATCCTGTACAAGGTGTCGTCGCGGACCTCCGACACCGACCCGACCTGGATCGATCGCGCGATCGGCCGCGGCCAGGCCGCGCGGCTGTTCGCGCAGCGCGCCGAGCTGCTCGCCGCCGGCCTCGCCGACCTCGCGCAGCAGCGCGGCCCGTTGCCCGAGATCCACGAGCTCGACGCGCGCCGGCTCGGGGAGGTCGTCCCCGACGGCAGCGCCGCCGGCGTCGTGACCTCGCCACCGTACGCCGGCACCTACGACTACGCCGAGCACCAGCGGCTGCGCTTCGACTTCCTCGGCCTGCGCCACCGCGAGCTCGACGCCGGCGAGCTCGGCGCGCGGCGCAGCTTCGAGGCCGACCCGCCCGCCGCCTACCGCGCCTGGAAGGCCGCGCTCGCCCAGTGCATCGCGGTGATCGCGCGCGCGCTCGCCCCGGGCCGTGCCGCCGCCCTCGTGATCGGCGACTCGGTCGCCCGCGCCCGCGCGCTCTACGCGCTCGACGACCTGCGCGACGCCCTGCCGGGCGACCTCGTGCTCGAGGCGTGGGCGTCGCAGCACCGGCCGATGCTCGGCGCCATCGAGCGCCGCGCGTTCGGCGACCGCCCCAAGGCCGAGCATGCGGTCGTGCTGCGGCGGGTCTAGCTATTCGGTCGGCACCGTGCCGTTCGGCTGGAACGCCGGCGACGCATGCGCGGGCGTGAGCGTCGGCGTGACGCCGGCCGGCGTGTAGGTCTGGAAGTAGCCGACGCTGCCGCCGCCAGCGCCGCCGTAGGCATTGGCCATCGTGGAGTGCTCCCCAACTCCTGGCGGGGTCGAGCCGATTCCGCCGGCGCCACCATCACCACCACCACTTGATCCTTGACCACCCGGGGCTGGAGTTTCGTCCGAGAGCATTCCATCTTCGCCAGGCTTCGCAGTGGAACAGCCGCCACCACCATTCGCGTAAACACTGCCGGTGACAGAGACGTTCACGCCGATCATGACGCCGTATCCACCGGCTCCGCCTCCGTTCGCAGCGAAGATCGGTTCGCCGCCACCACCACCGGCGGCGAGCGTGCCCGTTAGTGAGACCGTGCCTGCGCACGAGACGAGTAGTACAGCTCCACCTCCCCCTGCCTGCGTCGAAGGACCGCCTCCGAAGTAGGTAAAGAGCGCGGGATCCATCGTGGCCGCCCCACCATTGTCAAGCCCGCCATCAGTCGTGTCGTCGCCGCCGGCTCCGCCTGGAGTTTGAAAGCCAGCGCCACCACATCCACCATCTTCTGGGACCCTGAGCGGACATGTACTCTCGTCAACAACGCCACCGCCCGGTCCGCTGAAGTGGGTGTGAGCGCTTACATCGAGTGTTCCATCGATCGAGAGGTCGCCGTCGGCAACGAATGCGATCGCTCGCCCGCCGTGAAGGTTGGTCTGGTTGTAGCTGCTGGTTACCGTCAGCGTTGCCCCTGACGCGATCGAGATCGTTCCGTAGTGCGCGACGCAGATGCTCGGTGCGCCTGACTGCATCACGACACCGCCGTTGCAAGTCGCGTCGAGATCCGAATCGATCGTGCCGGAGCTGGGAACCACCAGGCTGGGGCTCGTGGCTGGTGCGTCGCAGACCCCGGGCAGGTAACGCGGCTCGACGCGGACGACGTGGCAACCATTCTCGCTCGCGTCGCAACCCGCGGCGCATGTCGTCGCGCCGTATGAGCTTCCGTCGGACCCGCAGATGAGCGCGTTGCTTCCGTCGCACGCACCGAATGTCCCCGGCGTGCAGCTGACGGCGATGCACTTGTTTGGCTCGCCATCGATCGCACCGTCGACATCGCAGTAGGGATAATTGGGGTCGGTGCACGCGCCGTCGTGGCAGTCGGCGCTCGGGTTCGACCTCGTGCAGGCGACCGCCGCCGCCACGCCCAC
>DATJAE010000268.1:0-2049 GCA_035516595.1 Kofleriaceae bacterium | reverse complement strand
CGTGATGACCGACATGATCGTCAGTGCAGGCACGAGACTCGCAGCGTGATGGTGCTGGCCCCGCTCGCGGTGGTGTTCGCGGGGGTCGCGGGCGATCCCGCCATGGAAATCGCGCACCAGCTCGCGCCCGTGCTCGATGCTGCGCAGGTCTCGCCGATCGCGGTGCCACCACCGGATCTCGATGCCCTGGTCCACGACGACGACAGCACTGCCGCGATCGTGCAGGCGTTGCACCGCGACGGCGTGATCGCGGCCGAGCTCACGCCGGCCGACGGCGCATTCGTGCTGCGGTTCGTCGCGTACCGCGCCGACGGCCAGGTCGTGCTCGCGCGCGGCACGCCGATCGCCAACGAGACGCTGACCGGCGACGAGCTCGCCGCGGTGGCAGCGACCATCGCCGCCGCGCTCGACGCGATCCCGCCCGCGGCGCCGCCGCCCGAGCAGCTACCGGCCGTCACTCCACGCGAAATCGCCGAGGCCACGAGCAGCAGCGCCGAGGCGTCCGCCGAGCCCGCCGCACCGCACGTCCATGCCGAGCTCGGATTCGGTGTCGTGGCCCGCGAGCTGTCGCCAGGTGCGGCGACCGTGGCCGCGTACTCGTCGAGCGCGGTCGGCGCGATTCGCGGCAGCGGCGGGATCGACGTCACGTCCGACCTCCATCTCGCGATGATGGCCGAGCAAGCGCTCGCGATGACCAGCCCGCTCAGCGACGGGATGGCGACCACCACGATGACCCACTGGGAGGTCGCGGCGAGCTACGACGTGATGCGCTGCCCGGTCGCGGTCGCTCCGCTCGTCGGGGTCGGTCATCGCGGGTTCTCGATCGAGTCCGCCGATCCTGCCCGCACCCCTGACGCCGACTACACCTACCTGGTGCTCGGCGCGGCCGCGCGCAAGCGCTTCGCCACGCGCTGGATCGCCTCGGCCACCGTCGCGGTCGAGCCGGTCGTCGGCGGCGCGCAGCCCACCGCGCTCGTGGCCGGCGATCAGCGCGCGTGGGCGCTGGGCGTCACCGCGGCCATCGAGCTGCATCCGATCGCGCACGCGTTCGCGCGCGCATCGCTCGACTACCAGCGGTTCGCGTGGTGGTGGCCAGCCGCCGGACCGCGCGGCTCGGGCGGCGCATCGGACGGATACCCGGCGGCGATCGTCTCGATCGGCGGCGCGTACTGACGTTCGATCCGCCGGCACGGCAAGCTCGTCGGGGTCGCTAGTCCGCCGGCATGCCGAGCTCGTCGAGCTCGCGCTGGCGCAGCGGCAGCTCGTCGCGCAGGAAGAACTCGTCGAGCTGGGGCGGTGCGACCGGCGAGCCGGCGAGCATCGCGTGGACCTGACCGCGGTGGTGGATCTGGTGCTCGAGCAGATGGAGCAGGACGTCGACCGCGCGCTCGCGCTGGACGTGGTCGGCGCGCTCGAGCGAGACGTCGGCGGCGAGGTCGCCGGGGCGCATGGCCTCGACGAGCGCGATCAGCTTGCGGTCCGACGCGCGCTGCGCGGCGGCGAGCGGCGCGAGCTCGGCGAACGGCTCCTCGCTGGCAAACACCACGCGGCCGCGGCCCTCCCGGGCGAGCGCGTCGATGTAATACCAGTCGACGATCAGGATGTGGTTGAGCGTCTTCATGATCGTCGGGAAGAAGCTGGTGCGGGTCGCGTGCAGGTCCGGGAGTGACAGCCGCGCGCACGCGGTGAGCAGGCGGTGATTGGCCCACGCGTTGTTGCGTGCAAAGCCGCGGACGATCGAGAGCGCATCCATGCTCGGCGCGGTAGCATGCGAGCCGATGCGCTACAAGACACTCGGTCGCACAGGCCTGTTCGTCTCGGAGATCTGCCTCGGCACGATGACCTACGGAGGCAAGGGCTTCTGGGAGGTGATCGGCAAGCTCGGGCTCGACGCGGTCGCCGGCCAGCTGCGCGCGGCGTTCGACGCCGGGGTCAACTTCCTCGATACCGCCAACGTCTATCACGAGGGCGAGAGCGAGAACCTGGTCGGCCAGGCGCTCAAGAAGCTCGGCACGCGGCGCGACGACGTCGTGATCGCGACCAAGGTGT
>DATJAE010000267.1:0-9065 GCA_035516595.1 Kofleriaceae bacterium | reverse complement strand
CGCGGCGCGGTTCGGCACGACCGCGAGCTGCAACGACTACCCGATCCACTGGGACGCGCCGCACGACGCGTGCGCGCGGCTCGCCGCCGATCCGGCCGGCTTCCTCGACGCGCACCACGCGCTCGGCAGCGTGCGCGCGGTGCTCGACCGCCGGCGCCGCCAGCTCGAGCTGATCGCGCTCGCCCGGGCGCTCGGCCGCACGCCGCCGGCGCCCCCGCCCGAGGTCAGCGCCGTGGTGAGCCTGGCCTGCCTCGAGGTCGGCGGCGCGGCCGCCGGGCCGAGCGGGCGCACCGTGACGATCGACGGCGATCCGGTCAGCCTGCGCGAGCTGCACGTCGCCGACGTGCGGCCGACCGGTGACGGCCCGATCGACGTCTACCGCGCGCTCGCCGCGCTGCTCGGCGGCGCCGACCCCGCGCTCGCGCCGCCGAACGCGCTCGCGCCGGCCGACCTCGCGGGCGACGACTTCCCGCTCGCGCGGCTCGACCAGCTGGTCGACGCCGATCCGTTCCGCGGCGCGCGCTGGCCGCTCGATCATCCCGAGCTGATCGCGGTGTTCCCGTTCGAGCGCCACCTCCACGCGTTCGTCGATGCGTTTCGCCGGCGCTACCTCGCCCAGCGAGGCCGGCTGTGAAGCGGCTCGCGCTGGTGCTGTGTGCCGCGACCGCGTACGCCGCGCCGGCCAGCGAGGCCGACCAGGTCGCCCCGATCGACGGCGAAGGCTCCGCCGCCGCCGGCAGCGCCGCCGAATGGCGGCGCGGTGCGATCGACGGCGAAGGCTCTGCCGCCGCCGAATGGCGGCGCGGTGTGATCGATCGCGCGCTCGCCGCGGTGCAAGCGCTCGGCGCAACCGGCCGCGCCGCGCTACAGGCCAGGCTCACGACGGCCGCGCGCGAGCGCTGCCACGCCGACGCCGCGCCGCCGGCCGTCGCGTGCCTGATCGACGCCGCGCGCGCGCAGTGCGCGGGCGATGCCGGCTGCGCCGCGGCCGCCGACGTCGCGATCACCAACCTGCGCGGCGAGGGCGACTTCGTGTCCACCGCCGACCGCGCGCGCCTGCTGCGCGGCAGCGCCGACTATCGCGCCGCGCTCGACGCCGAGCTGCACCGGCGCTATGCCGTGCTCGCGGCCGAGCTCGTGCTGGCCGGCCCGCGCGCCAGCGAGGGCGCCGCGATCGACGAGCTGTGCCGCGAACGCGATCGCGCGCTGCACGCCTGCGCGCCGGGCGACGCCGCGTGCGTGCCGAGTCTGCCGTGGTCGCGCTGCGTGGCCGCGCTAGTCTGGTACGTGGGAGGCGCGCCATGACCCAGGCACTGCGCGATCTGCTGCGCTCGGAATCCGACCGGCTCAAGGACGCCGGGCTGTACAAGCGCGAGGTCGTGTTCTCGCGCTCGGGCGGCATGGCCGCCGGCGGCATGGTCGACGGCCGGGTCGGCCAGATGGTCGTCAACTACACGACCCACGACTTCCTCGGCCTGTCGGTCGATCCGCAGCTCCAGGAGGCCGCGATCGACGCCGTGCGCAAGTACGGCGTCGGGCTGTCGTCGCAGCGCGTGATGTGCGGGACGCTCGAGATCCACAAGGAGCTCGAGGAATGGCTGCGCGGCTTCCTCAAGGTCGAGGACGTGATCCTCTACGGCTCGGGCTATCACGCCAACATCGGGCTGTTCGCCCCGCTGTTCGGCGCCAAGGACTGCATCATCTGCGATGCCGGCATCCACCCGAGCCTGGCCGAGGGCGCGCGGCTCGCCGGCGCGCGGCTGGTCACGTTCCGCAGCAACGACCCCGATGACCTCGAGGACATCCTGCGGCGCTCGCGCTGGGCGCGGTTCCGCGCGGTGGTCACCAACGGCGTGCATCCGTTCAGCGGGCGGATCTCGGATCTCGCGTCGATCTGTGATCTCGCCGAGAAGTACGACGCGCTGGTGATCGTCGACGACGCGCTCGGCATCGGCGTGCTCGGCGAACGCGGCCGCGGCTCCGCGGATCAGGCCGGCGTGATCGATCGCGTCCACCTCGTGACCGGCACGTTCTCCAAGGCGCTCGGCGGCGCGACCGGCGGGTTCGCCGCGGGCTCGGCCGACGTCATCGAGTGGCTGCGCCAGAAGTCGTCGCCCTACATGTTCTCGGCCGCGCTGCCGCCGGCGATGGCGGCGGTCGCGATGGCGGCGCTGCAGATCCTCGAGAGCGGCGAGGCGCCGCTGCCCGGGCTCCGCGACAACGTCAGGACGTTGTGGGAAGGCCTGATGGCGCGCAAGTTCCGCGTGCTCGGCAACGGCGACCACCCGCTGCTCGTGGTCGAGCTCGGCCCGTACGAGATCCTGCGCGAGTCGATCAACATCCTGTACGACGCCGGGATCTACTGCCACGGGCTGTGCTACCCGGTCGTGCCGGAGGGCGAGGCGCGGATCCGCCTGATGGTCTCGGCGCTGCACTCGGCCGATCACATCCAGCAGACGCTCGCCGCGTTCGAGTCGACCAAGCAGGTCGCGTCGTTCGCGGTCGACGCGCTCGACGCGCTGACCGGGCTCGAGTAGGTCACCGCGCGGGCGCGAGCACGCCGCGCGGCTCGGCCGGCGCCGCCTCGAGCCGCCGGCTCGCCGGCCGGAGCGCGTACGACGTCAGGGCCAGCGCGAGCAGCACGAGCGGGATGAGCGGCTTGGGCAGCGCGTCCCCGGTCGCGAGGTGCGAGACGAATCCGCCGGTCAGGTCGAACACGATGCCGGCGTAGGCCCACTCCTTGAGGCGCGCCAGCCGCGGCGACAGCAGCGTGACCACCGCCCCGGCCTTCCACACCCCGAGGATCGTGCCGACATACGCCGGGTAGCCGAGGTGCGCCATCGTCGCCCTCGCCGGGCCGACGCCGGTGAGGTCCATGATCGAGCTGAACGTGTAGACCGCGGCGAAAAGGCCCAGGGTGACCCAGTAGCCCGTGATGTTCTTCTTCATGACTGCCTCCTGTCTGCTTCGACTAGATCGGCGGCAGTTTCGTGACCGCGCCCGGTCAGTCGGGCATCTGCGTGACCGGCTCGATCGCCTGGAGCGCGCTGGTCAGCGCGGGCAAGGCCGGCTGCGTCCATGCCGGATCGAGCACGCCGTAGCTGTCCTCGGCGCCCAGCGTGCGCGACGTGCCCGTCGCCTCGGTGCCGTTGAGCGGCCAGTACGACCAGTCGATGTCCGCCTCCGTCAGGTACATCCGGATGCCGGCGAACCACAGGCCCTGGCCGGCGGTGTCGTCGACGCAGCTCGCCGAGGTGTGGCAGGTGCCGAACTCGCCGAGCCACACCGGCGCGGTGTACGGCTGGCCCTGCACGAGCAGGAAGCCCCACGCGTCGCCGAGCGCGGTCTTGAGATCGGCGTAGCTGGTCAGCCCGGGATGGTAGCTCGCGTAGTCGTGCGGCGTGTAGACCAGCCGGCCCGGCAGCGCCAGCGCGATCGGGTTCGTGTAGGCGCCGGTGAAGTCGGCCGAGTAGTTCAGCCCCTCGACGAAGATCAGCCACGACGGCGCGACGCCGAGCACCGCGTTTCCGGCGCGCTGCGCGGCGCCGCGCCAGTCGGTGGTCGGATCGGTGCCGCCCCACGTCGGGGTCACGCCGTTGGCCGGCCGCGGCTCGTTGCGCAGGTCGGCGCCGATGACCGCGGGCTGGGTCGCGTAGCGCGCCGCCATGCCCTGCCAGTCGGCGATCCAGCTCGACTCGGGGTAGGCCGGCGTGTACCACAGGCCCTGCCCGTCGCTGTCACTGCAGCACCAGTCGGCCGTGCTGACGTGGTTGTCGAGGATCACGACCAGGCCCTGATGGGCGAGCGCCGCGATCACCGCGTCGAGCACGTCGAGCGCGCGCTTGCCCTGCAGCGCCGGGTTCGCGGCCAGCCGCGCCGCGGCGACCGGCGGGTCGGACTCGAACATCTCGTTCGACCACGGCAGGCGCACCGCGTCGAACCCGAGCGCGCGGATCTCGGCGGCGAGATCGTCGAGCCGCACGTGATCGAGCCCCGCGACCACGTAGTCCGGCGAGTCGGTGCCGTACCAGCTCACCGCGACCAGCTTCAGCCGCTTGCCGTTGGCGTCGAGGATCCAGCGCGAGCTGGCCTGCAGCGGCAGCGCGGGCAGCGGCGCGCCGGGCGAGGCGTCCGCGGGCGCGTCGGGTGCGGGCGGTGCGTCGGGCGATTCGTGGCGGGGCGCGCTCGAGCAGCCGAGCACGGTGAGTAGCGCGAGATGGATCCGCATACGCCCGATCGAGCCGGCGCGCGCGGCGCGGTCGCGCGCCTTCTCCGTGACAGCGGCTAACGCTCGAAGAACTCGACCTTCCCGGTCTCGAGATCGTACTCGGCGCCGGCCACCACCACCCTGCCCTTCATCACCAGCTCCTCGAGGATCTGGCTGCCGTGGCGCAGGTGGTCGGCCGACGCGCGCACGTTGGCGCGCATCGCCTCGCGCAGGTGCTCGCTGCCGCTGCCTCGCTTCACGATCTCCTGGATGTGCGGCGCGATCCGGTCGGTGATCGCCCGCAGGTTCTTCGATTCCGGCCCCATCCCGGTCGCGAGCGCGTGCACGGTGGCCGCCACCGCGCCGCACCCGGTGTGTCCCATCACGACGACCAGCCGCGTGCCGAACTGCGACGCGGCGAACTCGATCGAGCCGACGATCGACGGCGCCACGATGTTGCCCGCGACCCGCACGACGAACAGATCGCCCGGCCCCTGGTCGAACACGATCTCGACCGGCTGGCGCGCGTCGGAGCAGCCGAGCACGATCGCGAACGGCTTCTGCGGAGCGCCGACCCGCGACGCGTCGAACCCGCGACCGGACGCGTTGCCGGTGCCATCGCGAAACCGCTGGTTGCCATCGAGCAGGCGCTGGACCCCGGCCTCGGGTGGAAGCGAGAACGGATCCCAGGTCTTCGGCATGCGCACTCATACCGCACCGCACCCGCGCGATCGATCAGTTCTTGATGCGTTGCTGGGCGGCCGCGGCCTTGGCGACCGGCGCCGGGCGCTGCGACGGCGGCGCGGCCCGCAGCTCGGCGAGCGTGCCGGCGGTCTCGTCGCTGATCTCGCTGACCGCGTCGACCCCGAGGATCAGCTCGTCGATCTCCTGGCTCAGCTCCTCGCGCTCGGAGATCGCCACGACGTGCGACTCGAGGTAGCGGAACGACTTCTCGAGCGTGTCCATCTTGACGCCGAGCAGGCGGAAGCTCGCGTCGATGCTCTGGTGCTGCTTGAGCCGCTTCTGGGCGAGCGCCAGGCTCTGGCGCAGCCCGGCGAGCACCTCGGCGTTCTGCTCGTGACGGATCGCGTGCTCGGTCGATTCGATCTCGGCGCGCATCTCGGTCTCGTCGTTGTCCTGCAGGTAGTGGCCGAGCCGCTGGTGGGTGATCGCCATCTCGAGGAACGAGTGGAGCAGCTTGCCGAGCTTGTCCATCTCGCCCTGGATCAGCTGGGTCTCGAAGCTGGGGTTCTGGTTCGCGAGCTCCTGGATGCGCTCCGACAGCCGCTCGAGCTCGCGGAACCGCGCCAGGTACGGCGGATCGAGCGAGCCGAGCGCGTCCTTGGCGCGCTGCTCGATCTCGCGCCGCGCCTCGAGCGACTCCTGGATCGCGACCCAGCGCTTGAACGGCGACGAATCGGCGCCGAGCACCAGCCACAGCGCCTCGACGCCCGCGCCGACGAGCAGCGGCAACCAGGTGAACGTGACGATCGAGAACAGCCCCGCCGCGCCCATCAGAATGTAGTTGTACTGGTTGTGAAACGCGCGATGCAGCAGCGACCGCTTCTTGTTCCCCTCGCGCGGCATCGTGAGCTTGCAAGATCATAGCCGACTTGACCGGCCGGTGCCTTGTAGACACTATGCAGTCAACGTAACCAGGTGGAGGGGACGTGAAGCTCACGCCGCTTGCCAAAGCTCTGATCACGATCGTCGTCCTCGGCGCCGTCGGCGCCGGCATCTATACGCAGCGCGCCAAGCTGTTCCCCGGCAAGAAGCCGCAGGACTCGTCCGTCCCGGTCAAGGCCGTGCTGCCCGACGATAACGTCGCGTCCAGCACGGGACCGACCTCGACCAAGCCGGGCTGCGCCGACAAGCCCGAGGTCCGGCTCTACCACTGGGCGTGGAACGCGCAGATGGGCCTGATGTACGCGACCGGCGGCAAGCAGGCCACCGAGGGCAGCCTGATGTGCAAGCACGGCGTCAACCTCAAGCTGATCCGCGAGGACGACACCAACAACATGCAGGCGCAGCTCGCGACGTTCGCGCAGGAGCTGTCCAAGGGCGACAAGAACCCGTCCAAGGGCGCCCACTTCATCATCATCATGGGCGACGGCGGCGCGCAGTTCTTCAAGGCGATGAACGACAACCTCGACAAGATCGGCAAGGACTACGAGGTCGAGATCGTCGGCGTCGCCGGGTTCTCGCGCGGCGAGGACAAGCTGATGGGTCCGCAGAAGTGGAAGGACAACCCGCAGGCCGCGCGCGGCTCGCTGGTCGCTGGCGTGCTTCGCGACGGCGACTGGAACATCGCGATGAAGTGGCTCGGCGACAACAACATCCCGAACAACCCCGACGAGTCGACGTTCGATCCCGACGCGATGAACTGGGTGAACGCGAACGACTACATCGAGGCGGCGCAGAAGTACGTCACCGGGTTCTGCACCGACATGAAGAACAAGAAGACCGGCGCGAAGGAGAAGCACTGCGTCGACGGCGTGGTGACCTGGACGCCCGGCGACGTCACCGCCGCCGAGAACAAGGGCGGCATCGTGTCGATCGTGTCGACCAAGCAGTACCGCTCGCAGATGCCCGCCGTGATCATCGGCAGCAAGAAGTGGATCAACGCGAACCGCGACACGGTCAAGGGCATGCTCGCCGCGATCTTCGAGGGCGGCGACGCGGTCAAGGACGACGCCAACCTCCACAAGGCCGCCGCGATCAGCGCCGCGGTCTACAACGAGAAGGACGGCGACTACTGGTACCGCTACTTCCAGGGCGTCCAGGAGAAGGACAAGCAGGGCATCCTGGTCGACCTCGGCGGCTCGGCGGTGTCGAACCTCGCCGACAACCTCCGCGAGTTCGGCCTCGCGCCGGGCTCGGTCAACGCGCTCGCCGCGACCTACACCACGTTCGGCAACGTCGTGAAGTCGCAGTACCCGGACCTCGTGCCGAACTTCCCGCCGATCGCCGACGTCTCCGATAGCTCGTTCATCGCCGAGCTCAACAAGGCCGAGAGTCCGACCCAGGCGCCCGACGTCGCGAAGTTCGATCCGTCGCAGGTCAAGACCGAGACCCACGACGTGGTCAGCCGCAAGAACTGGGACATCCAGTTCGAGACCGGCAAGGCGGAGTTCACGCCGGCCGCCGAGGACACGCTGAAGAAGCTGCTGTCCGACGTCGTGATCGCGAGCGGCACCACGGTCGAGATCCACGGCCACACCGACAACCAGGGCACGCCCGACGGCAACATGAAGCTCAGCGAGGCGCGCGCGTTCGCGGTCAAGGCGTGGCTCGAGAAGCAGTCGCCGAGCGACTTCCCCGAGGGCCGGATCAAGGTGTTCGCGCACGGCCAGACCAACCCGCTCGTGCCGAACACCAGCGCGGCGAACATGGCCAAGAACCGGCGGGTTGAGATCGTGCTCGGGTCGACGGACGGCCGCAGTTGATCGCATCGTACCCGGTCAAGAACGCGTTCCTGCCCAACCGGCCGATCGATCGGAAGATCGCGGTCGGGCTGGTCGCGGGCTGGCTCGGCGTGGCGCTGCTCCTGTGGATCGCGTCGCCGTTCGCGAGCCTGCCCGGCCCGGGCGAGGTGTGGCGCGCGCTCGGCGAGATGTGGTGGGAGGGCGGCATGGGGCCCGAGCTGTTCACCACGCTCCACCTGATCTTCCACGCGCTCGCGCTCACGCTGGTGATCTCGCTCGTGCTGTCGTACGCGACCGTCGTGCCGTTCATGCGGCCGGCGGTCGAGGCGGTGAGCAAGCTGCGCTTCCTCGGGATCACCGGGCTGGTCGTGCCGTTCACGCTGTGGACCGGCGGCGGCTACGACCTCAAGGTCTACTTGCTGACGTTCAGCATGACGACGTACTTCGTGACCGCGATGGCGCAGGTCGTCGTCGAGATCCCGCGCGAGAACTTCGACTACATGCGCGCGCTCGGCGCGAGCGAGCTGCGTACGCTGTGGGAGGTCGTCATCCGCGGCACGCTCGACAAGGCGTTCGACGTCACCCGCCAGAACCTCGCGATCGGCTGGACGATGATCACGATGGTCGAGGGCATCTCGCGCGCCGAGGGCGGCCTGGGCGCGCTCATCTTGAACCAGAACAAGCACTTCAGGCTGGCCGAGGTCTACGCGATCCTGCTCGTCATCCTCGTGGTCGGGCTCCTGCTCGACTACGCGATCGGCGTGGTGACGCGCATCGTGTGCCCGTACAGCGTGCTCGATCGGATGGCGCGCTGATGGTGGCGCCGGAGGTGTCGTGATGGTCGCCGGCGAGGTGCTGTTTCGCGCCAAGGACGTGTCGCTCCGGCTCGGCGGCAACCTGATCCTCGACAAGGTGAACTTCGAGATCAAGGATCGCGTCCGCCCCGACAAGACCACCGGGCAGATCGTCGCGCTGCTCGGGCCATCCGGCGTGGGCAAGACCCAGCTGCTGCGCTTGATCTCGGGGCTCAACCAGCCCGACACCGGCGCGGTCACCGGCCTGCACGAGCATCCGATCGAGGCCGGCACGGTCGGCCTGGTGTTCCAGAACTATCTCTTGATGCGCCACCGCACCGTGCTCGGCAACCTGGTCACGGCGGGCGTGATGAACGGGATGTCGCGCGACGACGCGCGGGTCGCCGCCGCCGCGCTGCTCAAGCGGTTCGGGCTCGGCGAGCGCGCCGAGTATTATCCGGCGCAGCTGTCGGGTGGCCAGCGCCAGCGCGTCGCGATCGCGCAGCAGCTGGTCAAGCAGAAGCTGTTGCTGCTGATGGACGAGCCGTTCTCCGGGCTCGATCCGGCCGCGCTCGTCGAGGTGATCAGGCTGCTGGTCCAGGTCCGCGACATGGACGAGCTCAACACGATCGTGATCGT
>DATJAE010000266.1:0-5096 GCA_035516595.1 Kofleriaceae bacterium | reverse complement strand
GGGTTCGACCACGTGTTCGTCCATCCCGCGGCGGGCGACGCCGGCGGCGCGCTCGGCGCCGCGATCCTCGGCGCGCTCGAGCTCGGCGATCCGCGCCCGGCGCCGCTCGCGAGCGCCGCGCTCGGTCTGCCGATCGATCCGGGTGCGGCCGTCGAGCTGGCGCGCGAGCTCGGCCTTCACGTGCGCAGCGCGAGCGACCTGCCGCGCGAGGTCGCCGAGCTGGTCGGCTCCGGCAAGATCGTCGCGTTCTGCCAGGGCCGATTCGAATGGGGGCCGCGCGCGCTCGGCCAGCGCTCGATCCTCGCCGATCCCACCGCGCCCGAGAGCCGCGAGCGGCTGAACCGCGCGATCAAGCGGCGCGAGCCGTTCCGGCCGTTCGCGCCGGCCGTGCTGCGCGAGCGCGCCGGCGAGTACTTCGACGGCGCGCCGAGCGCGCTCACGCCGTTCATGACCACGGTGTGCCCGATCCGCGCGGCGCACCGCGATCGCCTCGCGTCGGTCAGCCACGTCGACGGCTCGGCGCGCGTGCAGACGGTCGACGCCGCGAGCGCGCCCGAGCTCGCCGCGGTGCTCGGTGCGCTCGATCGCGCGACCGGCGTGCCGATCGCGCTCAACACCTCGTTCAACGGTGCGGGCGAGCCGATCATCGGCAACGAGATCGATGCGCTCGGCTTCCTCATGAGTCATCCGATCGACGCGCTGGTGGTCGGCGACGTCGTCATCACCCGGAGTGCCGCATGAAGCGCTGGTTCATCTTCTCGCTGGTGTTCGTGTTCGTGCTCGTCATCCTGCTGCTGATCGCGACCCGAGGGATCTGGCGCGGCGACGGCGAGGACGGCAACTGCCTGCGCTCGCCGCCGGCGTGGAGGATCGGTTGAGCCGGATCGTCAACCGCCTGCGCACGATCGGCCGGATCCTGCGTCACTTCGCGTCGCGCCAGCGCTGGTTCCTCGTGCCGCTGCTGCTGGTCATCTTCGCGAGCGGCGTGCTGCTGGTCGCGACCGGCGGGCTATCGTACGTCGCGCCGTTCGTGTACTCGATCTTCTAGACTACTTCAGGCCGCCGCCGAGCACGCGATACAGCGTGACGCGGTTGCCGAGCGCGGCGAGCTGGGCCGCGACCAGCGAGTTCTTGGCCGCGTACAGCGCGCGCTGCGCGACCAGCGTGGTGAGGAACGACTCGACGCCCGCCTTGTAGCGCGCCTCGGCGAGGTCGAAGCTCTTGGTCGAGGCATCGACCAGATCCTTCTGCGCCGCGAGCTGCTCCTGGATCGTCGCGCGGGTCGCCAGCGCGTCGGCGACGTCGCGGAACGCGCTCTGGATCGCCAGCTCGTAGCTCGCGACCATCAGCCGCTTCTGCGACTCGCTGTAGGCGAGGTTGGCCTCGAGCTCGCCGCCGCGGAACAGCGGCTGGGCGAGGGACGGCGCGATCGTGAAGACGGAGGCGGGCCCGGTGAACAGCGCCGCGAGCCCCAGGCTCGCGAGCCCGCCGCTGGCGGTCAGCGTGAGCGACGGGAAGAACGCCGCGCGCGCCGCGCCGATGTTGGCGTTGGCCGCCATGAGATCGTGCTCGGCCTGCGCGACGTCGGGGCGATCGAGCAGCACCGACGACGACAGCCCGACCGGGACGTCGGCGAACCATGCGCTCGGATCGGGCAGCGCGTCGGGCAGCAACGAATCGGCGACCGGGCCGCCCGCGAGGAGCTCGAGCGCGTCGCGGTCCTGCGCGATCGCCGCGGTGAGCAGCGCGACGTCGGCGCGCGCCTGCTGGAACACCGTGGCGGCCTGCCAGTAGTCGCCGCGGTTCGACGTGCCGCCGCCGACCAGCGCCTCGGTCAGGTCCATCGTGTGCTTCGAGCTCTCGACCGTGTCGTTGGCGATCGCGAGCCGGCTCTTGTCGGCGGCGAGCGTCAGGTACGCGCTCGCGATCTCGCCGATCAGGCTGATCTGCGCGGCGCGCGCGGCCTCGACGGTCGACAGGTACGCCTGGAGCCTGGCATCCGACAGGCTCTTCAGCCGGCCGAACAGATCGATCTCCCAGGTCGACAGCCCGACGCCCGCCGAGTACTCGGTGAACGTCTGCGGCGGAAAGCCCGGCGCGATGATCGTGCGGGTCGTCGTGGTCGAGACCGCGGCGTCGAGCGACGGCAGCTGTTGCGCGCGCTGGATGCGGTACTGCGCGCGCGCGGACTCGATCGCGATCACCGCCTTGCGCAGGTCGCGGCTCTGGACAAGCGCCTGCGCGATGATCTGGCGCAGCCTGGGCTCGCGCACGAAGTCGCGCCACGCCAGGTCCGACGCGCGCGCGCTACCGGCGCCACCGCCGAAGCTTGCCGGGATCGGCGCGGCGGGCCGCTCGTACTTCGGTGCCATCGACCAGCAGCCGGCGAGCAGCAGCGCGGCCAGCGCGCGGTTCACGACGACAGCTCCCGCTTGCCACGGAACAGCTTGCGCACCACGACGAAGAAGATCGGCACGAGGAAGATCGCGAGCAGCGTGCCGGTGATCGTGCCGCCGACGATGCCGCTGCCGATCGACACGCGGCTGTTGGCGCCCGCGCCGGTCGAGATCGCGAGCGGCGTGACTCCGGCGACGAACGCCAGCGAGGTCATCACGATCGGCCGCAGGCGCAGCCGCGCGCCGGTGACCGCCGCGTCGACCAGCGTCGCGCCGCGGTGATACGCCGCCTCGGCGAACTCGACGATCAGGATCGCGTTCTTCGATGACAGGCCGATCGTGGTGAGCAGCGCGACCCGGAAGTACACGTCGTTCTCGAGGTGACGCCCGGTCGCGGCGAGCACCGCGCCGACCACGCCGAGCGGGATCACGAGCAGCACCGAGAACGGCACCGACCAGCTCTCGTACAGCGCGGCGAGGCACAGGAAGATCACCAGGATCGAGATCGCGTAGAGCGACAGGGTCTGGCCGCTCGCCAGCCGCTCCTGGTACGACAGGCCGCTCCACGCGTGGGTCGTGCCGCGCGGCAGCTGCTGCTGCAGGTGCTCGATCTCGTCCATCGCCGCGCCCGAGCTGGTGCCCGGCACGCCCATGCCCTGGATGTCGTACGCGGCCAGGCCGTTGTAGCGCGACAGCGTCTCGGCGCCGAACGTCCAGCGCGTGGAGGCGAACGCCGCGAACGGCGTCATCCCGCCGCCCGCCCCGCGCACGTACCACTGGTCGAGGTCCTCGGGCTTGGAGCGGAACTGGCCGTCGCCCTGGACGAACACGCGCTTGACGCGGCCGCGGTCGACGAAGTCGTTGACGTACACGCCGCCCCACGCGGCCGACAGCGTGTTCGAGATGTCGGCGGGCGACAGGCCGTGCGCCGCCGCCTTGGCCTGATCGATGTCGATCTTGAGCTGCGGGGTCTCGCCGAGGTCGCTGCGCCGCACCGCCATCAGCTTCGGATCCTTCGACGCCAGGCCGAGCAGCTGATCGCGCAGCTGCGCGAGCGTCTGGCGATCCGTGCCGGGCAGCGCCTGGAGCTCGAAGTCGAAGCCCTCGGACTCGCCGAGCCCCGCGATCGCGGGCGGGGTGAGCGAGAACACCTGCGCGTCGCGGATCGACTGCAGCATCCCGGTCGCGCGGTTCGAGATCGACGTGGCGTTGTTGGCCTCGCCCGGTCGCTTGTCCCAGTCCGCGAGCTCGACGAACGCCATGCCGGTGTTCTGCGCGTTGCCGATGAAGCTGAAGCCCGACACGGTGAACAGCGACGCGACGTTGTTCTTCTCGACGCCGAGGAAGTGCTGCTCGACCGTGCGCGCGACCGCCTGCGTGCGCGACAGCGTCGCGCCCGGCGGCAGCGTCCAGATCGCGAACGCGATGCCCTGGTCCTCGGTCGGGATGAAGCCGGTCGGCAACTTGACCAGCAGCATGCCCATCGCGGCGACGATCGCGGCGTACGGCACGAGCCAGCGCACCGGTCCGCGCACCATCCACGCGACGACCCGGCGGTAGCCGCTGGTCAGCTTGTCGAAGCCGCGGTTGAACAGCCCGAACGGGCCGCGCCGCGGCGCGATGTCGTGCGCGCGCGCGCGCAGCAGCGACGCGCACATCGCGGGCGTGATGGTCAGCGCGACGAACACCGACAGCAGCATGGACGCGACCACGGTCACCGAGAACTGGCGGTAGATCACGCCGGTCGCGCCGGTGAAGAACGCCATCGGCAGGAACACCGCCGACAGCACGGTCGCGACGCCGATCAGCGCGCTCGTGATCTCCTTCATCGAGCGGATCGTCGCGTCGAGCGGTGACAGGTGCTCCTCGCGCATCAATCGCTCGACGTTCTCGACCACGACGATCGCGTCGTCGACGAGCAGGCCGATCGACAGCACGAGTCCGAACATCGTCAGCGTGTTGATCGAGTAGTTGAGCACGCGCAGCACGCAGAACGTGCCGAGCAGCACGACCGGTACCGCGATCACCGGGACCAACGTCGCGCGCCAGCTCTGCAGGAAGATGAACATCACGATCACGACGAGCGCGATCGCTTCGATCAGCGTCTTGACGACCTCTTCGATCGACAGCCGGATGAACTTCGTGTTGTCGAACGGGTATGCGATGCGCCACGTCGGCGGCATCGTGCGCTTGAGCTCCTCGACCTTCGCCTTGACATGGTCGGCGACCGACAGCGCGTTCGCGTTCGGTGCGAGCATCACGGCGATGCCGCACGCGGGGTGCCGGTTCAAGCGGATCGCGTAGTCGTAGGACTCGCTGCCGAGCTCGACGCGCGCGATGTCGCCGAGCCGCACGGTCGCGCCGTTCTCGTCGTACTTGACGATGATGTTCTTGAACTCCTCGGTCGTGTGCAGCTTGGACTGCGCGGTGACCGTGGCGTTGAGCTGCTGATCCGGCGGCGCCGGGTTCTGGCCGATCTTGCCGGCCGACACCTGCACGTTCTGCGCGGTGATCGCAGCCTCGACATCCGATGGCATCAGGCCGAGCGCGTAGAGCTTCGTCGGATCGAGCCAGATCCGCATCGCGTACGGGCCGCCGAAGATCTCGATCGCGCCGACGCCATCGACGCGCGCGATCGGATCGGCGAGCGTGCTGCCGAGGTAGTCGGCGATGTCGTTGCCGGTCGCCTGATCGGCGTCG
>DATJAE010000265.1:0-23180 GCA_035516595.1 Kofleriaceae bacterium | reverse complement strand
TGCATCGAACCGGCGGCGCGGCGGCGAGGGCGCGGGGGCGGGCGCGCGGTGCTCGACGATGTCGGGGCCGGCGTCGAGCTCGTCGAGCGCCGCGATCGCGTCGTGCGCCTCGGGCAGCTCGTCGGCGTCGATCTCGCCGCGCCGGATCAGGTCGAGCACGATCTCGCCGAGCTCGGCGAGCGCGTCTTGGCGGCGGCGGCCGGCCAGCGCCTCGTCGAGCCGCTCGCGGCCCTCGCGCGCACCGCGCTCGAGGACCTCGCGGGTGGTGCGCAACAGCGTGCCAAGTGTGCCTCGAAGCTCGGGAGTCCGGAACCCGCCACGCCGTTGCCGTGCCATATGGTGAGGTTATCGCATTTGGTCTACCGTCGACAGGCCGTGTCGTTTCGCTGCCCGAGGCTCGGCCTGCTCGGCGTGCTCCTCGCGATCGCGGGGTGTCCTCCGCCCGAGCCGGAGACGCCGCCGATCCCACCGGTCGCGACCGGCAAGGTGCGCGTGCGGGTGTTCACCGAGCCGGCGCCCGTCAAGAGCGTCGGGGTGGTCGGCAAGTCGGTGTTCGTCGCGACCGACGACGCGATCGAGCGCTGGGATGGCAGCAGCGTGTTCGCGCTGTCGGCGGATCACGGCCTGCCGGGCGAGCGCATCGTCGCGATCGCGCCGGATCCGGAGCGCAGGCGGCTGTGGATCCTGAGCGACGGCGGGCTCGGCTCGTACGACACGGCGGCGCAGCTCTACACCGAGGTCGCGGCGCCGCCGCCCGCGCTCGCGATCGACTACGCGGCGATCGCGAAGGATGGGCTGGCGAGCCTCGCGCCGGCGACCGAGGGCGGCGTGTGGCTGGGCACGGCGAAGGGCCTGGTGTTCGTGAGCGATCGGGGCGGCTGGCTGCCCACGCCGATCAAGGATCCGGTGCGCGCGCTGCTGCGCGATCGCGAGGGCTGGCTGTGGATCGCGACCAAGGGCGGCTTGCTCGCGCTGCGGCCGAGCGGCGACGCCGTCCGGTTCGGCCCGCCGCAGGGCTGCGAGGTGGTCGACCCGCGGCTGATCGTCGATGCGCCCGGCGATCGCGTGATGGTGATCGGCGCCGACGAGCAGGGCCACGATCGCATCGCGATCGGCAAGCAGAACGCGTGGGCGAGCTACCGCACGCTGCCCGAGGTGACGTGGGACGCGGCCACGCGCCGCGGCAACGCGATCGTCACGATGGGCGGCGGCCGGGTGTACCGCATCGCGCTCGCGACCGACGGCGCGGTGCGGCCGCTCGCGCGCGATGGCATGCGGCTGGTCCCGCTCGCCGCCAGCGGCGCGAGCGAGTGGGTGATCGATCCGATCGACGTCGTGCTGCCGCCGGGCGCGACCACGCTCGGCTCGGCCGACGACCAGCTGCTGATCGGCACGCGCGATCTCGGCACCGCGCGCTACCGCGAGGGCGATCCGCGGCCGCTCGACTGGCTTCGCCGCAAGCAGATGTTCGCCGACGCGACGACGCTGTCGGTGGCGTGCGCGCGCCCGACCGACTGCTGGATCGCGACCGGCGCGCGCCAGGCCTGGCACTGGAACGGCGAGCGCTTCACCGCGGGCGGGCCGGATCAGGTGGTGCTCGCGGTCGCGCGCGATCCGGCCGGGCCGATCTACGCGCTGCACCGCGCGATCGCCGAGAAGGAGATCCACCTGTCGCGGATCGATGGCGGGTCGTGGGTCGGCCTGCCCAGGATCGAGCTCGCGACGCCGGGCGATGCGCCCGAGATCAGCTTCGCGAGGTTCGCCGCGTCGGGCTCGCTGTGGGTCGGGCTGCGCTACCGCGACGGCAACGAGCGCCGATCGTACGGCATCGCGATCGTCGAGCCTGCCACCGGCAAGGTCGCGTACCACCGCACCGAGTCGCCGGGCGACGAGAAGAAGACGCCGAAGATGCTGCCGATCCCGGTCGGCGTGGTCGACGCCGACGTGCGCGGTGACACCGCGTGGTTCGCTACCAACGAGGGCGTCGTCAGGCTCGCCGACGGCCAGGTCCGGTTGTGGACCGAGGCCGACGGCCTGCGCAGCGAGCTCGCCCGCGCGGTCACGATCGCCTCCGACGGCGCGGTGATCGTCGCGACCGGCGCCGGCGCCGGCGTGTGGGACGGCAAGACCTGGGACTTCCCCGCCGCGCTGCGGTTCGAGATCAACGACGTGGTCGCGACCCGCAACGGTCAGGTGTGGATGGCGACCGAGCGCGGCATCGCGGCGTGGGACGGCAAGAAGGTGCGTCGCGTCGACACCCGGCGCGGCCTGGCCGAGAACGAGGTGCTCGACGTCGCGGTCGATCAGTTCGATCGCGTGTGGGCGCGCGGACCGGGCAGCCTGACCCTGGTCTCGCAGTGATCCTTAATCTAAGACTCGGTTAACCGCGGCGCGGGATCCGCGCGCTGCGGGTACGAGGGGACATGCGCCGATCCGTCCTCGCCGCCGCCGTGATTTGTGTCCTCGATGTGACAGCCGGCGCGACGCCGCACGCCTACACGCCGCCGTGCACGACCGACAGTCACGTGGTCGGCCGCGAGAGCTGCGGCGAGCGCTTCGGTGCGTGGGCGTCGCTGTTCGCGCTGATGGCGGGCGTCGATCTCGAGGAGGTCGCGCACCGCTTCGACGCGCCGAGCCACGTCGACGGCACGAGCTCGCAGTACGGCAGCTACGCGCTGACCGCGCAGGGCGATCGCGCCGCGAGCTCGCTCGGCACGCGGCTGCGCTTCCGCCTCGACTTCGGCAGGATCTACGACGCGTTCGAGCTCGAGCTGCAGCGCGCCTCGAGCTCGCCGATGTACGAGGCGATGGTCGGCGGCGAGCAGGGCAGCGCGGAGATGTCGACCGTGTTCTCGACGCGCCTGGCGATCGGCATCCGCCAGCTGTGGGGCCGGTTCGCGCTCGGCGAGGAGCTGGCGAGCGGCGTCGATCTGGTGTCCTACGACGGCGGCGGGCGATCGTTCCTCGACGATGAATTCGCGCTCGAGCTGCGGCTGCGCGGCCAGATCTGGGTATGGCCGACCGTGCGGGTCGGGGTCGGCGGCTCGATCGCGCTGCTCGATCGCCACGACCTGTCGATGTTCGTCTCGATCGGCGCGGACACCCGCGCGTTCGGAGGGCGGTGATGCGCGCGCCGAGCTTGCTCGTGCTGGTCGGCTGCGTGCCAGTGTATGGCGGCGGCGGCTTCCCGACGCTGCACGGCGTGCCGGCGACGGTCGGTTGCGTCGACGTCGTGCTCGCGCGCGGCAGCGACGCGGCGGCGAAGGGGCCGGTGGTCGACTACGTGTTCGGCAACCGCTGCAACCACACGGTCGTGGTCGACTTCACCGCGCTGCGCGTGCGCGGGCACGACGCGAGCGGCAACGAGCTCGCGCTCGTGCCGTACGATCCGCAGCACGAGCTGCGGCCGCTGCCGCTGCCGGCGCGCGGCGTCGGCCATGAAATGATCGAGTACGACGCCACCGGCGGCGCCGCGCTGGTCCAGCCCGATCAGGCGGCGGTCGCGCAGCAGCTCGCCGATCTGCGCGCGCAGGTGATCGCGTCGGCGCCCGGACCGCAGGCGAGCGCCGACGAGATCCGCGCGTGGCGCGATCAGGTCAGCGAGCTCGCGAGCCGGACCGGCGAGATCGCCAGCCGGCTCGAGCCGCACACCGAGATCGATCCGCGCTCGCTGTGCATCGATGTCGCGCGATTCGAGGCCGGCCTGCGCGGCGAGCGCTGGCTGTGCCTGCGCGACGCCGACGACTACTCGGTGACGTCGGCCGGCGACGGCGTGCGCGTGCGGTAGTGCGCGTTGATGTAGTCCATCAGGTCGAGCATGTTCTGCTCCATCTGTGCCGGGCCGCCGAGCGGCGCGTTCATGTAGAACGTGCCCTCCTCGCAGCCGTCGCCGGGCCGGCAGCGGCCGTCGACGAACACCATGATGAACTTCTGGATGCGGGTCGCGAGCGGCTCGGTCGAGATCATGTGGGTCGCGACCACCGAGGCGAGCGCGACCAGGTCGTCGGGCTGCTGGCCGTAGCCGTGCAGCACGTAGATCACCGGGTAGGTCTTGGTCGCGTTGGCCGGATCGTTGTAGCCGGGCGGCAGGAACAGCGCGAACGGGTTGACCCGGCCGGTGTTCGGCGAGGTGAACGACTGATCCATCAGCGTCGTGCCGTTGTCGAGCGCGTCGTCGCGATCGCCGTCGGGGAAGCGCTTGTCGATCCACGCGAACGCGGTCTCGATCCGGTAGATGATCTCGTTCGCGGTGCCGACGTGGCGTCCGTCGCCGGCCATGATGTCGTCGGCCGACGCGTCGGGGTTGCCGTAGCGCAGGTAGCCGTCCTTCGGTAGATCCTTCCACTGCACGTCGTCGAAGTCGAACGCCGCCTCGCTCGCGCCCGGCACCAGCCCGCCGAACCCGTCGTAGACCCCGAACGGCAGGCCGTACTGCGCCATCGCGATGCCGATCGCGGCGTTCGCGGAGACCGACGCGTTCAGGAAGTCGCGGATGCCGGCGTCGAACCACAGCGACACGTGCTGGCGCTGATCGTCGGTGAGCGCGGCGAGCCGGACCTGCAGATCCTGCTCGTACCAGCGCTGCACGTTCGGCGACATGTCCCACTTGCCGTTGCCCTCGCCATAGTCGTAGCAAGCGGACACGCCGGTCGGCGGGGTCTGGCCGGCCTGACAGGTGCCCTGCACGCCGTCGAGGCCCCAGTCCTGATAGAGCTCGCCGTCGTCCAAGAGGCCATTGCCTTCCTGACCGAGCGGGTTCTTGAGGTAGTGGAAGTCGTCCTGATCGGGATCGGGGTTGTACTTGGCGTCGTAGCCGGGCTCGTCCTTGTCGAACTTGCCGTCGCGGCCGGTGTCGTCGAACGGCTCGTAGGCCTGGGTGATCACCGGCTCGCCGGAGTCGCGCGTGCCGTTGCCGTTGAGATCGGCCGCGAGCAGGACCTCGGCGGGATCGGTCTGCGGCAGGCTCGGATCGAACACGCCCAGCCCGAGCGTCGGGCTGTCGCCGCCGTCGCAGAACGTGACCACCGGCTTCGATCCGTCGGGGTTGAACGTCGCGTCGAAGAAGTCGCTGAGCACCACCGGGTTCGCGCAGCGCGTGGCCGGATCCATCGCGATGTACGACGGATCGACGCCCGGCGGCGTGTACGGGTTGGTGGTGTTGTAGAGCGCCGGGTTCGACAGCGCCTTGCTGAGGTCGCGCGCGGCCTGCATGTACAGGCTGCGATCGAGCGTGAGCCCGACGCCGTCGCCGGCCTGGTACGTCATGTGCTCGTAGTCCGACGCGCTCTCGAACTGATCGGGCTTGTCGGTCGCCAGCGGGCACAGCTGGCCCTCCTTCAGCGACGCGGACGAGCAGAAGCCCCCGAACAGGTAGTCGCGCACCATGTTCAGCGAGTACACGATCGACGGCCCGGGCTCGCCGCCGAGGTCGGCGATCACGTCGAACTTGTCGGGATGGCGCAGGCCGATCGCCATCGCGGCGTTGCCGCCCATCGACACGCCGATGATCGCGTTCCAGCCGAACGTCTCGGTCGAGGTCTCGCCCGCGCCTTCGTCGGCGACGACCTCGTAGGTCGTGAGCATGCCGGTGTTGATCGTGACGTACGACTTGTAGCTGTCCTTGTCGTCGATCACGCGGTTGGACACCGCGGGGAAGAACACGTTGCCGTTGGCGGTGCGCGCGACCACGCGCACGTTGCTGCGATTGCCGCCCTTCGGCATGCGCGCGGCGATGTACGGGATCGTGATCTGGAACGGTCGATCGGAGTAGTAGCCGTCGGGTCCGTAGGTCACCGCGGGGCCGAGCGCGTAGTAACCGTCGGGCGCGATGATCGCGGGGTCCGAGCACTGGATGACCACGCCGCCCTGCGGGATCGTGACGTGCTCGTCGGCGGAGATCGCCGCGCCGTCGAGGCTGTCGTGGCTCTTCACGACGGCGGGGCCATCGCTGAGATCGGCGTTGACCCCGCTGCCGCAGACCAGCACGGTCGACGGGCTGGAGCCGCATCCGGCGGCGAGCCCCGCGATCAACAACAAGCAACGGGCCTTCATGTGCGCGCAGCGTACACATAGCCGAGCGAAACTCCACTGGAAACGGATCGCAGCGTGACGTGGTCAATAATTGGCCCGGCGTTGGGGCAGTCCGTACCTTCGAGCCACGGTGAAGCTCCTGGCCGACATGCACGTGGCGCCGGCGGCGCGGCGCTGGGCGGTTCGCCTCGGGCTCGCGCTGATCGTCGCGATCGCGATCGGCTACCTGCCCGGCGGGGTGATGCGCCGCGATCCGCGCGCGCAGAAGCTCGAGAGCCAGCTCGACGAGCTGCGCGGCCAGGCGCGCGACCTCGCCGCCGACAACACCGCGCTCGCCCGCGAGGTCGAGGCGCTGCGCAGCGACGTCGGCGCGATCGAGGATCGCGCGCGGGGCGATCTCGGCATGGTCTACCCCGACGAGATCGTCGTGCGGGTGCGCGAGGCAGGCGCGCCGTGATCGCGCTGCCGATGCGGCTGCGGCGCGCCGCGCGGCGAGCCGCCAAGGTCTCGGCCGGCGCGGCGGCGGGCGCGCTCGCGTGCGTGGTGGTCGCGGTCGGCGGCGTCGACGGCGCGGCGCTGCTCGGCGACGCGCAGATCCCGCTGCCGCAGGCGATGGTCGCGTGCGGCGCGCTCGCGCTCGCCGCGATCGCGGTGATCCGCCGCGTCCAGTTCGCGCCGCCGTCGGCGCGCGCCCAGCGCGTCTCGCTGTGGCTCGCGGCGGCCGCCGATCTCGCCGACCTCGAGCTCGCGCTCGCGCTGGTCGCGGGGCTGCACGTCGTGATCGCGGTGACCGGCGGGCTGCGCTCGCCGGCGTATCCGCTGCTCTACGCGCTGGTCGCGTTCGCCGCGAGCGTGCTCGCGCGGCCCGGCGCGCTGGTCACGCTCGGCGCGGCGCTGTGCCTCGAGGTCGCGCTGCTCGTGCGCAGCGGGATCGGCGAGGCCACGGTGATCGCGGCCGCGCTCCACGTCGTGTTCCTCGCCGGTGCGGCGTGCGCCCACGCGCTGCTGCTGCGCGGGCTCGCCGCGCGCTATCGTCGCCGCCGCGCGCGCCGGCTCGACGACGAGCTCGCCGCGCTGCGCGAGTCGGCGCGCGACTACCGGCTGATCGCGGCCGCGCTCGGGCCGTCGAGCCGCGCGCCGCGCGGGCGCGACGAGGAGGAGCGCCTGCTCGCGATCGGCGGGGTCGGGATGATCGGCGACACGCTGTCGTGGGTGCTCGGCACGGTCAAGCGCGCGGTCGGCGCGCGCACGGTCGCGCTGCTGTGGGTCGACGACGACGGCGAGCGGGTCAAGCTCAAGGAGGTCGTGTCCGACGCCGACGACATCGTCGAGTCGCCGCGGCTGGCCTCGGCCGGCGTGCTCGGCGCCGTGCTGCGCGATCGCGCGCCGCTGCTGGTCGCGGTCACCAAGCCCGGCCAGCTGCCGTACTACGACGGCGGCCGGGCCGGCACCGCGCTGGTCGCCGTGCCGATCGTCGAGACCGGCTACCTGCGCGGCATCCTCGCCGCCGATCGCGACGCCGCGTTCGGCGAGGCCGAGCGCGATCTGCTCGCCGACGCCGGCGCCCAGGTGCTGCGCGTCGTGCAGGCCGAGCAGGTGTTCCGCGCGGTCGAGCGCGCCAAGTACGAGCACGAGCGGTTCTACCAGGCGACCGCGATGCTCGGCCGCGCGCTCACGCCCGAGCAGGTGATGGAGACCGCGTTCGACGCGTGCGCCGCGATCGTCGACTACGACGTCGCCGCGATCGCGCGCTACGAGAAGGATCGCGCGCGCCACAAGGTGAGCGCGGTGCGCATCCGCGAGGGCGGGGCAGGGCTGGTCGACGACAAGCAGCTCGCCGGCCTCGAGTTCAAGGACAACGCCGGGCTCGCCTCGATGGTGGTCAAGAACCGGCACTACCTGCCCGCGGGCGGCGAGCCGCGCGAGGTCTCCGCGCCGATCTACACGCGCAAGGTCAAGCTCGAGGACGCGCGCTCGCTGCTGGTGTTGCCGCTGATCTCCGCCGACGAGGCGATCGGCACGCTGACGCTGGTCGCGCGCGCCGAGAAGCGGTTCGGCAAGGACGTGCGCGAGATGCTCGCGGTGATCGCGAACCAGGTCGCGGTATCGCTGCAGAACGGCCTGCTGTATCGCCTGATGGAGACGATGGCGACCACCGACGGCCTCACCGGGCTCACCAACCACCGCACGTTCCAGCAGCGCTTCGAGGATCTGCTGCAGCGCGCGCAGCGCCACAACCACAAGGTCGCGCTGCTGCTGTGCGACGTCGATCACTTCAAGAAGGTGAACGACAACTACGGCCACCCGATCGGCGACGAGGTGCTGCGCCGCGTCGCCAAGGTGCTCGGCGAGGTGCCGCGCAAGATCGACATCCCGGCGCGCTACGGCGGCGAGGAGTTCGCGGTGCTGCTCGACAACGTCGACGTCGCGCAGGCCAAGGCGGTCGCCGAGCGGATCCGGCTCGAGATCGCCAAGATGGTGGTCGAGACCGAGAAGGGCCCGCTGTCGATCACCGAGTCGGTCGGCGTCGCGGCGTTCCCCGACGACGGCCGCGATCGCGCGACCCTGATCGAGCGCGCCGACCTCGCGCTCTATCACGCCAAGCACACCGGACGAAATCGCGTGGTGACCTGGGGCGAGGTGCAGGCGTCCAGAACGAAACAAGCCAGCTGATCTCGCGACCAGCTGGCTTGCGTTCGCAGCGGCGCGAGCGCGCCGCAAGGGCAACTACTTCTTGTTCGCGGCCTCGGCGGCGAGCTTGACCTCGTCGACCGCGACCTTGATCGCGTCCTTGGCCTTCGCGGCGTGGCCGTCCATGTCGAACTCGTTCGCCTTCTGCGCGGCGGTGATGTGCTCCCACGCCTTCGCCAGGTCGGCGTCCGCGGCCTTCAGGTTCGGGTGACCCTTCAGCGGACCCGCGGCGAGGATCCCGATCGGGAAGGCGATGGCGGCGGTAAGAAGAATCGTGCTGACCTTGGACATTGAGCTCTCTCCGTAGAAGTGAAGTTGGTGGCTGCTATATCACGCGATTCAGTGGTGGTTGACCCACTCGGCCGCCAGACGGAGCTCTTCCTTGGCCTGCCCGATCAGCTCCTTCGCCTTCTGGCCGTGACCGGCCTCGTCCTTCCAGACGCCCTCGTTCGCCGCCTGCGACTTGCCGATCCACATGTCGGCCTGATCGAGCGCGTTGCGCGCCCTCTCGAGGTTCGGGTGGCCGCGGAGCGGGCCGGCCGACATGATGCCGATGGGGAATGCGACGGCGGCGGTGAGCAGGACGGTGCGAAGCTTCGACATGTGATCTCCTAAAATTGTGAAGGTGTCGGCGCAGGCGGTGCAGCCGACGTGCCGCGTGACCTCAGGCGGGGCGCGGACTTGGCGGGCGCGCGCCCGGGGCGAACGGCCTCGACGGGGCATTCGCGTCGCCCGCGCCGGGCGGGCGTGGTCTTGCCCCATTCAGCCTTGGAAGCCTCAGCGATACGGGTGGTTAAAGCTACAATCGAACGGCGTGACGCGGGCGATCGCCGAGGTCGGATCGACGGCCAACAGCTACGAGATCCTGGCCAAGCTCGCGACCGGCGGCATGGCCGAGCTGTTCCTCGCGCGCGGCGTCGGGGCAGCGGGCGTCGAGCGCTACGTCGTGCTCAAGCGCGTGCTGCGCGAGCGCGCCGCCGACGTTCACTTCGTGCGGATGTTCCTCGACGAGGCGCGGCTCGCCGCGCAGCTGCAGCATCCCAACGTCGCGCAGGTCTACGACATCGGAAAGCTCGGCGACTCGTTCTTCTTCACGATGGAGTACGTCCACGGCGAGACCGTGCGCGCGCTGCTCCATCGCTCGCACGCGCTGCGCAGCCCGATCCCGATCCCCAACGTGCTCGCGATCGGCGCGGGCGCGGCGGCCGGGCTGCACCACGCGCACGAGCGGATCGGGATGGACGGCCGGCCGCTCGGCATCGTGCACCGCGACGTGTCGCCGTCCAATCTGATGGTCAGCTTCGAGGGCAACGTGAAGGTCGTCGACTTCGGCGTGGCGAAGGCGGCGCACCGCGCGCACGAGACGCGCTCGGGCACGATGAAGGGCAAGATCAGCTACATGTCGCCCGAGCAGTGCCGCGGCGCGCCGCTCGATCGCCGCAGCGACCTGTTCTCGCTCGGCATCGTGATGTGGGAGATGTTGACCAGCGAGCGGCTGTACAAGCGCGGCAGCGACTTCGACACGATGGCGGCGATCGTCAGCGAGCCGCCCGATCCGCCGTCGCGCCATCGCGCCGACGTGCCGCGCGAGCTCGACGAGATCGTGCTGCGCCTGCTCGCGAAGTCGCCCGACGATCGCTTCCAGACCGGCGACGAGCTGCTCGAGCGCCTCGAGGGCTCGGGCGTGCGCACCGGTCACGTCGTCTCGATCGCGGCGCTCGGCCGCACCATGCGCGAGCTGTTCGGCCAGCGCCCCGAGCCGTGGATCGAGCTGGCGACGCAGGACACGCACGCCGAGGCGTTCACCGTGACCAGCGAGCCGATCCCGAAGGAGCTCGCTGTGGTGGCGCCCGCCGAGCTCGACCTCGGGCTCGGCGCGGTCCCCGATCTGAGCGCGTCGCATCGCGACTCGATGCCGCTGCAGGTGCCCGTGCCGCCGGCCGCGCCGCGGTCGGCCTCGGCGTCGATCGCCGCGGCGCCCCGGCCGCGCGCGCGGCGCTGGCCGGTCGTGCTCGCGGTCGCGCTGCCCGCGATCGCGGTCGCGATCGCGATCGCGCTCCACGCCGCGCCCGATCACCGCGACGACGGCTCGACCCACGTGATCGCGCCGCCCGATGCGCCGGTGGCGATCGCGATGACGCCGCAGCCCCCGCCGCCGCCAGCGCCGCCGCTCGACGCCGCCGAGGCCGCGCCGCCGGTCGCCGCCGCCGAGGCCGCGCCGCCGGTCGACGCCGGCGAGGCGCCGATCGTTCGCGGTCATCCGGCGCGCCGCTCCGGCGACGAGCTCGTCCGCGAGCTCCAGGCCGGCCACTACGCGGAGGTCACCGCGACCTGCAGCGCGAGCGGCGCGCTGGCGGCGCAGAACGCCACCGCGTGCGTGCTCGCCGCGTGCCACGTTCACGACGCGGCGCACGCCAGGCGCTGGCTCGCCGCTGCGGGCAGCAAGCGCGCGAGCCTGGTCGCCGCGTGCCGCACCGCCGGCACGAGCCTCGACGCGCCGGCCGCCAAGCCCGACTGCGCCGCCGATCCGATGTCGTGCCAGTACTGAGTCACTTCACGTCGACCGCGCCGCCGACGCACTTGTACGGCGTGCCGCCCGGCCCGCCGGTGTTGACGCCCGCGCTGCAGCCCGAGCTGTCGTCGTCGATGTAGTCGGCCAGCAGCTCGACGCCGTGCCGGACGTAGTGCAGCGTCGCGCCGTTGGCGCCGTCGGGCTCGGGCACGAACGCGTCGCCGAGCGCGGTCAGGTACATGCCGTCCTTGTCGTACGCGTCGACCGTCAGGTGATCGATGTCCGCCGCGGTCACGCCCTCGGCGAGCGGGATCGCGACGCGCTTCCAGTCGTGATGCCCGCCGAACGCGAACTTCGCGGTGATCTGCGCCGACTCCATCGTCGCGCCTTTCCTGGTGGTCGCGCGCACCCGGAAGCCGCCGCGCGCCAGCGCCGCGCAGTACGTGCCGCCCTCGCCGCCGACGCCCGCGATCCGTACGTCGACGTAGAGGTAGCGCGCCATGTCGAACGTGCGCGCGTCGTCGATCTTGCCCTCGCGCGCGAGCTCGAGCGAGCTCAGCCGGTAGATCCAGGGCGCGTAGTGATCGGCGATCGCCTCGCGCCGGCCCGGGAACTCGGTGTAGCCGAGCGCGTCGAGATCGACCGGCAGCGGGCGCAGGATGATGACGCGGCCGGGATCGTCGGCGAGCTCGTTGCCCGGATCGTGGACGTTCCAGCCGTCGAGGTCGCCGTCGGGCTTCTCCGGCTTGCGCGTACCGCACACCTTGCCGTAGCCGCCGCGGCTCTCGAACACGCGGTTGTGGCCGTTGCCCTCGTAGAGGATCGGATGCGCGCCCTCCATGCGCACCGGGTTCACGGACACCTCGCCGCTGCCGGTGCAGCGCTCGAACCGCGGCTTGGCGCCGTAGTGCCAGTGGTCCTCGATGTCGAGCGAGCGGCCCCACCGCGCGATCTCGGCCTGCATGCCCTTGGCGCCGCCGCCGCATTCCTCCGCGGTGCCGCCGTTCTCGTTGGTCATGACCGTCGTGTACGACCTGCGCGCCTTCGACCAGCCGACCACGAGCGGTACGTCGTCGAACGACTTCTGCACCGGCCAGCGAAACTCCGGGGCATTGCGGATGCCCTCGGCGCGATCGCCGAGCGTGGACACCGCGACCAGCGTGACCTCGCACGCGGTCGCGGCGTGCGCGGCCCGGGCAGCCGACAGCGGCGAGACGCGCAGCGACACCGCTTCGCCGGCCGCGAGCGCGCCGAGGTGCATCGTGTAGTCGAACCGCGCCCGGCCCTGATGCACGATCAGGTGGCCGATCAGGCCGCGCCGGGCGCCCGAGACCTCGAGCACGAGCGCTTCGTTGCC
Organism: Kofleriaceae bacterium; assembly: GCA_035516595.1. Taxonomy (GTDB): domain Bacteria; phylum Myxococcota_A; class Polyangia; order Haliangiales; family Haliangiaceae; genus JABFXX01. The sequence continues at coordinate 10,590 of DATJAE010000265.1, read as the reverse complement.
GCGCTCGCTCCAGCGGGTCTCCGAGTCCGACGCCAGGTTGACCGTGAGCGCGTACTCGTCGGCGCCGCCCGCGGTCGCGATCGTCGCGGCGCGATCGCCGATCGCCGTGCAGGCCGCGCGTGCCGGGCGCGCCGCGGCGATCACGAGCGCGAGCGCGAGCGCGAGCTTCATCGCTGGCTCGCCTGCGGCGACGCCTGGCCGCCGCCGCCCACCTGCGACGCCGTGATCTGGAAGACGCCGAGGCCACCGCCGCCGCCGCCGCCGGCGGCCTGGGTCGCGCCGTTGGCGCCGTCGCCGCCGTCCGGGCTCGACTGCGCGGCGCCGTTGCCGCCGTCGCCGGCGTTGGCCGTGCCGCCGCTGCCGCCCCTGGCCGGCATCGTGGTGGCGGGGTCCTGGCCACTGGCTCCGGTGTTGGCCTGATCGCCGCCCTCGCCGCCGCCGCCGCCCTCGGCCAGCACCAGGCCGTTCTGCGTCAGCGTCGGCCCGTCGAGCAGGATCATGCCGCCCGCACCGCCGCCGGCGCCGCCGAAGCCCTGGACGTTGTGCAAGCCGCCCGCGCCGCCCTCACCCGACGCGTCGATCATCGCGCCGGCCAGAACCTCGATCGAGCCCGTCCCGATCAGCGCGATCGCGCCGCCACCCGCGCCGCCCGAGCCGCTCGCGCCGCGGCTGTCCTGGCCGGGGCAGCCGCCGTGCAGCGTCGCCGCGGCGAGCACGTTGCCGGGCTTGCCGGCGCCGGTGACGTCGCCGCTGCCGGTGCCGCCGCTTCCGCCATGCGTGATGAAGCTGCCGCCCGCTCCGCCGCCGAAGTTGTCGGGCTTGGTACCCGGATCGCACGTCGCCGCGTTCGCGCCGGCGCCGACCTGGCCGCCGCGGTGGCTGGCGACATCGACCGTGCCGTCGATCGTGATCGCGCCGCTCGTCGCGATCACGACGAGCGGGCGCGATCCGGACGCGCTGAACATCGCGTTGTTCGTCACGGTCGTGCCGGCGATCACGCAGTACTGCGGCGCGTTGGTTCCGCTCAGGCACTGCGCGCCGTCGGTGTCGAGCGTGCCCGCGAGGACGAGCGGCGTGGCCGGCAGCTGCGAGAGGCAGATGTCGAGCGCGCCGAAGCAGCTCTGTGCTGGGGCATCTCGTCCATCCGCGGCGGCGTCGCTCGGTGTGGTGCCATCGCCCATCGTGGTCGCATCGTCGAGCGGCGTCGGATCGTGAATGCCGAAAATCTGGCGACATCCGGACGCGACCAGCACGAGCGCGATCGCGATGGAGGCACTCCGCACACATCCAGCGTAGGCCTCGCACGCGCGATCGGTCAAACGTTGTCAGCACGGCCCACCATTGTTTGTGATCGCGACTTCGGTGACGATTCGATGGTGCGCTGCGTGGTCGTCGCCCTGCTCGCGGTCGCAACGCCGGCCTCGGCGCAGCCGGCCAGCGAGTCGGCGCGGCTGTTCGAGGAGGGTCGCGCGCTGGTCAAGGACGGCAAGTACGACCAGGCGCTCGATCGCTTCACCCGCAGCTACGAGCTCGGCCACGCGCCGGGGACCGAGCTCAACCTCGCGGACTGCCACGAGCATCTCGGGCAGCTCGCGGAGGCTTGGCGGCTGTTCGACGACGCCGCGCAGCAGTTCAAGACCGCGGGCGACGCGTCGCGCGCCGAGTTCGCACGGCGGCGCGCCGACCTGCTCCTGCCGCGGCTCGGCACGGTCGTGCTCGATCTCGCCGACCCGGCCGCCGCGGGCCTGACCGTCACGATCGCCGGGCGCTCGGTCGCGCCGGCCCCGCGGGTCGAGCAGCGCGTCGATCCCGGATCGATCGAGATCCGGGCCGAGCTGCCGGGGCGGCCGGCGTTCGCATCGTCGCAGTCGGTGGGGGCCGGCGCCACGATCGAGCTCCACGTCCCGCCGTTCGCGATCGTCGCGCCGCCGCCGGTGCCGCCGCCGCCGCTGCCCACCATGACGGCGCACCGCGAGCCGAGGGACGCACCGCCGGTCGATCGCCGGCGGCCGCGCGTGATCGCCGCGTACGCGCTCGGCGGGATCGGCGGCGCCAGCCTGGTGACCGGCGTGATCATGGGCCTGACCGCGCGCTCGGACTACCAGGGCGCGATCGACGATCACACGTGCATGATGGTGGGCTCGGTGCTCGAGTGCACGCCGGGCGGCTCGCACACCGTGAGGTCGGCGGGCAGCCTGGCCGATCTCGGTACCGGATTCTCCGTCGCCGGGATCGCGCTCGGCGCGGCGGGCGTGATCGTGTACGCGACGGCGCCGAAGGCGACGGTGGTGGTGCCGACGTTCAGCGGCGGCGCCGCCGGACTCGCGGTCAGCGGGCACTTCTAGGCGCGTACGGTTTGACAGCGCAGCCGCGCAATCGGAATGTCGCGCCGTGGCGGTCAAGAATTACGTGCTCGATACCAACGTGCTGCTGCACGACGCCCGCGCCCTGTACGCGTTCGCCGACAACAACGTGGTGATCCCGATCTACGTGATCGAGGAGATCGACACGTTCAAGAAGGATCAGTCGGAGCTCGGGCGCAACGCCCGCCAGATCGCGCGCCTGCTCGATCAGTACCGCAGCCACGACGGCGGGCTGTCGCACGCGCAGCGGCTCGACGACAGCGGCGGCACCGTGCGCGTCGCGCTGTCGAAGAACCCGCCGAAGAACCCGAGCTACGACTCGCGCTCGATGGACCAGCGCATCCTCGAGCTCGCGCTCGAGGTGCGCGACGGCGATCTCAAGACTCCGACGATCCTCGTCACCAAGGACGTCAACATGCGCGTCCGCGGCGACGCGCTCGGCCTGCTCACCGCCGACTACGAGCCCGAGCGGATCTCGATCGAGGAGCTCTATCCCGGCAACCGCGAGCTCCCGGTACCGGCGGCCACCGTCGCCGACTTCTACGCGCACGGCTCGGTCGTGGTCGACGCGCCCGGCCTGCACGCCAACGAGTTCCTCGCGCTCAAGGACGAGTCGGGCAAGTCGGCGCTCACCCGCTGGGACGCCAAGGCGGCCAAGGCGGTGCCGGTGCGCAAGATCGAGCGCGCCGGCGTGTGGGGGATCCGCCCGCGCAACAAGGAGCAGCACTTCGGGCTCGACCTGCTGCTCAACGACGACATCAAGCTGGTCACGCTGGTCGGCAAGGCCGGCACCGGCAAGACCCTGCTCGCGATCGCGGCCGGGCTGCAGAAGGTGACCGAGGAGCAGGTGTTCTCCAAGCTCCTGGTGTCGCGCCCGATCTTCCCGCTCGGCCGCGACATCGGCTACCTGCCGGGCGATATCGAGGAGAAGCTCAACCCGTGGATGCAGCCGATCTACGATAACCTCGAGCTGTTGCTCGGCCTCAACAAGACCGACAAGAAGGACGGTCGCAGCTACGCCGAGCTGGTCGACCTCGGGTTCGTCGAGATCGAGCCGCTCACCTACATCCGCGGCCGCTCCTTGCCCAACGTCTACATGATCGTCGACGAGGCCCAGAACCTCACGCCGCACGAGGTCAAGACGATCATCACGCGGGCCGGCGAGGGCACGAAGATCATCCTGACCGGCGATCCCTACCAGATCGACCATCCCTACCTCGACTCGTCGAACAACGGCCTGACCACGGTCGCCGAGCGGTTCAAGCAGGAGGCGATCGCGGGCCACGTCATCCTCACCAAGGGCGAGCGCTCGCCGCTCGCGGAGCTCGCGACCCAGATCCTTTGACGCGCGCGGTGCTGATAGCGCTGCTTGCGATCGCCGCGCCGGCCGCCGCCGATCCCGGCTGGGAGCTCCACGTGCCCGAGCGCCTCGAGCTCGCCGAGGGCACGAGCGGCACGCTGCCGATCGAGATCGCGGTCGGCAAGGGCATGGCCGTCTCGAAGGACGCGCCGGTGATCGTCGATCTCGTGCCCGACGGCGGCGTGACGCTCAAGCGTCGCCGGCTCGGCCGCGAGGACGCGGTGAACCCCGACGCGGACGCGCCGCGGTTCGACGTGCCGGTGCGCGCCGAGGCCGCAGGTGATTTTCGCATCAAGCTTCACATCCAGTTCTGGCTGTGCTTCACCAGGGTGTGCCGGCCCGTCGACGCGCGCCGCACGATCGCGATCGCGGTCAGCGCCGCTACCAGGTGATCTCGCGCGCGAAACCTGATAGTCGGAAATGATGCGGGGGACGCAAGCCCGATACCGGCTGCGCCACGAGGGTCGCGAGATCGACATCGTCGGGCCGAGCTTCGTGGTCGGCCGCGAGGCGGACTGCGACCTCGTCGTCGACGACGACATGGTGTCGCGTCATCACGCGCGGCTGGTCTACAGCGACGACGGGCTGACGGTCGAGGACCTCGACAGTCGCAACGGCGTGTTCGTCAACCAGGTGCGGATCGGCGCGCCGACCCTGCTCGCCCACGGCGACGTGCTCGCGCTCGGGCTCAAGAGCTACGAGGTGGTCGACCTCCAGGTCGTTCCGCGCAACAAGACGCCGACCCTGCCGATGCCGTTCGGCAGCCCGGATGCCGACGGGCCCGAGCCGGTCACGCTCGCGCCGCGGATCGGCGTGCTCACCGAGCGCGAGCGCGAGGTGTTCGAGCTGATCGTGCTCGGCCACACCCAGCGCGAGATCGCCGAGCGGCTCCACCTCAGCGTCAAGACGGTCGAGAGCCACCGCGCGCACATCGCCGAGAAGCTGCGCTGCCGGACCCGCGCCGAGCTGGTGCAGTACGCGATCACCGCGGGGATCCTGCGGAAACCGGCGGATCCGGGGAAACCCTGATGTCGAATCCGGGCCCTACCCGATTGCCGGGAAGCGCCCCGCGCCGCGAAGCTGGGACCATGGGGAGCGCTCGGGCGTCGCTCGAACCGGATCCGCCGCGCGCGCTGGGTCGCTACGAGGTCATCGGGACGCTCGGCAGCGGCGGGATGGCGACGGTGTACCTCGCGCGGCTCGACGGCGAGGCCGGCTTCCAGCGGCTGTTCGCGATCAAGGTGCTGCATCCGCACCTGGCGAACGAGCCGGGCTTCATCACGATGTTGCTCGACGAGGCGCGGTTCGCGGCGCGCATCCATCACCCCAACGTCGTGCCGATCGTCGATCTCGGCACCGAGGCCGGCTTCCACTACGTCGCGATGGAGTACATCGACGGCTGCTCGCTGTCGGCGCTGCTCAAGAAGCGCCGGGACGTGCGGCCTCCGCGCATCCTCGTGCCGCTCATGCTCGACGCGCTCGCCGGGCTGGACGTCGCGCACGGCCTGGTCGACGACGACGGCCGGCCGATGAACCTCGTGCATCGCGACTTCTCGCCGCAGAACATCCTGATCGGTGTCGACGGCACCGCGCGGATCACCGACTTCGGGATCGCGCATGCCGAGTCGCGCATCAACCACACCCAGCCCGGCGCGGTCAAAGGCAAGTACGCGTACATGTCGCCCGAGCAGCTGCGCTCGCGGCCGCTCGATCGCCGCTCGGACGTGTTCTCGGCCGGCGGCGTGCTGTGGTCGATGCTCACAGGGCGCAAGCTGTTCCAGGCCGACAGCGACGCCGCGACCATGAACAACATCATGGAGCTGGTGATCCCGCCGCCGAGCAAGGTCGGGCTGATGCCGCCGGCCGGATTCGACGCGGTGTGCATGCGCGCGCTCGAGCGCGATCCGGACAAGCGGTTCGGCTCGGCCGGCGAGATGGAGGACGCGCTGCGCACCGCGGCGGCGTGCAACGGCGGGATCGCGTCGCGCCGCGAGATCGCGTCGTGGGTCGCGGAGGCGTTTCACGAGGAGCTCTCGGAGCGGCGGCTCGGGATCCGGCGCGCGCTCGAGAACCATCGCATGTCGGGGCCGCTGCCGAGCGTCGACATGCCGACGCCGTCGGTCCAGAGCCCCGCCGTGGCGGCGCAGAGCCTGCCGCGCGCGCACACGACGTCGTCGATGCCGCCGCCCGCGCCGCCGGCTCCAGTCGCGCGGCGCGGCGTCGGCGCGCGCGTCGCGGCGATCACCGTGCCGATCGTGCTGGTGATCGGCGTCGGCGTGTGGCTGCTGGTGCGGCCGCACGGCGCGCCCGACGCGCCGCCGCCCGCGCCACCGCCCGCGGCGGTCGTCCGGCCGGTCGCGCCGGTCCCGCCGCCGCTCGCGGTCGCGCCGAGCGAGCCGCCGCCCGCGCCCGCGCCGCCGCCCGCGCCCGCGCCCGCGCATCCCGCGGTGACACCGCCGCCGTCGCATCCCGCGCCGTCGCATCCCGCGGTCACGCGCCGTCGCGTGGTCGTCGCCCATCCCTCGTCCCCGCCGGCCAAGCCGGCCGAGCCCGAATCCGCCAAGCCCACCGCCTGGGACAAGGATTCACCGGTGCCACCGCCATGAAGCTCGTGCTCGTCATCGCTCTCACCGTCGTGTCGTCGCTCGCGTTCGCCGACGAGGCCGCCGAGCACGTCGCCAAGGCCACGCGCGCCTACAACATCCAGGACTGGTCAGTCGCGCTCAAGGAGTTCAAGGCCGCCTACGAGCTCGATCCCAAGCCCGAGACGCTGTGGTCGATCGCGCAGACCCAGCGGCTGTCGGGCGACTGCCGCGCCGCGATCCTCACGTACAAGGCCTACATGCGCTCGGCGTCGAGTGCGGGCGCCAACGCGGCGATGGACTGGATCAAGAGCTGCGAGGCCGACCTCGAAGCGCAGCAGAAGGTGGTGGATGCCGCGGTCGCGCCCAAGCCGGAGCCGGAGCCCAAGCCCACGCCCACGCCCGCGCCCGCGCCCGCGCCGCCCAAGCCGGTCACGCCGCCGCCGCCGCGCGCACCGGCGCCGCCGCACCATCGCTCGGCGCTGCTCGATCCGCTGGGCGACGCGCTGGTGATCGCCGGGATCGGTGGGCTCGGCGTCGGCGGCACGATGTTCGCGATCGGCGCGCTCGATAGCGGCGATGCGACCAGCAAGCCGACCGCCGGCGCCTACAACCACGCCGTGTCCGACGCCAAGAACGAGCAGACGATCGGCGCGATCGTCGGCGGCGCCGGCGTCGTGCTGGTCGCGCTCGCCGTCTGGCGGTTCGAATCGGTCAGCGCGCACAGCAACGAACGCGCACCCGCGGTGACGGTCGTCCCGACCGTGGGCGGCGCGTTCGCGAGCATCCATACCAGCTTCTAGCTTCCACAGGAGTGCCATGTTCGCACGCGTCCTACCGTGTCTCGCGCTGCTCGGATGCAGCGCGTCGCCGTACAAGTGCGAGAGCAACGCGCAGTGCATCGACGGCAGCGGCGCGAGCGGGATCTGCGAGCTCGACGGCTACTGCAGCTTTCCCGACAGCAAGTGCCCGAGCGGCGAGCGCTACGACCAGAGCGCGGGCGGCCCGGCCGGCACGTGCGTCGCCCAGTCGCCGCAGGGCTGCGTGCAATCGATCGCCGTCGGCATCCAGTTCACCTGCATGGTGCGCAGCGACGGCACCGTGTGGTGCTGGGGCAACAACGCCGACGGCGAGGTCGGCGATGGCACGGTGACCGATCGCTCGGTGCCGACCAAGGTGCTCGGCCTGCCCGACGCGTCGAGCCTGCCCGCGGTCGCGGTGACCGCCGCCGAGGAGCACGCGTGCGCGCTGATCAAGGACGGCTCGGTGTGGTGCTGGGGGATCAACGACACCGACAACCTCGGCCAGTGCGACTCGTCGATCACCAACAGCACGCGCGCGGTCAAGGTGCCGAAGTGGAACCCGGGCGTCGGCAGCGGCTCGCCGACGTGCGTCAGCGGCTCGACGTTCACCGCCGCGCTGCCGAGCGGCAAGGTGACCAGCACGCTCACCGCCGGCGGCGAGCACACCTGCGCGGTCGGCAGCGACGGCCAGCTGTACTGCTGGGGCGAGAACACCACGGGCGACGAGGGCGGCGAGGCCGGCCAGGACTTCACCGCGCTGCCCAACGTGCCCGGCCCGCTGGTCGTCAACAGCTCGTCGGCGTTCACCAACCACGTGCTCGACCTCCAGGCGGGCGATGACTTCACCTGCATGGTCAAGGACGACAACAGCGCGTGGTGCTGGGGCGGCAACCAGCTCGGCGAGCTCGCCAACGGCGGCACGACCCAGAGCATCACCCCGGTCGCGATCAACGGCTTCGGCGACGTCGGCCAGCTGCTGGTCGACGACGAGACCGGCTGCGTGCTGACCAAGGCCGACGGCGTGTGGTGCTGGGGCAACGGCTCGACCGGGATCTTCGGCCCGGCCGGCAACAACGGCGACAACGCGACGGTCGCGACCAACCTGGTGGCCGGCACCGCGCTGTTCGGCGGACCGACCTCCGAGACGTTGTGCCTCTCGAACGCCAACGGCGCCCTGCAATGCTGGGGCGATAACGGCAGCGGCGAGGGCGCGACCGGCTCGCTGATGCCGGTGAACGTGACGGATCCGACCGACGCGCTGATCTCGTCGGTCACCCAGCTGCGCATCGGCCAGTACCACGCGTGCGCGCTGACCGGCGACGGGTCGCTGTGGTGCTGGGGAGATGACGCGCACGGCGAGCTGGGCAACAACCAGATCTCGACCACGCCGAACACGGTTCCGTCGCGCGTTTCGGTGACTTGCCCGTGATCCAGATCGCCGGGCGCGCTGGTGCGTAGATAGCGACATGCGCCGCAAGCGCCTGCTCACCCTGTGCCTCCTCGCCGCCGCCGCCGCGACCCCCGCGCTCGCGATCGGGCTCAGCCCGACGGCCCCCGAGCCGACCTGCCGCGTGACCCCGGCCCCCGCCGCCGCCGCGCAATGGCAGCGCGTCGACTCCGTGCCTGCACTACGCTAGCACGCGGCAGGTCGTGCTACACGACCGCGATGGAGTTCGACCAGCTGGGGCTGATAGCGCCGATCGCGCAGGCGGTGGCGGCGGAGGGCTACATCGCGCCCACACCGATCCAGGCGCGCGCGATCCCGCACGTGCTGGCCGGGCGCGACCTGCTCGGCCTGGCCCAGACCGGCACCGGCAAGACCGCCGCGTTCGCGCTGCCGATCCTGCAGCGCCTCGCGCACATCTCGGCCGGCCGAGGTCATCGCGCGATCCGCTGCCTCGTGCTCACGCCGACCCGCGAGCTCGCGGCGCAGATCGGCGACAGCTTTCGCACCTACGGAAAGCACCTGCCGCTGCGCTCGACCGTGATCTTCGGCGGGGTCGGCATGGAGCCGCAGAAGCAGGCGCTCAGGACCGGGTTCGACATCCTGGTCGCGACCCCAGGCCGCCTGCTCGACCTCGCCGGCCAGGGCCTGGTCGATCTGCGCGCGCTCGAGGTGTTCGTGCTCGACGAGGCCGATCGCATGCTCGACATGGGCTTCATCCACGACGTGCGCCGCGTGATCAAGCTGTTGCCGGCGCGCCGCCAGACCCTGTTCTTCTCGGCGACCATGCCGCGCGAGGCGCAGGAGCTGGCCGACCAGCTGCTCCACGACCCCGAGACCGTCGCGGTGGCGCCGCCCGCGACCACGGTCGAGAAGGTCGAGCAGGAGGTGTACATGGTCGAGAAGGCCGACAAGCGCGCGCTGCTGGTCGACGTGCTGCGCGACTCGGCGATGCGCCGCGTCCTGGTGTTCTCGCGCACCAAGCACGGCGCGAACCGGATCGCCGAGCACCTCGACAAGGCCGGGGTCGGCGCGTCCGCGATCCACGGCAACAAGTCGCAGAACGCGCGCGAGCGCGCGCTGGCCAGCTTCAAGGCCGGAAAGATCCGCGTGCTGGTCGCGACCGACATCGCGGCGCGCGGCATCGACATCGACGACGTCACCCACGTCATCAACTTCGACGTGCCCGAGGTGCCGGAGACCTACGTCCACCGCATCGGCCGCACCGCGCGCGCCGGCGCGAGCGGGATGGCGCTGACGTTCTGCGACGCCGAGGAGCGCGCCGACTGGCGCAGCATCATCAAGCTCACCCGCCAGGACATCCCGGTGGTCGACGGTCACCCGTACCAGTCGCGCGTGCCGCACGGCGTGGTCGTGGCGCGCCCGCCGGCGCCGCCGCCGCAGGCGCGCGGGCGTCGGCGGGGCAGGCACTGAGCGCCGGCAGCCGGCACCGGCGAGGCGCGCGCTATCGCCAGTCGCTGACCGCCTGGCGCAGCTCGCCGAGCCGGGCGCGCGACAGCGATCCGACGGCGGCGAGCGCGAAGTGGCTCGGCACGAGCACCTGCTCGGCCACGCGCACCACGTCGTCCACCGTCACGTGCTCGATCTGCGTCAGCCGCTCCGACAGCGCGGGCGGCGCGTAGTACAGCGCCGTGCCGCCGAACCAGCCGGCCATCGCGGCGGCGTCGTCGAGCGAGGCCAGGGTCTCGTAGCGGTAGCGCACGCGCGCCTTGGCGAGCTCGTCGGCCGTGACCTGGCCGCGGCGCAGGCCGTCGAGCAGGCCGAGCAGCTCGCGCACGAGCGACGGCACCTTGGCGTTGGCGGTCGCGCCGGTGATCTCGAACAGCGCGGCGTCGGCGAGCGGCTCGATCGCGGCGTGGATCGAGTAGGCGAGCCCCTTCTGGTCGGCGAGCGTGTAGTGCAGGCGGGTCGACATGCCGTCGTCGAGCACGCGCAGCAGCGCGACCAGCGCGACGTAGGCCGGATCGAGCTCGGGGATCGCGCGGAACAGGATCGCGAGCGAGGTCTGCGAGCCGGC
>DATJAE010000264.1:0-20626 GCA_035516595.1 Kofleriaceae bacterium | reverse complement strand
TCGCCGTTGAAGTCGCGCACGATGATCGCGCCGGGCGAGATGCCGACCGGGAACGTCCCGCCTTGCGTGAAGTGGCCGGTGCCGTCGCCGAGGAAGATGACCACGTTGTCGCCGAGGTCGTTGCACTCGGCGATGTCCTCGAAGCCATCCTGGTTGAAGTCACCGACCGCGACGCCGCTCGGCCCGTTGCCGGCCGGGATCGTCGTGCCGACGGTGCTGGGCCCGTCCGGCGGCGCGTCGTCGCCCGCGGGACCGTCGCCCGGCGCGCTCGCCGCGTCGACGTCGTCACCACCGGCGTGGCCGAGCACGTCGAACCTCAGGCGGCCACAGCCGCCGAGCACGACCAGCGCGAGCGCGCACAGACGCCGACCCATCTTCCCATCATATACCGCCGCTCACTTCGTGGGATGATCGATCACCTTCCACGGCTGGCGCTTGAGGATCTTGCCCAGCTCCTTGGCATCCTCGGGGAATTCGGGGTCGTGCATCAGCCGCATCAGCGAGCCGTCGCCCGCGGCCAGCGAGGCCGAGATCGCGTCGACATCGGCGAGCAGCGGATCGAGCCTGGCGATCGCCGCGCGCACGCGGTCGAGCGCGAGCTGGGCCTGCGCGATCGCGTGATCGACCGTGCCGTCCATCCGGCCGCGCAGCGCGGCGAGGCTTTGCGACAGCGCGTCGGCGCGCGTGCCGAGCCGGACGAGCGCGCCGCGCGCCTGCGCGATCGTCGCGCGGGCATCGCCGGCCAGCGCGCCGATCCGGGCGAGCCCGGGCGCGTCGCCGAGCGCGTCGTAGGTGCGGCCGGCCTCGGCGTAGAGCGCCGCGACGTCCTCGCCGAGCGGCACGTCGGGCGCGAGCGCGCGCAGGTTGGCGCGCAGCTGATCGAGCTGGGCGCGCAGCGCGTCGAATTCGGGCGCGAGCTCGTCGCCGAACTTCTTGACCGTCGTCAGGTTGTCCCAGGTGCGCTCGAGCACGCGATCGAGCGTCGGCGGATCGGCGCCGCGCAGCTCGCTGCCGTCGCGCAGCGGCGCCGCGCCGGGCTCGGCCGGCCCGAGCTCGAGGTACTTGCCCGACAGCGGGCCGCGCGACGCGACGAACACGTCGGCGACGTGGAGCTCGCGCGCCGCCTTCGCGTCGATCGCGACGGTCGCGACCACGCCCGCGTCGCCGCCGAGCGGCCCCGGCGCGCCGTGCGGCGATAGCGCGATCGACTCGACGCGCCCGACCGCGCGGCCGGCGACCACGAACGGCGCGTCCTCGGCCAGCCCGCCGGTCGCGTGGAAGTACACCCGCACCCGCACGTGCTTGCCCCACTCGATGCGATCGAACACGAACACGAAGAACACGATCGCGAGCGCGAGCACGCCGAGCGACACGAAGCCGACGCGACGGACCAGCACCTCGTCCTGAGCGAGCAGGCTCACGTCACTCCTTCCAGAAGAACTTCCACGGATTGCGCTTGAGATCGCGGATCAGCTCGCGCAGATCGGCGTAGAGCTCGTCCTTGGCGAGCAGCGCGCCCGCGGTGCCCTTGCCGGCGCGCAGGTCGCTCACCATGCCGCCGACGTTGTCGATCAGGCCGCCCGCCTTGCCGGCCGCGGTCGCCGCGCTGCCCACGAGGTGGTCGACGCCCTCGAGCCGCTGCTCGGTGATGAGGCCGAGCACGCGCGTGGCGTCGGCGATCAGCGCCTGCGCGGGCGGCGTGAGCTGGACGAGCGTGGTCTGCGCCGCGCGCAGCGTCTGATCGGCATCGCCGACCAGCGCCGCGACCGGCTTGCCGTCGCCGAGGCCGGCGTTGACCTTGGCGAGCGTGGTGCGCGCCTCCTTCGCGAGGTCCGCGCCGTTGCCGATCAGCTCGCCGATCCGCTCGCGGTTGTCGGCCAGCAGCTTGTTGGCCTCGGCGACCGCGTTCGCGCTGTTGGTGAGCAGGTTCTTGATGTTGTCGCGATCGTCGTGCAGCACCGACGCGACGCCGTCGAGCACCTCGTAGAGCTTGGCGACCACGAGGTCGGTGCGCGGCGGATCGTGAACCCACGGCTGGCCGTGCATCACCGAGCCCGGCGCGATCGGCGGGTGCTCCCAGTCGCGACCGGGCACGATCTCGAGGTACTGCTCGCCGAGCACGCCGGCGGTGTTGATGAAGAACTCGGCGTCGGACCGCACGCTGTCGCGCACGCGATCCTCGATCCACACCGTGACCCGGACCTGGACGCGCTGGTGGAGCTGCGGATCCTCGTGGCCGCCCCAGAAGTCGATGTCCTCGACCTTGCCGACCTTGATGCCCGACACCTTGACCGGCGCGCCGGGCTGGAGCGAGCCGATGTAGTCGTAGTCGACATAGATCCGGTAGCCCGAGTGCAACGAGAAGTTGCCGAGCAGGACGATGAACCCGACCAGGATCGCGCTCGAGATGACGACGAGGAGCCCGACCTTGTACTCGAGGCCGCGTTCGCGCATGGCGCGATCAGAGCACGCACGCGCCGAAAACGCGAACGGCCCGCCGAGGCGAGCCGTTGCCCGAGAGCATGCCGGTTACTGCCAGCCGCCCTGCTGCGGGGGATAGCCGCCGCCTTGCGGCGGGTAGCCACCACCCTGCGGCGGATAACCTCCGCCTTGCGGCGGGTAGCCACCGCCTTGCGGCGGATAGCCGCCGCCCTGTGGCGGGTAGCCTCCGCCCTGCTGACCGCCGCCGCCGCCGCCCTTGACCATCGCCATGACGGCGTCGTACGCGGCCGGCGCGGTGAGCATCAGCACGCCGAAGTACGCGACCAGCCAGAGCAGCGCGCGCGCCATCAGCAGGAGCGCGGCGGTCCAGCCGAACAGCTCGTGGCCGATCTCGAGTGACAGGATCGCGGTCTGCGCCGGCAGCCAGAGCACGAGCACCGCGATGAACAGCGGCGCGAGCGCGTCGATCGCCTGGAGCGCCGGCGGCAGCTTCTGCGGCGGCAGGAAGAACGCGATGCACAGCACGCCGACGGCGAGCACGATCAGGAACAGCAGGTTGTGGATGATGTCGAGCAACCCACCGTGGAAGCTGAACGCGGGACCGAGCTGCTCGAAGAATGGAATGACCAGCGCGCCGGCGCCGACCACGATGATCACGCGCGCGGTCTGATCGGTGGGATTGGCCAGGCGGGCGAGCAAGCCGAAGATCAGCGTCGCCATGCCGATCGTGTAGAGGTAGTAGCTGCCGCCGAGGCCGCCGGGGAAGCCGAAGATCACGAGCGCGCCGAGCCCGATCCCGGTGAGCTGGATGCCGACGAACGACACGCCGAACGGCAGCCATTGCAGCACGGCCGGCGGCACCTTCTGGCGCAGGTCGGGCGGCGCGGCAGCGACGAGCAGGTATGCCGCGCCGGCGAGGATCGGGTAGATGAGCGGCCGGAACTTGTCGGGCGCGCTCCACACGAACACCAGCCTCGGGCTCAGGATCACCGGCACGAAGATCGAGACGATCAGCGCGACGCCGAGCAGGAACAGCGCCTTGCGCTGGAGCGCGGCGTCGCGCAGCTTGGCGACCGGGAACCCGAACACCGTGCCCGGCGCCGACTGCGGAACGCGATGGGCGAGGTTGTCGAGCGCGCCGTGGTGCTCTTGCTGCGGCTGCGCGTACGGATTCTGCGCCTGCGGATAGCCGGCCTGCTGGCCGAAGCCCGCCTGCTGGCCGTACTGCGGCTGGCCGTACGCTTGCTGCGGTTGCTGGCCGTACGCTTGCTGCGGTTGCTGGCCGTAGGCCGGCGCCGCCGCGGGCGTCGCATACGCGGGCTGCTGCGGCTGGCCGTACTGCGGCTGCTGCGGCTGCGCGTATTGCGGCTGCTGCGGCTGGCCGTACTGCGGCTGCTGCGGCTGGCCGTACTGCGGCTGCTGCGGCTGGCCGTACTGCGGCTGCTGCGGCTGGCCGTACTGCGGCTGCTGCGCGAAGCCCTGCTGCTGCGGTTGCGCTTGCGGGAAACCTTGCTGCTGCGGCGGCTGGAAACCTTGCTGCGGATAGGCACCCTGCGAACCGGTGCCGGGGCGCGCCGGCTGGGGCGCCGCCGGCGTGCCGGGCCGTGCGGGCTGCTGCTGGGGCACCGGCGCGGCGTACCCGAACATCGTCTTCGCTGGTTGCTGGCCGGGAGCGCCCGCCTGCATCGGCGGCATCGGCCGGCCACACGTGCCACACGCAGGCGCGTTCACGAGCACGGCCGCCCCACAATAGGGACACGGCCTCGTTGGAGTCGCCATTCGGTTTCCCCTGTCCTTTCGGAACAGAACGGTAACCCGCTCTCCGACGCGAAAGCAACGCAGCGACGTTGTTTTGGGGCCAGCGAACATCGTGTATTTTCTCAACCCGTGGCGCGCCGCTTGCCCGAGCACGATGCCGCGCGCGGCGCTGCCGTCGAGATCAGGATCGCCGACACCGCCGTGCGCGCGTACGCGAGCGAGACGATCGCGGCCGCGGCGCTCGCGAGCGGCACGCGCGTGCTGTCGCGATCGCTCAAGTACCACCGCCCGCGCACGTTCTTCTGCCTCGAGGGTCACTGCAGCGGCTGCCTGGTCCGGCTCGGCGGGGTGCCGAACCTGCGCGCGTGTCAGGCGCCGTGCGAGCACGGCGCAGAGGTCGCCAGCCAGAACGCGTTCCCGTCGGCCGAGGTCGACCTGCTCGGCGCGGTCGACTTCCTGTTCGCGCGCGGGCTCGACCACCACACGCTGATGACCGGATCGTCGGTGCTGAACCGGCTCGCCAACAAGGTCGTGCGCCAGCTGTCGGGGCTCGGCAAGCTTCCGGATCGCGCGCCGGGCGAGCTGCCCGAGGTCGGCGAGCGCGCGATCGACGCGTGCGTGATCGGCGGCGGCCCGGCGGGGCTCGCGGCGGCCACCGAGTGCGCGCGGCGCGGCCGCACCACGCTGCTGGTCGACGATCAGCTGCGCCCGGGCGGCAGCCTGCGCGCCGATCCGCGTACGGCGCGCAGCGAGCTCGACGCGCGCTGCGCCGCCGCGCGCGACGCCGGGGTCGAGCTCGTCGCGCGCGCCACCGCGGTCGGCTACTTCCCGGAGGACGACGGCGGCGTGCTCGCGATCGCCGCGCCCGATCAGCTGATCCGCGTGCACGCGCGCGCGTGGATCTGGGCGACCGGCGGCTACGCGGTGAACCTGCCGTTCCCCGACAACGATCGGCCTGGCGTGATCGCGGCGCGCGCGCTCGGCCGCCTGCTGTGCGATCACGGCATCGTCGCGGGCGACAAGGTGTGCCTGGTCGAGCAGCCGCAGCTCGCCGAGGAGGTCGACGTGCTCGCGCGCGCTCTCGGCGGCGCCGGCGCCGACGTCCTGCGCGTCCCGCTCGCCGACATGCTCGGCACGCGCGGGCGCGGCTGGGTGAGCGGCGTCGAGACCGCGCACGGCCGCTACGACTGCGAGGTGGTCGGGGTCGCGGCGATCCCGTCGCCCGCGTCGGAGGGGCCGCGCCAGCAGGGTTGCAAGGTCACGCTCGATCCCGACGCCGGCGGGTTTCGCGTGATCGTCGATCGCGACGGCCGCACCACGGCGCCCGGCGTGTGGGCGTGCGGCGACGTCACCGGCTTCATGGGCCCGGTGCGCGGCGCCACCCACGGCGCGCGCGTCGGCGCGGCCGCGGCGGCCTCGCTCGGAGGTGGGTGATGGCCAAGAAGATCGTGCTGTGCCGCTGCGAGGACGTCACGCTCGACGATCTCGAGCACTGCGTGTCGCGCGGCTATCGCGACATCGAGGAGGTCAAGCGCTACACCGGGTTCGGCACCGGCCCGTGCCAGGGCAAGGAGTGCCTCGCGCCGGTCGCGACCCAGCTGGCGCGGCTCACCGGCAAGCAGCCCGCCGAGATCCGGCCGTTCACCTCGCGCCCGCCGCTCGCGCCGACGCCGATCAAGCTGCTCGCGAACGCCCCCGACGCGCACCGCTTCGAGGACGAGGACGGAAAATGACGCCGGGTGGCGACGACGCCGAGGAAGACGAGAGCCGCGCCGACGTCTCCGGCGAGATCCGGCTGCCCGCGACGCTCGAGATCGACACGCAGGTCCCGCCGACCGCCGAGATCGCGATCGTCGGCGGCGGCGTGGTCGGGCTGGCGATCGCGTATCACCTCGCGCGGCGCGGGCTCGACGACGTGGTCGTGCTCGAGCGCGGCTACCTCGCGGAGGGCGCGTCGGGACGCAACGGCGGCGGCGTGCGCCAGCAGTGGTCGACCGAGATCAACATCCGGCTGATGCAGGAGTCGGTCGAGCTGTGCCGGCGGTTCGCGGTCGACCTCGGGGTCAACGTGTGGTTCCGCCAGGGCGGCTACCTGTTCATCGCGCGCAGCGCCCGGGAGGTCGCGCGCCTCGAGAAGAACATCGCGCTGCAGAACCGCTGCGGCGTCGCGACCCGCATGCTCGAGCCGCGCGACGCGCGGGACCTCGTGCCCGAGCTCGATCTCGCCGGCGTGGTCGGCGCGGCGTACAACCCGACCGACGGCATCCTGTTCCCGTGGCCGTTCCTGTGGGGCTACGCGCGCCAGGCCGCGGCGCACGGCGTGCGCATCTTCACCCAGACCGCGGTGACCGGGCTCGCACCGGCCGCGGGCGGCGGCTACGAGCTCGAAACGCCGCGCGGCCGGATCCGCGCGCGCCGCGTCGTGAACGCGTGCGGCGCGTGGTCGCCGCAGCTCGCGAAGCTGGTCGGCGTCGACGTGCCGACCTATCCGATCCGTCACGAGATCTGCTCGTCGGAGCCGCTCAAGCCGTTCCTGCGGCCGATGGTGTCGGAGCTGGCGAGCGGGCTGTACTGCAGCCAGTCGATGCGCGGCGAGATCGTCGGCGGCGTCACCCTGCCCGGCCATGGCTCGACCTACGCGATGGGCTCGACGCTCGAGTTCCTCGCGACCTACGCGCGCCGCCTGGTCCGGCTGATGCCGATCCTCGGCGACATCAAGATCCTGCGCCAGTGGGCCGGCCCGTACGATCAATCGCCGGATGGCAACCCGATCCTCGGCGCGGCGCCCGGCCATCCCGACTTCTTCCTCGCGTGCGGCTTCGTCGGCCACGGCTTCATGATGGCGCCGGTGATCGGCAAGCTGTACGGCGAGTGGCTGACCGGCCAGCCGGCGCACGAGGTGTTCGAGCGCTACACGCTCGCGCGGTTCGCGCCGGGTGCGGCATCGGCGCACGACAAGGAAGACTTCAACATCGGCTAGCCGTGCTACACCCGCACGGTGTCGCTGCTCGCGGGGCACACGATCGGGTTCGTCGGCGCCGGCAACATGGCCGAGGCGATGATCCGCGGCCTCGTGCGGGGCGGCCACGTCGCGGCCGATCGGATCGTCGCGTCGGGCCCTCGCCGCGAGCGGCTCGACCAGCTCGCCGCCGCGTACGGCGTCGACGTCACGACCAGCAACGCCGAGGCCGCGCGCAAGAGCGGCGTGGTCGTGCTGTCGGTCAAGCCGCAGATCCTCGACAAGGTGCTGCGCGAGATCGGCGACCAGCTCCAGCCCGGCGTGCTCGTGGTGTCGATCGCGGCAGGCGTCGACACCGCGGCGATCGAGGACGCGATCGCGCCCGGCGTGCGGGTCGTGCGCGCGATGCCGAACACGCCGGCGCTGGTCGGCGCGGGCGCGACCGCGATCGCGGCCGGCAGGCACGCGAGCGACGCCGATCTCGCGACCGCGCGCGCGCTGTTCGAGGCGGTCGGCATCGCGGTCGTGCTCGACGAGAGCCACCTCGACGCGGTCACCGGGCTGTCGGGCTCGGGGCCGGCGTACATCTTCCTGATCCTCGAGGCGCTCGCCGACGCCGGCGTCAAGGTCGGGCTGTCGCGCCGCGACGCGCAGCGGCTCGCCGCGCAGACCGTGATGGGCTCGGCCAAGCTGCTGCTCGAGACCGACGAGCATCCCGGCAAGCTCAAGGACATGGTGACCTCGCCCGGCGGCACCGCGATCGCCGGGCTGCACACGCTCGAGCAGGGCGGGCTGCGCACCACGCTGATCAACGCGGTCGAGACCGCGACCAAGCGCGCGCGCGAGCTCGGCCGGGGCAGCAAGTGATCGGCGTGCGGGCGCACGGCGACGCGATCGCGTTCGACGTGCTGGTCCAGCCGCGGGCGTCGCGCGCGCGGATCGGGCCGAGCCACGACGGCCGGCTCAAGATCGCGGTGTGCGCGCCGCCGGTCGACGGCGAGGCCAACGCCGCGGTGATCGCGCTGATCGCGGACCGGCTCGGGGTGGCGCGCGGCGCGGTCGAGGTGATCGCCGGCGCGACCGGACGGCGCAAGACGCTCGCGGTGCGCGGCGTCGCGCGCGCCGCGATCGAGGAGCTCGCCAGGTGAGGCTCGCCGTGCTCGCCCTGGTCGCGGCGTGCAGCGGCAACGTCGGCACGATCTCGGTGTCGCTGGTCACCGCGCCGGGATCGACCGTGCTCGACAACGCCGAGACGCTCCAGCTGACGATCACGAACCCGCACACCGTGAGCACCTCGCCGCGCGGCGCGAGCGGCTTCGAGATCGACGTCGATCTGCCGGCCAACGGCGACGCCGGTCAGCTGATCGTCGACGCGTTCGACGCGAGCGGCAACCGGGTCGCCACCGGGATGTCGCCGCCGTTCGCGGTCGGCGCGATCGACGCCAGCGTCGCGATCTACATGGCGGCGCCTAACACGATCGGCGCGTCGCCCGCCACGCTCTCGGTGCCGCTGTCGGCGCTCGCCGCCGGTCCGCTCAGCTACGGCGCGATCTTCGCGGGCGGCCGCGACGCGACCGGCGCGCCGTCCAACCAGACCTCGATCTACAACGCGTTCGATCACTCGGTCCTGCTCGGCGTCGCGCTGCCGGCTCCGCTGTCGGGCGTCACCGCCGCGGTCGGAGGCAGCGGCATCGTCTACCTGTTCGGCGGCGCCGACGCGACCGGAACGGCGACCGCCGACCTGTTGCGGTTCGACACCACGATCGCGCCGAACGGCGCGTTCACCGACGACGGCGTGCAGAGCGGCCTCGCGCGCGCCGGTCAGCTCGCGATCCCGCTGGGCAACGACGACTACATCGTCACCGGCATGCCGGTCGCCGATCTCGCCGGGATCACCGGCGACGCGACCGCGCGCAGCGACATCACCTCGCTGCCGGCCGCCGGCGCGAGCGTGCTCGCGAGCGATGGCTCGACGATCGCGCTGTTCGCCAGCTCGGCCGGCGTGTCCCGGCTGCGCGCCGACACCTTCGACTCGCTCGCGATCGCCGGCGCCGCGCGCGACAACGCGGTCCTGGTCGCGCTGCCCGGCGGCCAGATCGCGGTCGCGTGCGGCTCGACCGATCTCGTGATCATCGATCCGCTCGCGGGCACGTCGCAGACCATCCCCGACACGCCCGCCACCGCGCGCGGCGGCTGCGCCGCGGCGGCGACCTCGCGGCACCTGTTGATCGCGGGCGGCGACGACTTCGATCCGATGGCCTACGTGCTCGACGCGTCGACCTTCGCGCCGGTCGCGACCGTGCCGATGGTCGTGCCGCGCAAGGACGCCGTCGCGATCGCGCTGCCCGACGATCAGATCCTGATCGCCGGCGGGGTCGACGCGACCGGCGCGCCGACCCAGACGATCGAGCTGTTCACGCCCGACTCCCCCGAGTGACGCGTGCGCACCGCCTACCTCGTCGTGCTCGCGCTGGCCGGCGCCGCGCTCGTCTTGCTCGGCGCCCCGACCTGGCTCGCGCTCGGCAGCGGCCTCGCGCTCGCGCTGGTCTCCGGCCAGCCCGCGCCGAAGCAGATCCGCAAGCTCACGACCTACTCGCTCCAGCTCGGCGTGATCGCGCTCGGCGCCGGCATGGACCTCGAGGTCGTCGTGCGGACCGGGCTCGACGGCGCGCTGATCACCGCGACCAGCCTCGCCACCGCGATCGTGCTCGGTCTCCAGCTCGGCAAGTGGCTGCGCGTGGCGGGCGACACGCCGCTGCTGGTCTCGGTGGGCACCGCGATCTGCGGCGGCAGCGCGATCGCGGCGGTCGCGGCGCTGCTCCAGCCCAAGGAGGAGGAGACCTCGATCGCGCTCGCGGTCGTGTTCGTGTTCAACGCGATCGGCCTGGTGCTGTTCCCGCTGCTCGGCCACGCGCTCGGCCTGTCGCAGGTCGTGTTCGGGAGGTGGGCGGCGCTCGCGATCCACGACACCAGCTCGGTGGTCGGCGCCGGCATGGCGTACGGCGCGGTCGCGCTCGGCATCGCGACCGCGACCAAGCTGGCGCGCGCCCTGTGGATCGTGCCGACCACGATCGGCGTCGCGGTCATGCGCCACCGCGACACCCGCGGCAAGCTGCGCGACGTGCGCTGGCCGTGGTTCATCGCCGGCTTCGTCGCGGTCGCGGCGCTCGTCACCTGGGTGCCCGAGATCCGCGCGCACGCCGAGCCCGCGGTGACGGTCGGCCGGCGGCTGATGGTGGCCGCGCTCTACCTGATCGGCGTCTCGCTGTCGCGCAAGGCGCTCGCCACGGTCGGCGCGCGGCCGCTCGTGATGGGCCTGATCCTGTGGATCGTGATCGCGTCGGTGTCGCTTCCGCTCGCGATGTTCACTGGATAGCGCGACGCGATCTGCCACGGTGTGCGGACGCGCACGACGGACGGCAACACAATTCCCGTCGGGCGCGCTAGCATGGGGACATGTCGCGCGCACTGCTCATGGTTTCGGTCGTGCTGGGATTCGCGGGCTGCTACACCGAGGACAGCGTCGGCGTCGACTACGGCTACGCCGCCCCGGCGCCCGCGATGGTCGACGTCAGCCCCGGCGTCACGGTGGTCTCCGACTACGACTACCCGGTGTTCTACACGGGCGGGCTGTACTGGCGCAGCTTCGGCGGCGTCTGGTACTCGTCGCGCTGGTACGACCGCGGCTGGGCGGTCGGCTACAACGTGCCGATCGGGATCCGCGGCATCGCGCGGCCCGAGATGTACGCGCACTATCGCGGCGGCTACGCGGGCGGCTACTACCGCGGCGGCCCGGCGTATCGCGGCCCGGCGTATCGCCCCGGCCCCGCCTACCGCGCGCCGGCGTATCGCCCGGCGCCCGCGTATCGCGCACCTGCACGGGTCGCCCCCGCGCACTCCTCGCGGCGGTAGTTGAAGCGCTGGCTGTTCGCGCTCGCCGCCGCATGTGGCGAGCCACCGCCTCCGCCGCCGGTCGCGCCGCACCCGGCGCCGGCCGCACCCGCGCCCGGTCCGTATCACGATCCGGACCACAAGCGCGGCGCGCTGCCGACCCAGGCCGATCGCCGCCGCGAGCTCGCCGTGCTGCGCGAGCACCTCGACGCGATGTACGCGCACCGGCTCGCCAAGGAGCAGCGCTACGCGATCGACGAGGACGCGGTGTTCGCCGAGGCCGACAGGCGCCTGGTCGCGGCGCACAGCTGGGCGGGCTACGACGACGCGATCTACGACGCGCTCGCGACGTTCCACGACAGCCACCTGAGCTATCACCCGCCCCAGACCGCGGCGCCGTCGCGCGGCTACACGCCGTACCGGCTCGGCGTCGACACCGTGCTCGCCGACGGGCATCTCCTGATCAGCGCGGTCGATCCCGGCAGCGACGCCGCGGCCGCCGGCGTCGCGCCCGGCGACGAGGTGATCGCGATCGACGGCCGGCCGATCGACAAGGTGCTCGACGGCGTGGTGCGCGGCCGGGTGTGGTCGCGCGCCGAGTCGGCGCAGAGCTCGTTCGCGCGGACGTGGAGCCACGTGCTGGTGCCGGTCGGCGAGAGCTCGCGCCCGCGCTCGATCCGCGTGCGGCTGCGCGCCGGCGGCGAGCGCCCCGTCGCGATCACGCCGCGCGAGGCGCCGAAGCTCGTGCACGACGTCATCACCAGCGCGCGCGACGGCGACGTCGCGATCGTCACGATCCGCTCGCTCGAGGGCAACCGCACGCGCGCCAGGGCGATCGACGACGCGCTCGCCGCGGCGCGCGGCGCGCCGGGCCTGGTGATCGATCTGCGCGGCGATCGCGGCGGCGTCGATGTGGTCGGCTACCGCGTGGTCGCCGCGCTCGCCGAGGGCAGCGCGCTGATCGGCACGTACCGGGTCAAGGTGTCGCGCGAGCTCGCCGCGCTGCGGCCGCGCTGGAAGGACCTCGCGGCCGGCCCCGACGGCTTCTCGCCCGCGCAGCAGATGACGGTGGCCGCGCAGCCCGCGGGCAAGGGCTACCGCGGCGCGCTCGCGGTCGTGGTCGACGCCGGCTGCGTCTCGACCTGCGAGCTGGTCGCGGCCGCGCTGCGCGCCGACCTGCACGCGACCGTGGTCGGCGAGGTGACCGGTGGCTCGACCGGCGCGCCGGTCGAGATCACGCTGCCGGTCAGCAAGGCCGACGTCGCGATCCCGACGTGGGACATGATCGCGGCCGACGGCAAGCCGGTCGAGAGCGACGGCGTCGTCCCCGACGTACCGGCGGTCGCCACCGCCGATGCGCTCGCCGCCGGGCGCGATCTGCCGCTCGAGGCGGCGCTCGCCGCGGTGCGCGCGCGGCTACGGCCCCAGTGAGATCGCGTCGAGGTTGACGTAGTTCGTGCTGCCCAGGCTGCTGTTGTAGATGATCGAGATCGTGCTCGCGCCGGCGGGCAGCTCGACGCGCGCGGTCTGGCTCGCCCACACGTCCCACGACGCGGTCGCGGGCAGCGCGAGGTCCGGCACCGCGTTCGCGCCGTCGATGTAGACCAGGCGCGACGCGTCGCCCGCGCCGGCCGAGTAGCGGAGGGTCAGCGTGTACGTCCCCGCGGCCGCGACGTTCACGTGGAAGTCGACCCACTGGCCGTCGGCGTTCCACCCGGCGAGGTAGGCCCAGCCGGCGAAGCCCTGGTGCGTCGCCTCGAGCCCGATCGCGTGCACGACGCCGTCCTCGGCCTGGTAGCCGGGATCGGGCGGCAGCGGATCGGCGCCGAGCAGCTCGGCGTAGCGCGCGAGCGCCATGGTCGCCGAGCTGTCGGCGTCGATCGTCGCGGCGGTCGCGCTCGGCCCGGCCCAGTCGGTCGCGAACAAGCCGTCGCCGCCGCGCGCGTCGTCCCAGATCGCGTGCGCGCTCGACGCGACCAGCTGGGCGAGCTCGGCGTGCGACGGATCGGCGGCGTAGAGCTCGGCGACGTAGCGCAGCGCGATGCCCTTGAACTGCTGGCAGTCGCCGCTGCACGACGCGTTGCTGCCGTCGCTGAGCACCGTGCCATCCGCGGTCGACTCGGTCTCGCTGGCCAGCAGGTAGCTCGCGATCGCGTGCGCGTCGGCGAGGTAGCTCGCGTCGCCGGTCGCGCCGTAGAGCTCGACCGCGGCGCCGATCATCAGGCCCTCGTTGTAGGTGAACTTGTAGCGGGTGAGCTTGCCGGTCGGATCGATGTGGTCGATCACCGCGTGGGTCGTCGGATCGACCATGGTCTGGTGCCAGTACGCGTACACCTGGGTCGCGAACGCGAGGTAGCTCGGATCGCCGGTGCGCTTGGCCAGCCGCACGCCGGCGATCACCGGCCCCGCGTTGGACGCGGTCGCCTTCTGGGTGTGCGAGCGATCCCACCAGATGCCGCCGGGCGTCGCGCCGCAGCACGTGGTGTCCCACGCCGCGCGGATGTCGGCGTAGAGCGTCCTGGCCTCGGCGAGGTACGCCGCGTCGCCCTCGAGATCGTACGCGCGGATCAGCGCGAGCGTCATCCAGTTCTCGTCGTCGTAGTAGTCGCGCGACCAGCCGCGCGCGTCCTGCGCCGCGTACAGCGTCGCGACCCAGCCGGCGAACCGCGCGCCGCCGCTGCGCTCCACGCCGTCGAGCACGGCGTCCAGCGCTTGCGCGAACGTCCAGTAGCCGGTGAGCGTGCCGTCGCTCGGCGAGGCCGCGGCGAGGTACGACGAGCCCTGCGTCCAGTACGCGATCAACAGCTTCTCGAGCGCGACGTCGGCTCGGCCGTGCCACAGCGCGATCGCCGGATCGGTTCCCGCGTCGGTCGTGGCCGCGGCGTCGACCGCGGGCGGAGCCGGGGCGTCGGGCCCGGCGGCGACCGGCGGCCCCGGCGGGTGCGAGCACGCGGCGAGGATCACGGCGGCGGCGCAGAGCTTCACCCCGCGCTCGGAGAGCAAGCGGCGTACCCGCGGCCGGCGCAGCGCTTCCGCACCCTTGCCCGCCGCGAGCTGCAAACGACCGTCCGCAGCCTGATAATGTGTCCGCATGTGCGAGCTGCTCGGGATGGAGTGCAACGTCCCGACGGACATCGTGTTCTCGTTCTCCGGCCTGGCGATGCGCGGCGGGCGCGCCGGTCCGCACGGCGACGGCTGGGGCCTGGCGCTCTACGACGGCCGGCTCGCGCGCGTCTTCCTCGAGCCCGCGCCCGCGGCGAACTCGCCGCTCGCCCGGTTCGTGCGCGAGCACCCGATCAAGACGCTGCTCGCGATCGCCCACGTGCGGCGCAAGACGCGCGGCGCGATCGGCCTGGCGAACACCCACCCGTTCGTGCGCGAGCTGTGGGGCCGCCACTTCGTGTTCGCGCACAACGGCACGGTCAAGCAGGCGAAGGCGCTGCGGCTCGGCCGGTTCACGCCGATCGGCGATACCGACAGCGAGCACGCGTTCTGCGCGCTGCTCGGCGCGCTCGCCCACGAGTTCCGCGCCTGCCCGCGCCCCGCCGAGCTCGAGGCGGCGATCGCGCATCACGCCGGCCGGATCGGCAAGACCGGCACGTTCAACATGCTGCTCGGCGACGGCAACGCGCTGTACGCGCGGTGCGCGACCAAGCTGCACCACGTGATCCGCAAGGCGCCGTTCCACGCCGCGACCCTGTGCGACGAGGAGCTGTGCGTCGACTTCTCGACCGTGACCACGCCGCGCGATCGCGTGGCGATCGTCGCGACCGCGCCGCTCACCCGCGACGAGGCCTGGACGAGCGGCGAGCCCGGCTCGATGTGGGTGTTCCGCGCGGGCCGGCTCGCGCGCACGCTTCCCGCGTGATCACGCGGTGCGGACCACGCCCGACAGCGAGATCATGTAGTCGCGGCGCGCGCCCGCGGTCACGAAGTCCTGGATCGCGCGCGCGAGCGTCGCGCCGCACAGGCCGATCAGCGGCAGGTGCTCGCCGCCCTCGCAGGTCGGCTGGCCCGGCGCGTCCTCGCGATCGACCGTGAACCGCTCGTCCCAGCGCACCAGGCCGAACGTGCCGTCGGCAGCGAGCGCGCCGTGGATCAGCGGCACGCCGGCGACGCGCGCGGCGGTCGCCAGCGCGATCCGCGAGTCCGCGTTGTCGAAGCAGTCGACCGCGAGCCCGCAGTCGGCGAGCAGCTGCGCCGCGTTGTGCGCGCCGAGCCGCTGGCCGATCGCCTCGGCCTTGCCGCCGTAGAAGTTGGCGAGCTGCAGCCGCGCGGCCTCCGCCTTGTTCTTGCCGACCGATTGCTTGACGAACCACTGCGCGGCGAGGTTCTTCGACTCGACGCGATCGAAGTCGACGAGGCGCAGCGCGGCGTCGAGGTTGCGGCAGTACTGCACCGCGGTCGAGCCGAGCGCGCCGATCCCGCACACGACCACGCGCATCACGCGCCGAACGGCACCTTCGGCCGCAGGTAGATCCGCTGCTCGCCATCCGGACCGGTCAGCCGATCGATCACGAACGCCTGGAACGCGTTCTGCGGCAGGTTCGGCACGTGCAGGCCGCGAATGCTGCCCGAGCGCACGACCTCGACCGCGATGCGCTGGATGTCCGCATCGCTCGGCGCGAAGTCGAGCGCGAGCTCGTAGTCGGCCGACTGGCCCTGGTAGGTGATGTTGAGGATCGCCATGTCATCGTTCCTTTCGCATTCCCGAGGCGAGCCGCATGACCTCGGCCCACCATGGCTCGGGACTAACCGTTCCTTCGAGCTCGCCCTCGCGCGCGATCACGACGCGCGGTGCGACGACGTAGTAACGCACGGCGCGGCCGAGCGCGCTATCGATCGCTGCCATCGTCGAGTCGTCCTCGGCCGAGAACGCGGACGGCCCCATCGGATGCGAGTGCGCGATCGCCTCGAGCTCGGCGCGATGCTGCCAGATCGCCTCCCAGCGCGCGCGCGAGTCGGGCAGCGCGGCCGGGCTGTCGGAGGCGTCGGCGTGGAGGATCGCGTCGCCGCGCCCGATCACGAAGCAGACCTCCCTCATCGCCGCCTCGTGATGTTGAGGTGGCCCTCCTCGATCGCCTCGCGCACGACCGACGGCATCGCGTCGAGCGTGAGCACGCGATGTGCGCCCGCCAGGCACAGCCCCGGATCGATCACCTGGAGCGTGACCGGATCGACCAGCGACATGATGCGCACGCCGTCGACCTCGTAGGTCACGTCGATCATCTCGCCGCGGCACACCTGCTGCACCGACAGCATGCGCGCGCCCGCCGCCTCGAGCGCGTCGTCGGCGCGGTGCCGCGGATCGGGGTGGCGGCGCAGCACGCGCGCGGTGCCCGCCGCATGTGCGAGCCGGATCTGCGCGGCCGCGTCCTCCGCGCGCTGGCGCGCCAGCTCGGCCTCGCGCCGGCGCTGCTCGATCAGCTCGGCGAACATCGCGGCGACCACGTCGCGCCCGCCATCGGCGATCGCGACGACGTGCGGGGTGAGCTCGCGCAGCGACACCGCGATCGACAGCTCGTGTGCGACGCCGAGGCCGAGCACGTAGCCGAACGCGGCGCGCAGCGACGGCACGACCCCGGCGACGCCGGCGAGCGGCCGGCGGTGCTCGAGCGCGTCGCGTGCGGCGAGCTCGGCGTCGTCCTCGAACTCGAGGCCGTCGAGCACGACGTCGCCCGAGCACCACTGCCGGCCGACCACGCGCGCGAGCGGCGGCGGCTCGTCGTCGGGCGGCAGCGCCACGCGCTGCGCGTCGCGCCCGCTCGTCACGATCCAGCCCGCCGCCCAGTGGCCGCGCACGGCCGGCAGCGCGGCGAGCGACGGCATCGCCGCCGGCTCGACCGCCACCGCGCTGCGCCGATCGATCTTGAACCTCCACCAGCCGGGCGCGAGCTCGCCCTCGCCGGACCTCGCGACCCGGAACCGCCGGTCCGGCGCGTCGACCCGCGTGCCGCCGAAGTACGGCAGCACGAGCTCGAGCCCGGCCGGCGCGAGGAACTGGCGGAAGTCCACCTACACGACCTCGATCAGCTTGGTCGCCATCACCTTCTCGACCAGGCCCGGCGTCGGCACGCCGGACGCGACCGGTGCCTCGAGCAGCGCGCGCAGCACGCGCGTCACGTGGTACGGGTCGTCGAACTGGTCCACCGTGACCTCGCTGAACGGGATCCGCAGCTCGCGCGCGCAGTCGCGCACGGTCACGCCGCCGCGCGCACCCGAGTGGATGAGCGCCATCGCGCTCGGCTGGTAGCCGCACGCGCGAAACGTACCCGCGAGCTGCGTGCCCTGCTCGCCCGCCTGGTCGCCGACCACGATCACGATTAGCTGCGCGCCCGCGGGCACGCGCATGCCGTCGCGGTACAGCGCCTGGAGCGCCGCGCCGTGGATCGTGCCGCCGTCGGCCTTGAGCGGCGCGAGCACGTGCTGGACCGCCACGCGCGACGCCGCCTTCGGCCGCAGCACCTGACCCATCGTGTCGAACGCGGCGACGTGCAGCCGATCGAGCGGGAAGCCGGCGAGCAGCTTGCCGAGCGCCTCCTTGGACGATTCGATCGCGCCCTGCATCGAGCCCGACTTGTCGACCAGGAACATCACGCGCAGCTCGGTGTCCTTGGTGGCGTCCGCCACCGCCTTCTTGGCGGCGTTGTCGGCCGACTCGGCGAGCTTGTCCTTGAGGCCCTGGTCGCGCACGTTCTTCGCGATGTTGAGGCCGCGCTGATCGGTCGCGCTCGCGATCGCCTTGTCCCAGCGCGCGCGGATCTCGGGCACCGCCATCAGGCCGAGCTCCTCGAGCGTCGGCGTGAGCTGGCGGAGATCGCGATCCGAGAGCGTCGGCAGCAGCGCGACCATGATCGCCGGCGTGAGGCCGACGTCCTTGGGCAGCCGGCCGACCGCGTCCTTGTAGCGCAGGCGCTGCCCGACGATGGTCTCGCAGATCTCCGCCTCGGACAGACCGTCGAACCGATCCGACTTCGCGAGCTTGATGTTATCGAGGCCGATCGCGCGGCGGCCGTCCGCCTTCTGCGATTGCTTCCAGCCGAGCACGCCGAAGAAGTCCGGCGAGCTCGGCTTGTAGCCGACCTTGCGCGCGAGGTTCTTGATCGTCTGCTTGTAGCCGGCCTTGACCAGGCCGTGGAGCATCGCCGGGTTGGTCTCGCGCACGGCGAGCCACCTGGCCGCCGCCTTGGACCACCGGCCCATCGGCGCGCGCTTGGCCGCCGGATCGCCGAAGCCGGCGCGGCGGTTGAGCGCCGCGATCTCGGGCACCTCGAGCAGCTCGGCGATGCGCAGCACCGCCTTGGGCGTCAGCATGCGCGGCGACTTCTTCTGGTACCACAGCACCATCGCCTCGCCGATCCGGCGGTAGTCGTCGTCGTAGAACGCGACCGTGCCGTCGTCATCGTGCACCGGCACGCCGGCGCGCGCCTGCACCAGCATGAGCGCCGCGCACGCGACCTTGAGGTCGCGCCAGTCGGTCTCGACCAGCGCGTAGCTCGCGAGGTGCGCCATCAGCTCGGCGTTGAGCTTGTGGATCTCGAGCAGCCGCGAGTACAGCGCGACCGCGGCCGGCACGAACAGACCGGGCGCGACCGGCGTGCCGCCCGACTTCTTGGCGCCGCGCGCCGGCTGCCACGTGCCGCGCACGTTCATGCCGGGCCGGTTGTGCCAGAGGTGCGCCGAGGAGCCGAGCACGACGTCGAGCAGGCGCTCGGCGGGACCCATCTGCGATTCGGGAAGCGGCGTACGCGTCATGACGAGGCTCCGACTGTAAGAGGTTCGCGCCCGAGTAGCCAAGCCGCGAAGGCTCCGTCCCTAACGGGGTGCGAGTATGAGTCGCAGCGTGTTGGGCTTGGCTGGCGGGGCGCGAGAAATGGCTCGCGTGTCCGAGTGCGTCGAGCGCGAGGGTGTTGGAAGCGGGATTCGAACCCGCCACACTCAGATTTCGAATCTGACGCTCTACCGAATGAGCTATTCCGACGTGCGTGTGGGCTCGATGCGAATGGACACGCGAAAAAACGTTTGCTCGCCCGAGTGTGGAAACCGCAATGGATTGTTTCCTTCGTAGGGAAATGCCGAGCCATCGGCGTTCGGCCCGTGAGGTGGACCGACTTGGAATCGAACCAAGATGTTTGCGTGTAGGGTTTCTACGGCGGGGCGAGCAAAGAAACGATGTGCGCGCGCAGATCCGAGTGCGCGGACCGACGAGTCTCCTTCGAGATGGCGTGTAGGGTCCGTGCGGCGGGATCCGCGCTGCGATGAAGTGCTCCGGAACGACGAAGGCCGCCTTCGACGGGCGGCCTTGTGCGAGGACGATCCTCTGGCGACCCGTGCTTACGCGATTCCCTCGTGCGTCGTCATGCGGGGACGAAATATAAGGATCGCGCGCCGCGATGCAAGATCATTTTTCGAGAGCTGCATAACCGCGCGCGGCCAGAGCGCTATTCGATCACCCACTGACAGTTGCCGCCGCAGCCCGGCGAGCCGTCGCACTGCTCGCCGAACGCCGACTCGACGATGCCATCGCCGCAGTACGGCGCGGTCATGCACGCGGAGGTGCACGCGCCGACGCCGTACGCGTTGACCGAGTTCGCGCTGCCGTTATCGCACTGCTCGGTGCCGTTCTTGACGCCATCGCCGCAGTACGGCGCGAGCGTGCAGTCGTGGTTGCACGTGCCGTACGAGCCGTTGTTGACGCCGTTATCGCACTGCTCGGTGCCGTTCTTGATGCCGTCGCCGCAGCGCGGGCCGAGCGTGCAGTTCGGGTTGCACTTGCCGTAGCCGCCGGTGTTGTTCGCCGTGCCGTCGTCGCACTGCTCGCCCTGATCGAGCACCCCGTTGCCGCACTTCAGCGTGCAGTTGGCTTCACACGGGTCGTTCGACGCGCCGTTGTTGATGCCGTCATCGCACTGCTCCGCGCCCTCCTTGAGGCCGTCGCCGCAGCGCGGGCCGAGCGTGCATGCCGTCGTGCAGTGACCGTAGCCGGTGCCGTTCTGCGCGCCCTCGTCGCACTCCTCGCCGTTGGACACGATGCCATCGCCGCAGTACGGCGCCCACTGGCAGCCCGGGCCGCACTCCTGCTGCGTGCCGCCGTAGGTCGCGAGGTTGGTGCCGTCGTCGCACGCCTCGGGCGGGCTGGTCACGGTGCCGTCGCCGCAGTACGGCGCGCGCGCCATGCAGCCGGGCTCGCACCCGCCGTACGCGCCGTTGTTGACGCCGTCGTCGCACTGCTCGTTGCCCTCGACGATGCCGTCGCCGCAGATCGGCGCGCACGTGCTGACCGTGTGGACGAAGCCCGACAGCGTCAGCTTGTAGGTCGACGCGGTGGTGTGACGCTCGGCCTGGAACATGTCGATCGAGTACATGCCGCCGTCGGTCAGGCCGAGCGAGGTCGCGGTCGCCGCGTTGAGCGTGACCGAGCCCGACGCCGCCGAGTGGACGCCGCCGAGGTCGACCGCGAGGTGGCCGTTGATGAACACCCAGACGTCGTCGTCGCCGGTGAAGCTGAAGGTCGGCGCGCTCGATGCGCTGTAGGTGAACGGATAGTGCAGCTCGCTGGTGAACGAGAAGTTGTGG